>CACMOQ010000004.1 GCA_902615445.1 uncultured Pelagibacteraceae bacterium | reverse complement strand
TTGTCGATGCAGATGCGATAATAATAAAAATCAGTACTAAAATTGTAATTAAAAGATTGTTCATTTTACCTATTATGTCAGTTGGGTTAGTAAGAATTCTTGATAAATTTTGTGCATCTTGTTTTATTAAAGCATCAGCACCACTAACAATAAATAAAGCCATAAAAGAAAAAACAACCAAATTAAGTATTAAACTCAGATTTCCTTTTTTTAACTCACTCTTATTTTTTACATGACGGGAAAAATCCCCATAACTCAAAATAATTATTGAGAAATAAGCAAAAACAGTGCCAGCAACAGTTAATAGAGGTATAAAGTTTTTTTGATCAAAAAAATTATAATAATTTACTGATTGTAAAAATGCTTGAGAAGAAATTTTTACGTCATTTAATAGAACAATCAAAAAAAACATAAAAATTCCGATGTAAACAGTTATTGCTGAAAATTTCATAATTTTTCTATTAAATACCATTCCAACACTAAACAAAGATACTTGAACAAGAATTGACAATGTAATTGAAATCCAATCAATTATATTTAGACCTAAAAAAAATAATAAAAAGACTTCTTGATCAAGCAATGATGGATCAATTGAAAAAATTAATATTCGGATCAAATAAACAAATGCTTTTGACAAAAAATATGTTTGTATTCCAAACATAAAAATACCAACTAAAGTTCTTATCAAACCAAAATATTTTGCACCTTTTACACCTAAAGAAGATCTCAATAAAACTACAAAAGGTAATCCAAACTTTTGTGAAGGCTCACCAATTAAGTTTGAAAAAAAATAAACTAATAATGAACCTATTAGAGTTCCAAAAAAAACGATAAAAGTGTTTAAATCATAGACAACATATAAAGAGGCAATTAAAGAAAAACCAATGACACTTTGAATATTGACACCCCAAAAATAAAATAAATCTTTCCAATCCCAGTTTTTATTATTTGGATTGACAGTGACTAAGTCCCAATTAATGAGTGATTTATTTGAATTTTTAAGTTGACTCACTTAAACAATATAAAACTTTATTATTCTACTGTCCATATAGGAGAGTTGGCAACCAAAGTGCAATTTTTGGAAAAATGATAATTAAAATCAAACCAAATACTTGTAGAACCATAAATTGCATCATTCCATAATATATATCTTTAAGATCCCATTCAGGAACAACACCTTTTAAAAAATAAGCTGAAAGAGCAACTGGAGGAGATAACCAGGCGGTTTGTAAATTAACAGCTACTAATATTGCAAACCAAGTTAAATTAAAACCTAATGCCTCAATTAATGGTAATATTATTGGCACAATAATCATTACTATAGGCACCCATTCTAAAGGCCATCCTAATAAAAATATCATTACCATAACCATCGCTAAAATTAGATACTTATTCATTTCAAGACCTAATAAAAATTCAGTTAATAAAGTTGGTGTTCCAAGTCTTGCAAAAACAGCACCAAAAAAATTTGAAGCTGCAACCAAAACCATTATCAATGCAGTTATTTCAAGTGTTTTGACTAATGCTTCCTGTAACTTTGGAAAAGTCAACTTTTTATAGGCTAATGAAAGAAGTAGTGCACCCATAGCTCCACATCCTGCAGCTTCAGTTGGAGTAGCAAAACCAAATAGAATACTTCCTAATGCTGCAAATACTAAAGCCGCGGGTGGAACTAAACCTAAAAAAAATTCAATCCACACATCTTTCATGCTCGCAGCTCTCATGTCATCAGGTATAATTGGTCCCAATTTAGGATTAATCATGCATCTAATTGTTGTGTAACCCGCGTATAAGCTCGCAAGAAGAATTCCTGGTAGGATTGCAGCAGCAAATAAATCAATTACTGGAATTTCCATTATTGGCCCCATAACAACTAGCATAATGCTTGGTGGAATTAATATTCCTAAAGTTCCTCCAGCTGTAATTGTTCCAGCTGCAAGTCTAACATCATACCCTGATCTATTCATAGATTTTGCCGCCATAATTCCAAGAATTGTTACAGAGGCACCAACAATTCCTGTCGCTGCAGCAAATATTACAGAGACAAATAAAACTGCGTAATATAAAGACCCCTTAACTTTTGCTAGCATCATTTGAAATGCTGAAAACAACCTTTCCATCAATCCAGCTTGTTCCATCATAATACCCATAAAAACGAAGAGCGGGACGGCGGCGAGAGTTTGTTCGGTCATGACCATCGAAAATTGAAGGGTCATTAAATAAAAAACTAATTTTCCAAATCCAAGATAGCCAAATACAAAACCTAGAAATATTAAGGTGAATGAAATGGGAAACCCTATAAATATTGCAAATAACATTACTCCAACTAGGATAAAGCCCAAGATTGCTGGATCTATAAACTCAGCTATCATTTAGTTTCTCCAGGCCACTCGCCTTTTTTAGCTGCCCAATAACTTTTTAATAATTCTGAAAAACCTTGAATTAATAAAAAAATAATTCCAAGTAACAAACATGTTTTAATGGGCCACATATATGGCATCCAAGTAGTGTCCATCCCTCGTTCGCCTCTTCTAATTGACTCTTCAACAAAACCTACGGTCATATAAAGAAAAACAATTAGTCCTGGAAAATAAAATAAAAGATATAACCAGAAATCAATAAGACCTTGTGTTTTAATTTTAAAGTTTCTGTATAAAAAATCTGCTCTTATATGAACTCCTCTAGAAAGAGCATATCCTGCACCAAGCATAAATAATGCGCCATAAAGAAAACGACTTATGTCGTAGGCCCAAATTGTTGGCGCTAAAAATAATTTTCTTGCAAGAACTTCATAAGTCATTGCAAAAATTAACGGTATCAATATCCAACAAACAATACTACCAATCCACTTACTGAATTTATCAATATTAATAATAGATTTAGCCATCCATGATGGCATATTAGCTGGCATTTTACCTGATCCACCTCGCCTTTCGGCAATCATTTCATCAGAGATATCTAGTTTACCAGGTTCTTCTGCCATAAAATTTTAGTTAAAAAAATTAGAGCGGACCTTTATAGTCCGCTCTAAAAAATCAAGATTAATTACTGATTACTTTAATGTCGCCGCGTGAGCCATTCCTAGCTTCGCATTAGACATTTGAGCACCACTCCAGAAAGGAACAGCAACATCAGCGAAATTTTTCATTGAAGTGTAAACTTCGTTGAAAAATTTATTATCTTTAGCATTCTTATTTAAAGATGCTTTTGCTGCAGCCATATATTCTGTGAAATAATCTGAAGGTGTATCTTCTAGAATTACTCCATGTTTAGTAGTTAGCTCTCTTAAAGCTTTACCATTCTCATAGATTCTGTAACTTAAAGATTTTGCTAATGAAGCATTAGCAGCTACCTCAAGTGACTTTTTTTCATGAGCACTCATAGCATTGTATGTTTTTCCAGTAATATAAAAGTCAGCATTTACGACTACTTGGTGTAACCCTTGTAAGTAATAGTGCTTTAATACTTTTTGAAAACCAAATGTTAAGTCTGGTTTTGGACAACACCATTCAGCAGCATCGATAGTACCTGCCTCAAGAGCTGGAAGGATATCTCCACCACCCATTGCAACAGATGCTATACCAATATCTTTATAAGTTTGTCCTGGAATTCCTGGAGGAGTTCTGAATTTATATTTTCTAAAGTCAGCCATATCTTTAATTGGTTTTGGAAACCAACCTAAAGCCTCTGGACCAACTGGTTGAATCATAAATCCTTTAATATCTCTTCCCATTTCTTTCCAAAGTTGATCGTATAATTCTTTACCACCACCATATTGGAACCATGATAAGAATGCGATATTATCAATACCTACTCCACCACCAGCTACTGGCGAACCAAATAACATAGCAGCAGGATGATCACCTGACCAATAGTGAGTCCAAGCAAATCCACAGTCTATTAATCCTTTATCAACAGCATCTAGAGTTTCTTTAACTCCAACAACTGCGCCTGCAGGCAATATTTCAAATTTCAATGATCCACTAGTTAATTCAGTTACAGTGTCAGTAAAGTCCTTTAACATTTTAACCTCGTCGGCCTTAGTGTTAAGAACAGTTTGACACTTTAATGTTTTTGCAGCATTAGCACTTGATGTAAATCCAAGAACTAAAATTGTTGCAAATAACATTGAAATGATTTTTTTCATTATTATTCCTCTTGTTAGTTAAATTTAACATACTTATGTAATCAGAAAAACAAAGCTGACACAAGTGACAATTAGTTGATATAGTTGTAATTATCATTAAATAAGTTTAATTAAAAAAACTATTCAACTTGAGATGGAAAACTTTGATTTTATAATTATTGGTGCTGGATCTGCAGGATGTGTTCTTGCAAATCGTCTTTCTGAAAATTCCCAAAATAAAGTTTTATTAATTGAGGCTGGTGGCAAAGATAACTATCCCTGGATACATATACCTGTTGGATATTTTAAAACAATGCACAACCCATCTGTAGATTGGTGTTATAAAACAGAGCCTGATGAAACAATGAATAACCGTTCAATTCGTTATCCTAGAGGGAAAACTTTAGGGGGCAGTTCAGCTATAAATGGTCTTTTATATATTAGAGGACAAAGTAGAGATTATGATGTTTGGCGTCAATTAGGTAACACTGGCTGGGGATGGCATGATGTCCTCCCATATTTTATTAAAGCAGAAAATCAAGAGCGTGGAAAAGACGATTTTCACGGTGTTGGTGGACCATTGTCTGTATCTGATCAAAGAATTCAACTTCCATTATTAGATGAGTTTCAAAATGCAGCTGAAGAGTTTGGAATTCCGAAAACAAGAGATTTTAATACTGGCGATAATCATGGATGTGGTTACTTTCAAGTCACTGAAAAAGATGGCTTCAGATGTAGTACAGCTGTTGGATATTTAAATCCTATTAAAAATAGAAATAATCTTAATATAATAACCAATGCACACGTAAAAAAAATAAACTTTGACAATAAAATAGCTAAAAGTGTCGAATACTGGCAAGGAAATGAACTTAAAGAAATATTAGCTAATAAAGAAATTATTCTTTCATCAGGATCAATTGGTTCGCCACAAATTTTACAAGTTTCTGGAATTGGTAACTCCGATAAATTAAAAAATTTAGGTATAGATATGATTCATGATCTAAAAGGGGTTGGAGAAAATCTTCAGGATCATCTCATGTTTAGGCCGATTTATAAAATTCATGGATTAAAATCTTTAAATAAAAAAGTTAATAGTTTATTTGGTAAATTAATGATTGGTCTTGAGTATGTTTTTAATCGAAGTGGACCAATGACGATGGGTGCTAGTCAAATGTGTATGTTTGCTAAAAGTGATCCATCTATGGAATTACCAGATCTGCAATGGCATGTTCAGCCTATGAGTATGGATACTTTAGGAGCAACTAAAAATCATGACTTTCATGCATTTACTCCAACAGTATCTAATATTAGACCGACTAGTAGAGGTTTTGTAAATATTACAAATAAAGACTCAAGAATTTACGCAAAAGTAAAACTCAATTATCTTTCAACTCAACATGATAGAATGATTGCTGCAAAAGGATTAAAACTTACAAGAAAAATTATCATGGAATCTGAAACTTTTAAAAAATATAGACCTGAAGAATATAGACCTGGCATAAATATTAATGATGATGAGGAATTAGTAAAAGCTGGCTCAGATTATGCTCAAACTATTTTTCATCCTGTTGGTACTTGTAAAATGGGTCAAGACGACATGGCAGTGGTCGATGAAACACTTAAAGTAAAAGGTTTAAAAAATTTAAGAGTGATTGATGCATCAATAATGCCTAATATAACTTCAGGTAATACAAATGCACCAACAATAATGATTGCAGAAAAAGGTGCTGATATGATACTTAGAGGTTAATGCTATCTGATTTTGTTACGCCAGAGCAAATTACTATTTTAACGCAAATTATCTTAATAGATCTTGTGCTTGCTGGTGATAATGCAATCATTATTGGAATGGTTGCCTCCAAATTTCCACTAGAACAGAGAAAAAAAATTATTTTTTGGGGCATAGGTGGTGCTGTTGTATTAAGAATTATATTAACTTTATTAACTGCTTACTTGTTACAAATTACGGGTTTAAGATTAATTGGTGGTCTTCTTCTTCTTTATATAGTTTATAAACTTTATGTTGATGTTGTGAAAGGTTCAAGTCATCAAGATGATATTCAAGTAGACAACTCAAGCTTCATAAAAGCAATTTGGACTATTCTGCTTGCTGATTTTACAATGAGTTTGGATAATGTTTTGGGTGTTGCTGGGGCAGCTGGAGATCACTATTATTTGCTTGTTTTTGGACTGGTTTTATCAATTGTTTTAATGGCGACTGCTGCAACATTAATATCAAATTGGATTAAAAAGTATAAATGGATAGCTTGGGCTGGTTTATTAGCAATTCTTATTGTTGCTATTGAGTTGATTTACACTGATATTAAAATATTATTTTTATAATGTTCCTTAAAAATTATAATTTTAGAAATAAAACTGCAGTTGTGACAGGTGCTGGTAAAGGTATTGGTAGAGCATGCGCGATCGCTTTAGCTGAGGCTGGTGCAAATTTGATCATAATCAGCAGAACTAATAAAGATTTAAACGAAGTTTCCAAGAAAATAAAAAAGTTTAAATCAAGTTGTAAATCTTATGTTTGTGATATCACAGATTATAATGAAATAAAAAAAATCATTAATAAACAGTCAAGAATAGACATCTTAATTAACAATGCTGGAAATAATAGACCAGCACATTTTACCAAAGTCAAAAAGGAAGATATGGAATATATGGTTAGAATAAATACCATAGCAAGTTTTAACCTGGCTCATCTTTGTGCGTTAAAAATGATTAAATCTAAAAATAGAAAAAAAATAGGTGGATCTATAGTAAATATGTCCTCTCAGATGGGTCATGTTGGTGGCCCTATAAGAAGTGTCTATAATATGAATAAATTTGGTTTAGAGGGTTTAACAAAAGGAATGTCAATTGATCTTGCAAAATATAACATTAGAGTAAATACGGTTTGCCCAACGTTTGTTGTGACTCCGATGACTAAAAAATTTTTAAGAGATAAGAAATTTAAACGAGATATGTTAAATAATATCCCTTTAGGAAGATTTGCAGAGTTATCTGAAGTAGCATCAGCTGTAGTCTTTTTGGCCTCAGATGCTGCATCCATGATTACAGGCACTTCTTTATTGGTTGATGGTGGATGGACAGCAAAATAAAATTTAGATTATTTTTTTTGATAATCTTTTTAATATCAACTAATTCAAATGCTATAGAATTTGAAGGCAAATTTCTTCAAGGTCATTATATTGTTGGAATTACTAATCCTTTTGCAAAAATTTTAATAGATAAAAAAGAAGTAAAAGTTTCAAATGATGGTTACTTTGTTTTTGGAATTGATCGAGATAGAAAATTTGATTTAACAATTACAAAGATTCAAAATGGAAAAAAAGAAAAAATAATCAAAAAAGTTTTAAAACGAAAATACAATATTCAAAGAATTGATGGACTTGAAGAGAGTAAAGTAACACCACCAGAGTCTGTTTATAAGAGAATTAAGGATGAAAATAATAAAATTGGAAAAGCAAGATCAATTAATTCTGACTTACCTTTTTTTAAAAATCAATTTATTATGCCGGTTGAGGGAATTATTAGTGGAGTTTACGGAAGTCAAAGAATTTTAAATGGTAAACCGAAATGGCCTCACTATGGAATTGATATTGCTGCCAAACAAGGAACAATGATTAAATCCTCCGGATCTGGCACAGTGACTATGGCTGAGGATGATCTTTATTATACTGGAGGTACAATTATTATGGATCACGGACATGGAATATCAACAATCTATTCTCATCTTGAAAATGTAATGGTTACGGTCGGAGATAAAATAAATCAAGGTGATATAATTGGTACCGTTGGTTCAACTGGTAGATCTACTGGGCCTCATTTAGATTTTAGGATTAATTGGTTTCAGACTAGACTCGACCCAATGTCGGTATTAAACTAGAATTATGAAATCTTTAATTGAAAAAACATCCGATAAATTAGTCAATGCCTTTTTAAAAAACAAGATCATTGCTCCAATACCATCAAAATTTTGTAAAAAGATAAATGAAGCTCAAAGATTACGAAAATTATGTGAAAGTAAAATTAAACTTCCGGTCGTTGGTTTTAAAGCAGCTGGGACTGGTATTCCTCTTATAAAAAAATTAAAAGAAAAAGAACCTTTTTATGCCTCAGTCTATAAAAGAAATGTTTTAAAAAATGGCAAAAGTGTAAAAATAAATAAGTCGACTTTAGGTATAGAGCTTGAAGTTTGTTATAAAATTAAAAGATCTTTTTTCTCATCTAAAGGTGTTATTACAATGAAAAATATATCTAAATACATTTCTCATATAGCACCCTGTATTGAAATAGTAGGCTATAGGCAGAGAAAAAAAGGGATTACTTCTTTTGGCGATTTGTGTAGTGATTTTGGTGCTAATATAAAATTTTTAATTGGATCAAAAAAAAAATATAAAAAAATTAATGTTGGTAATTTAAAAACAAATATTTCTAATAGAAAAATCAATCAAAGTGTGAACGGGAATACAAATACTGTTTATATAAATCCATTAAATTCATTAAGATTTGTTTTGAACAAAGTTAAGAAAGATAAAAAAAATCTTAATAAAGATTTTTGGGTTTTTACGGGATCGTCTGTTGGGGTTGTGCCTATCAAAGGTAAAGGTATTTTCATTGGGAAAATAGATAAATTGGGATCAGTTAAGGCAGCTATTAAGTAAATACTATTTATATACTTCTCTAAAAATTGTAAGTGGCAGACCATCTCTTGAGACAACAACAGCATTTTTTCCACTAAATGGCTTATAGTCAAAACATGTCTGACGTATATTTGGTGCTCTTGATACTTTTTCCATATTCTCAACTAACATATGTCCCTTATCATTAACTAGATCTTTTACATGCTCGTTTTCAAATACATCTAAAAAAACTCTATTATTCATTACAATGTGAGTTGCTTGATCTAATTCGTTGATATTACTGAAAGTTTTTTTAACTCCTAAGTATTTATTCAAATAATAAATAAGAGTGTAGTCACCACCTCCACAATCAGCTATTTTAAATTCATCTATTTCTTCTTTACTGTATTTTTGTTTAATTTTTTTCACTAATTCTTTATATGATGAGCCCCAATAATCATGTTCAAACTTTCCTATACTATTTTCAAGCTTTAAATAAGAATAGTTTACATAAGTATATTGGTATGGTGTGAGAATAATAAATCTATAAAATGATAAAGAAAATAAAAAGAATACAAAAACTGTAACAACTTTTATTTGTGTATAATTTTTGAAATTTTCAAGAAAATAATTTAAAGCTATAGATGAAATTATACTTAAAAATGGAATTATGAATAAAAACAATCTTAAATTATCATAAACATTTACACTTAGAATTAATGCCAAAACTATAGAAAAAAAGGCAATAATATTTAATGAAATAAATTTTTTACCAAAATTTTCTATTTCATTGTTAGTGTTTATTTTTTTTGAAAAAATCAAAAAATAAGAGCATATTAATAAAAAAGTGAAATAGAATGGTAATCTGAAAATAATTACATCTAAAAAATAAGTTTTAGGTGTGTTGAATACCTCATAAAATTCTCCGTTTATTAAGCCAATTTTTGGTCCATCGATCCAATTAATTGTGTTATTAATTATAAGTGAGGTAAATTCAATAAAATTACCTTTCTGTAGTTCTACAATAAAATGTGGCCAACATAAAATTACTAAAAATATCGTAATTATAAAAACAATTGGGATATGTAAAGAAAGTCTTTTAACTAAATTTAAATAATTCGACTTATATTTTTTAATTAAAAAAATGAAACCTATTATAATAGTTGGAAAAATTACAATTAGGAATGTTAGTCTCACTCCACATCCAAATCCAATACACAAAGATGCTAAGATCAAATTTTTGAATATTTTATCTTCTTTTTTACAATAAAGATAAAAGAAATAACAAAACCATATAAAACTAAAAAAAACGATAATATCTTTTGAATTCATTCCCATGTGGCCAAAAAAGAAAGGATTTAGTAAAGTCAATAGTACTGAAAGCAATGCAATTTTTTTATTAAATATTTCTTTAGTTAATAAATATAATCCGAAAATACTTAATGATGAAAAAGAGATATTTACCACATGCATAATTAGATCGATATTTTGAACGTAAAACTTTTTATTAATAAAAAAAAAGATTTGTCCAAAAGCATATGAAATAGTGTCATACAGTCCTGGATAAAATTTATTGTTCCTAAACTCAAATTTCTGAAAATCACCCAAGGATATTAGAAAATTATATCTAACCAGGCCGTTAATATGATGAAAATATTCATCCCAAGATAATCCAATTATTAATGCGCACCCCCAGGCAAAAAAAATCATTAAAATAATTAAACTTGAAAGAATCTTATTCATTAAAAAAGATTACGATAATTGTTGATTATTTTAAAGATGTTAAGAGTTTAAAGAGGGTTGCTTTTTCATATCCTCTTTTTTAATACCAGCAACTCTTACTGGTTTTTTCATTGCATCTCTTCTGAAAGGTTCGCCTAATTCCTGATTTAATATTACTTCAATGAATGTAGTTATACCTTTCTTTTGATCTTCACAAGACTGCTTAATTGCTGCAGTAGTTTCATCCATAGTTTTAACAGTCACACCCTTTAAACCACATGCATCTGCCACTTTTGCAAAACTTAATTCTGGATCAAGTTCTGTTCCAACAAAATTATTATCAAACCAAAGAGTGGTATTTCTTTTTTCTGCACCCCATTGATAATTTCTAAATATAACCATAGTAATTGCTGGCCATTCTTCTCTTGCACATGAGCTCATTTCGTTCATGCTAATTCCAAAAGCCCCGTCACCAGCAAAACCAATTACAGGTGTGTCTGGACATCCAATTTTTGCACCTAAGATTGAGGGGAAACCATAGCCACATGGACCAAAAAGACCAGGAGCTAAATATTTTCTTGGTTTTTCAAAAGTTGGATAAGCATTACCAATGGCACAATTATTTCCAATATCACTAGAAATAATTACATCTTCTGGCATACCTGCTTGAATTGCTCTCCATGCTTGTCTTGGCGACATCCTATCAGCATCTCTTTCTCTTGCCTCTTTATTCCAAACTGTTCCTTCATCATCATCTTCATGATCTAAACTTGATAATTTTTGTAACCATGCTGATTTAATTTGGTGAATTAAATCTTTTCTTTTCTGTCTATCTGTATCTCCAGCCTTTGAGGATAGTTTTTCTAAAATTTGCTTAGCCACTAACTTTGCATCCCCACTTATTCCAACTGTAACTTTTTTTGTTAATCCAATTCTATCTGGATTCATATCTACTTGAATTATACTTGCGTTCTTTGGCCAATAATCAATTCCATATCCTGGTAAAGTTGAAAAAGGATTTAATCTTGTTCCAAGTGCTAAAACAACATCTGCTTTTGAAATTAATTCCATTGCAGCTTTTGATCCATTATAACCTAACGGTCCAACTGCTAAAGGATGGCTGCCAGGAAAACTATCGTTGTGCTGATAACCAGAACAAACTGGTGAGTCAAGTTTTTCAGCTAACTTTTTAGTGTCTTCAATAGCACCTCCGATTACAACTCCTGCCCCAGATAAAATAACTGGAAATTTTGCTTTTGATAATAGCTCTGCTGCTTTTGAAATTGCATTCTCTCCTCCACCTTGTCTCTCTAATCTTACGATTGGAGGAAGTTCGATATCAATTACTTGACACCAATAGTCTCTTGGAACATTTATTTGTGCTGGTGCTGAGCCTCGTATTGCTTTTTCAATAACTCTGTTTAATACCTCCGCCATTCTTGAAGGATCTCTAACCTCTTCTTGATAACAAACCATATCCTTAAATAAATTCATTTGCTCTACTTCTTGAAAACCACCTTGACCCATTGTTTTATTTGCAGCTTGAGGAGTCACTAATAGCAAAGGTGTATGATTCCAGTAAGCTGTTTTAATTGGTGTTACTAATCCTGTTATACCTGGTCCATTTTGTGCAATGACCATAGACATTTTGCCAGTGGCTCTTGTGTAACCATCAGCAATCAAACCACCATTTGTCTCGTGAGCTACGTCCCAAAATGTTATTCCAGCATCAGGAAAAATATCAGAAATAGGCATGAATGCTGAGCCGATAATTCCAAAAGCATGCTCAATACCGTGCATTTGTAAAACTTTTACAAAAGCTTCTTCTGTTGTCATTTTTGTCATTTATAGAGCCTTTCTAAACCAGTATATGCAATAGTTTTTTATAAAACTATTTCTTAATAGACGCGATTAATATATAAGATTTTTGGAAATTCAAACAAACATTTCGACACTATACATATGGCTACAGATATCATAATTCACGATAAAAAAGATAATGTAGGTGTAGTAGTGATAGAGAAAATAACCCCAAAACAAGACTGTAAATGCTGGATTATGGAAAATGATAGCTCGGCGTCTATTCAATCAGTAGATGAAATACCTTTAGGTCATAAAATTGCGATGGTCGATCTTAAGGAAGGTGATACAATCTTAAAGTATGGTCATGATATTGGTAAAGTGGTTAAAGCGATCAAAAAAGGTGAGCATGTTCATGTTCACAATGTAAAAACTAAAAAGTGGTAAATAATGGAAATTCCAAAAAGTTTTTTAGGTTATAAAAGAGAAAATGGCAGAGCAGGAACTAGAAATCACGTAATTATTTTACCTGTTGATGATATTTCTAATGCATGTGCAGAAGCAGTTGCTAATAATATAAAAGGAACTATAGCACTGCCGCATTCTTATGGAAGACTACAATTTGGAGCAGACTTAGATTTACACTTCAGAACAATGATTGGAACAGGCAGTAACCCAAATGTAGCAGCGGTTATTGTGATCGGTATTGAGCCTAAATGGACTAAAAAAATTGTCGATGGAATCGCTAAAACAGGAAAGCCAGTTGAAGGTTTTCACATAGAGCGTACAGGAGATATTGGAACTGTAATGAAAGCTTCAAAAAAAGCGCAAGAATTTTCACAATGGGCTTCAGAAAAACAAAGAGAAGAATGTCCAATGAGTGATTTATGGATTTCAGTAAAATGTGGAGAGTCAGACACAACATCAGGATTAGCTTCCAATCCAACAGTTGGAAATCTAATGGAAAAATTAGAACCTTTGGGTGTTCATTTATGTTTTGGTGAAACATCTGAACTTACTGGTGCAGAAAATGTTTGTGCCGCAAGAGGAGCAACTAAAGAAGCTTCTGATAAATTTATGAAAACATGGAATGAATATAATGATTTCATATTAAAAGAAGCAACTAACGATCTTTCGGAAAGTCAACCAACCGCTGGAAATATCGCGGGTGGTTTAACCACAATTGAGGAAAAAGCATTTGGGAATTTTCAAAAAATAGGAAACCTAAAATTTATAGATGTACTTGAACCTGCTGAAGAACCTACAAAAGGTCCAGGACTTTACTTTATGGACACATCTTCAGCAGCTGCAGAATGTATTACTCTTCAAGCTGCAGGAGGATTTAACATTCATTTATTTCCAACAGGTCAAGGAAATATAGTTGGAAATCCTATTGAGCCTGTCGTAAAATTAACTGCAAACCCATTAACCGCAAAAAGTATGAGTGAGCATGTTGATTGTGATGTGTCAAAAATTCTTTCAAGGGAAATGAACTTGTCTGAGGCGGGAGATAAGCTTATAGAGACTGCGTTAAGAGTAGCCAATGGAAGACTAACTTGTGCTGAAGCTTTAGGTCATAAAGAATTTGTTATGACTAAACTTTATAGAAGCGCATAATCACTAAATAAAAAATGTTGTTAAAAAATTTCTTGGTATTCATACCAGGTATAATACTTGCATTTGTTCTTTATTCTCTCTCACAAGGTTTTAATAACATAATTGGTATTGAGCTTTTAGGATATATCAAAAGTCCGATCTCCACGGCGATGATAGCAATTCTACTCGGTATTTTCTTTGGGAATTTTTTTAAGATTAGAGAAAGTTTTCAAAAAGGATTGGATTTTACTAAAGATTATATCTTAAAACTTGGCATAATCTGTTTAGGAATACAATTAAAGCCTTTTGAGTTTTTTGAGTTTGGAAAAATTGCAATTCCATTGATATTAATTTGTATAATTAGTGTCTTAATCGTAATAAAACTTTTAATTAAGAAACTTCAAATACCAACTCGGATGGCTTACTTGATATCAATCGGAAGCAGCGTTTGTGGTACCACTGCTATCATGGCAACCGCGCCTGTAATAAAAGCAAATAAAAGTGAAATTTCTTATGCAATCGCAAATATTACTTTATTTGGAATATTATCGATGTTGTTGTATCCTTATTTCTCAAATTTCTATTTTGAGGGAAATTCGTTATTTGCAGGTCTTTTTTTAGGAACAGCTATACACGAAACATCACAAGTTACTGCAGCAGGATTAATATATGATCAACAGTATAATAGTCCCGAAACATTAAATATTGCAACTGTCACAAAACTTTTAAGAAATACTTTTTTAATAGTGATGATCCCTCTTTTTGCCTTTCTTTATAATAGAGGCCAGGTAAAAGACAAGGGTTACTCCATTTTAGGTATATTTCCTTATTTTATTTTAGGTTTCGTTGGGATGATAATTTTAAGAAATATTGGTGATGAAGTTTTCTCAACTAATAATAATTGGATTGAAATTATAGATTTTATTAGAGCAAGTTCTAAAATTTTCCTAACTATGGCTATGGCTGCTATAGGCTTATCAACAAACTTAAAAGATATTAGAAATATGGGTTATAAACCTTTTGTTGTTGGATTTACGGCAATGTTAACTGTAGGAGTTGTGAGTATTATAACTATAGAAACTTATATAAAATTTTTTATTTAGATTGTTTAACTGGTTTTTTAAAATATTTTTCTCTAAACTTTGAAATCGATCTTCTAATAAAAGCAGCTGCAATTCCTAAAATAACAGCAAATAAAATCGAAAATAATCCATAGAAGAATGGCATATCCTCTGAAAACTCTTTGATAAACTTTGAGAAGAAATTTAAATCTTTCGCGCTTATAGATGTTGTGCCATTCAGTATTTCTTCTGCAAAGAAAGTATCATAAGCAATTACTATTCCTACAATTAATAGTAAAATTGCTAATAATGCTTTTAATCCAGAACTATCAATTTGCTCACCAATTTTTTGACCAACTTGTACTCCAATTATTGACCCTATAACTAACATTAGCACTAACATTAGATCTATTGAACCATAATTAATTGAATGAAGAAATGTCACTATGACACTCACAAAAATTGTTACGAATAAGGAAGTTCCAGGAACTAATTTTGTTGGCATCTTAATAATATAAATCATTGCAGGCACTAAGATAAATGCACCACCGATCCCCATTATAGCTGCTATAAACCCAACAACTAATCCAATTATGATGGGTGTGAATATACTTTCATATAGCTTTGATTTTGGAAACCTCATTCTAAAAGGAAGTCCATGTATCCAATAATGAACATGTAATTTTTTTTTCTCTACAATGTTCTTTTTGGCTTTATCAATTTCACCCAAACTTTCCACTAACATCAGAGTGCCAATTATTGCAAGAATATACATATAGGCTAAAGAAATTACTGTATCTATTTTACCGATGTCTTTAAAATATGTGAAAGTAAAAATACCTACTATAGTTCCTATAGTTCCACCAATTACAATCATTAATCCCATTTTGTAATCTAAAGTATTTTTTAACCAGTGAGTGGTTGATCCGGATACAGAGGTTGCCAAAATATTGTTGGCCTCGTTAGCAACTGCATAAGCTGGAGGAACACCCATAAAGATTAAAAAAGGTGTCATTAAGAAACCCCCCCCTACACCAAATAAACCAGAGAGAACTCCAACTATAGCACTTATTAAAAGTATTTCGACAGGGTTAATAAATACTTGAGCTATAGGTAAAAAAACATCCATCTTAAAAAACTTTAAATATAACTTAACTAAAAGTTATAAAAGTTCCAAATAAGATTACACCCCAACAAGCAACAATTGCTGAAAAAATTCCTGTTTTAATTAATGTCGTTTTTTTTTCAGAGAGTATTTGGGGCATTTTTATATTTGGAAGGTGCATTTATATTTCTCTTACACCCGGTAGATAAATTGTCAAACTATTATTGAAAAATTAATTCTTTTTTTAGTAAATAGTTGCACCAAAAACTTTGACCTCGCCATCCTCTACTCCAAGCACAAGTCTGCCTAAAAATTCACCAGGAATTTTCTTATTAGTTTGTTTGATAAGAACTGTAATGTGATCTCCCCTTCTTAAAGTGCCGAAAGGCTCATAAGTTTCATTTAAGTTGGTGATTAGCTCATTATTTGCCCACTGCTTGCCCAATTCTACTTCATTGGCACCAAATAACATCTGTGTTGAAAAATCTCTTGTAAAACTTCCATAATCCTTAAGATTTGAGGATCTTACTAAGTTCTCCCAAAATGGTTTACCTATTGCAAAAATTTCTTCATCAGATTTAGCTAATAAGTCCATGAATTTTTAATTAAAATGTTTAATTAAGAGGCTTTCTTTTTCTCTTTTTCATCGACAATATGATAAACAGGAACCTTTTCTAAAGTAAATTTACCAGTTTTAGGATCTCTCCTTGAGACAGTCAAACAATGCCAGTTCTCATCATCTAATTTCATATGATCACCCCTATAATAATAGCCAGGCCAACGTGTTTCTTCTCTAAACAAGGTATGTTCTGTTACACATTGAGAGGTTAAAGCTCTATGTTTCAATTCCCAAGCTCTCATTAATTGATGATAATCCTCAGCACCTACTTTTTCTAAGTCCTCTTGGAGCCAATCTAAAAGTTCTAATGCTTTTTTAAGTAAATTTCCATTGGTCATGTAATTTGATGTAATTCCACCCACATATTCATCCATGATTTTTTGCAGTCTTTGTAGACCTTGAATTGGCGATATGTAACTTGGAGATACTGTGCCACCTGTAATCTCATTTTGAGCAACGGTAAAAGTTTCCAAGGGTTTGTATACTGCAGTCTTAAAATTTTCACACTGATTATCAGACACTTTAATTCCCTCAGCTTTTTTATCCTCTATATATTTGACTGCTGCTTTAGCCGCTAATCTTCCCTCAGTAAATGATCCTGATGAAAATTTATGAGCACTACCACCAACTGTATCTCCCGCACCAAAAAGTCCATCAATAGTTAACATTCTATTATAACCCCAAAAATATTCTGGAGGAGAAAGATCTTCAGGTCCACTTACCCATGCTCCAGAACACGTAGCATGAGAACCCATTACGTAAGGCTCAGATGTTGTCAGTTCTGGATTTGTATACTTTGGATCAATGTTTTGTGATGCCCAAACAACAGCTTGACCAACTGTCATTCCTAAAAAGTTCTCCCATCCAACTGTTTCTAAATGTGGGTCCTGAAAAGCCTCCTTAGTAACCATATGGATCGGTCCACCACCTGCTGCAACTTCTTGGATGAAAGCGTGATTTCTTAAACAAGTTGGAGTTGGATGATGATCAATATATTCTCCGACTAATTCTTTAGTTTGATCGTACCATTTTTTTTCGTAATTTTCACCATTTGCGTTTTGTGTATAAGTTTTTAGGTGTAAAAAATATGCACCTACTGGTCCATAACCATCCTTAAATCTGCACAACACAATTCTATTTTCCATTTGAGTCATCTTAGCACCTGCAGCAATAGGTAGGGCATATGCAGATCCATTACTCCATGGTGCATACCAAGTTCTTCCCATGCCTTCTCCTACAGCTCTTGGCTTGAAAATATGTGATGCACCACCTGCAGCAACGATAACTGCTTTTGCTCTAAACACATGAAAATCACCTGTTCTCATATTAAAACCAACTGCACCACCAATTCTATTTTCTTGAGACTCGTCCATTAACAAATGTGTAACCATTATTCTGTTATAAATTTTATCAGCAGATTTTTTTGCTGCCTCAGCAACAATTGGTTTATAACTTTCACCATGAATCATTATTTGCCATTTACCTTCTCTAAGATATCTACCAGTTTTTTCATTTTTCATCATTGGTAGACCCCACTCGTCAAACATGTGAACAGTTGAGTCTACATGACGAGCCATGTCATAACCTAAATCCTCCCTTACCATTCCCATTAAATCATTTCTGGCATATCTCACATGGTCCTCAGGTTGATTTTCATCCCATTGCATTCCCATGTAACAATTAATTGCATATAAACCTTGTGCGACTGCACCACTTCGATCGATGTTTGCTTTTTCAACACAAACAATTTTTAAATCTCTTCCCCAATGCCTGGCTTCAAATGTTGCTCCTGTACCAGCCATTCCACCACCAACAACTAATACATCACATTCCTCGTAGTGTGTTTTATGCTTAGCCATTAATAGTAGACACCTTTTTTGAAAGATTCTTTTGGAACTGACGGTAATTCTTTATTGGTATTTAAACCCTCTGGCTCACTATATAGTCTCTGCGAGTTAATTTCTCCCTGATTAGGCGTATCACCTTCAGCAAGCTTAGGTATAAATTTTCCCCATGGCTTAGTTGTTATTGGTGAAACAAAATTTTTCTCTGTTCCATTTCTAAATTTAATTTTCCAAGAGATGGTTCCTTTTTCTTCTTCTCTTCTAACTCTAACGCTGTGACCCATCGGGGCAAAATCAGCATATCCTCTTACATCGATCGCATGATTAGGACATGCTTTGACGCAAGAATAACATTCCCAACAAAAATTTGGTTCAATATTTTTTGCTCTTCGAATATTTTCATCAATGTGCATTATGTCTGACGGACATATGTCTACGCAGTGTCCACAGCCATCACATCTTGTCATGTATACAAAAGTTGACATAATTTTTATTTTACTCCTTTTTCTATTATCATATTAATAATGTTTTGGCTCTTCTCTTTTTATACCCAGGCCAAATTGTTCAGGGGCATCAGCTGGTGGAGGTAGATTATCTCTAGAACCATCTGCCTCTGCTAAGTTTTTTTGTATTGCTGCTCCAGGTTTGTAGAACATATGGGCAAATTTTGACCAATAAACACCACCAAATAAAATTAAGTTTGATGCCACAAATAAAGTTAAGAATAAATAAGACAGACCTATTTGACCGTTAAATTGAGCGAATGACCAAGCTAACCCAAAAGTTGAGCACGCCAGTAATGCTAAAACAAATAAATCAGCTTTAATAATTCTATACCAAGGATGAGCTTCCGCAGATACGTCTACTCTTAAAAAAAACCAAAACCAATACCCACCTAAGCAAGTTAATATTGCTCCTGCATGCCAAATCATTGACCAAGTTTGAGAAGTTGGTTTATCAGCACCTGTGTAACAAAAAACTAAAACAGCTGATGACACCCAAAATAAAATTGTTCCATACATTCCTAGAACGTGGGCTAATCTTCTTTTACCAAAACCTAATTCAGAGGTAGTACCAATATCAACAACTGTTGTTTTGGCAATCACGGAAACTTTTTCTCCAACACCTAGTTCTTTTGTCGCTGATAGTTTTGCTTTTTTTGCGTTATTAAAAAAATAAGTCAAATTTTTATGATGTATCATTTGAATAATAGTTCCAATTGCAATTAACAAAACCATTGCAATAATAAAAGATTGCATTGCAAATGGTGAAATAGTTTCTGATAAAATTGAAAATGGATTGTTACTTAACATTTCCGCCTTTTGTTAAATTTTGAATTAGTATTAAAGTTTTATATATAGTTGAAATTATAGTTCAACCTCAAACTGCGGTCAATTTGTCTTTTATAACAGGCTAATTATTTCTTTTATAATGTTGTTTGTTTGGGATGACTGATCGCACTCCACCCTGGGGATTGTCAACATATCCTTCTCTTCGGGGAATCAGATGAAAATGACAATGTAAAATAGACTGACCAGATACAATTCCTATATTTGTGCCTAGATTAAATCCTTTAACTAACGGATCTTTATTGGTTATTTCTTTTTTAACAATTTTTATAAGATCATTACATGCAAGCAGTTCATCATTAGATAAGTCAAAATAATCTTTTATATGTCTTTTGGGTATAATCAAACAATGGTGTTCTGAAACTGGATATGAATCATAACTTGCGTATACCAACTCATTTTCATAAACAATTCCAGTTTTTTTTACATCACAAAATAAACAGGGATTGTTTGGATCTTTCATCTATTAAAATCTATAATAATTGCATTTGTTTATAACTGATTCATATTGCTTTGATAGGAATTTAAATTTTTTTAGGTTTTTTCTTTTCCATCTAAGCTCATTTATAGTTTTAACTGAAGTAACACCTTTGCCAGAACCTATTAATAATATTTCATCATAATTTTTTATTTCTTTAAGCAAAATATCTTTTTTAATTATCTTTCTTATTTTTGTTTTAAAAAATTTATAAGTATTTCCCTCATAATAATCCTTCTTGGGAGTAAAAAATCTTTGATCTTTAACAAATAATAAATTTGAGGTTCCAGTTTCTAATAATTTCTTATTAGATACTAATGCAATATCTGATTGGGAGTTATCCATTTTAGATAAATAAGAAAGTATTTTTTTATATTTAAGGTTTTTAAATTCTGGTTTTTCTCTTTTAAATTTCACTAACTTCAAATTAAAATTTAATTTTGGCTTAACTCGTTTCCTTAAAGAGATTGAAATAACTTTCTTATTTATAGCAATTCTCAAAAGATGATTGTATTTCCTTTTTTTAGATAAATTCCTATTAATTATTTTTAAAATATCTGACTTTAATGATTTTTTTTTTATTTGATATTTTTTCAATGATAAAATTAAATTTTTTAAATGATTATCAAAAAATAAAATTTTTGCTGGTTTCCCAAAAATCCACATCGTGGTGAAAATTCCATGATCCCCCCAAAGATCTTGGAATTTTATCTGTTTTAAGTCTTCAAGCTGATAAGATTTTTTTAATAAGTAGGTTACCATTGATAGTTAAAAAAGATTCTGGGTGAAATTGAAATCCATATATTTTTTCCTTTTTATTTTCAAATGCCATTGCAACTTTTGAATTTAAACATCTCATAGTTATCTCAAAATTGTTAGATTTGAAAGGTTCTTTTAATTTTAAAGAATGATACCTACCAACTTTAAATATTTTTCCTTTGATGAATAAAGATTTATTAGTGATTACTTTTATATTTGATTGAAATCCATGATAAATTTTTTTTTGTTCAACAATTTTTGCACCCTCGCAAAATAAAATATGTTGAAATCCTAAACAAATCCCTATGATTTTCTTTTTACCTTTATATTTTTTATAAATTTGTGAAGTTATTGGATAATTTTTTGGATTACCTGGTCCGGGTGAGAAAATTATTGTAGATGCTTTCTTAATCTTATTTTCGCTAATTTTATCATAGTTATCGCACTCAACTTTATCAAATAAAGCAAATTGATGAACAACATTATGAGTAAAGGAGTCGTTATGATCAATTACATAAATCATTTAAATAAATCTATTAACGCTTTAGCTTTAAGAAAATTCTCATTAAATTCATGATTGGCATTACTATCGACGACAACACCTGAGGCAACTGAAATTTCAGATATATTTTTATAATTTAGAATTGAACGTATAATTATATTAAATCTCATATCACCATTAAATTTTATGTAGCCAAAACTGCCTGTATAAATATTCCTATTTTCTTTTTCCTGATTATTCAAAAGATTAAGCGTATTAATCTTTGGACACCCAATAACTGAACCACCTGGCATCATTGCTTTAATTATATCAAAGTTGTTGATATTTTTTTTTAATTTTCCTTTAATCAAACTAACATAATGAAATAGATCTTTGTATTCTTCGACAATTTTTTGTTTAGATAATTTTACAGAGCCTACTTTACAAATTCTCGATAAATCATTTCTTTCCATATCAACTATCATATTGTGTTCCTTGGTCTCTTTTAAATTTTTTCTAAAATATTTTAACGCTTTTAATTTATTCAAATTTTTCGTTTTTTTTACAGTCCCAGCTATTGGTTTTGTTGATATATCAGCACCTTTTTTTGTTATTAAGTTCTCGGGCGAACAACTAATTATTGAGTAATTGTTATCTTTAATCATGAAGGCCTCTGGTGCTAAATTGCTATTAGATAATCTTGAAAAAAAATCTAATGGATTGATTTTTGATTTGGTCTTATATTTGGTGCAAATCTTAATTTGATAAGTTTCACCTTTTTTAATTTTTTTTTTAAATTTACTGAATATTTTCGTATAATTTTTTTTATTCATATTGATATGAAAATTTCCAGCGACAAAATTTTGTTTTGGATATTTAAAATTATTACTTAATTTAATTTTTTTTTCTGGTTTATAAAAAATTCCTTTTGGAAAATTTAAATTTTTTTGTTTTGGGACCTTGATATTAATCAAATTATTCAACAACTCGTATCCAAAAAAACCAATGAATAGATCAGTATTTTTTAATTTTTTTCTATTTATTTTACTTAAAAAATTCTTAATATTTTTATTATTCAAAATAATTTTTTTTGAAAAATCAGTATAAAGATCAAATCCTTTTTGGGATTTATAAATAATATAAGGTTTTCCCGACTGATGTATATCTGATAATTGTTTTGTTATATTCAATTTACTCTGTTTTTAGTCTTAAAACTGGTTGTTCTTTTATTGGTAGATGAATTATTGCCGCAAAAACAGATAAGGCAATTGCTAAATACCACGCATAATCATACGAGCCATAAAGATCATGAAACAAGCCCCCTAGAAAAGCCCCGAAGAAAGAACCGATTTGATGGCTTAAAAAGACAATACCGTATAATAGACCTAAATACTTTGTGCCAAACATATGGGCAACTATCCCACTTGTGGCTGGCACAGTAGAGAGCCATAAAAAACCAAAACTTGCACCAAAGATAAAAGAATTAATATTACTCGCCGGTAAAAATATAAAAAATATAATTGTTACTCCCCTCAAACCATAAATTGCACTTAGTATTAATTTTTTACTCATTATTGTTGATAAATAACCACTAGTCAAAGAACCAAAAATATTAAACAAACCTATCAATGATAAAATTGCTGCTGCAGTCCAACTTTCTAAACCTCTATCAATTACGTATGTTGGAACGTGAGTTCCAACTAAAGTTATATGAAAACCGCACACGAAAAAACCTGAAACTAAAAGTAAATAACTTTTAGTACCAAAAGCTTCTTTAATTGCCTCTAAAGTACTTTGAGTATTTGGTTGTTCAATTGTGTCATTTAATGATGGAGATCTAACAAGAAAGGAAACAGCAAATCCGATAGTTAAAGCAATCATAAATGCAACTAAAGTATTTTGCCAGCCGTTTTCTGTAAGAGAGTACTCTGTTAATATAGGAGATAGAAAATAACCAAATGAACCAACTGCAGTAACAATACTCATGGCGATAGTTCTATTAGATAAAGGAAAGTGTTTACCTACAACAGACATTGGAATACTTATAGCAGTGCCTCCAAGACCAATACCAACTAAAATGCCAAGATCAATTTGAAAAAAAATTCCAGTATTTGGTCCTGCATACAAAAAATAAACTCCAGCTATAAAAAAGATAAATGCCAACGAAATTGCTTTATGTCCACCATACTTATCTGCTATTACCCCAAAAATAGGCCCGGTCAATCCCCACATTAACATTTGAAGACCAATTGATAAACCAGATTGGGTCAAAGAAATTCCTAGATCATCTCTAAAATCCATAAAGAACATTCCAAAAGTTTGTCTCACACCTAATGAAATCAGAACAACTAAGCTAGCTGCAATTAAAGTAATTAACGCTGTGTTATTTCTTATAAATTTTTCAGATTGCATAGAACTTTATTTTAAATGTCTAAGAGCTTGTTTTAAATCAGCAATAAGGTCACTAGGATCTTCGAGACCTATATGAAGTCTTACTAAATGCTCGTTCTTTTCTAGGCTCATATATTTCCTACTCCCCGTTTCTCTAAATTCTTGATGTAAAGCTAAACTTTCAAAACCACCCCAGCTATATCCATACCCAAACAATCTTAAGGAATTCACGAATTTTGTTACAGAATTTGATTTTTTTGTTTTAATTTTTAATCCCATTAAACCTGAAGCTCCTGAATAATATTTTTTCCACATTTTATAATTTAATGAATTTTTTTTATAAGGATAAAGCAATTCTATTTTTTTATTTTTATCTAAAAAAGATGCAACTTTTTTAGCATTCTCACTGTGTCTATCAAGTCGCACATCTAAAGTTCTAAGCCCTCTAGTAATTAAATATGCATCATCAGGTCCTAATCTCAAACCTATAATTTTTTCTGCTAATTTTACTTTATTAAAAACTTTTTTATTGACTGCTAAGCTGCCACCCATGACATCAGAGTGTCCAGAATAATACTTGGTTGCTGAAACAATTGACATATCAAAACCAATTTTAATTGGTTTAAAAAAATATGGTGTAGCCCAAGTATTATCAATAGCTGTGAAAATTTTTTTTCTTTTTGCAACTGAGATTATTTTTTTTAAATCCTGAAATTCAAATGTGTTACTACCTGGATTTTCAACAAAAATCAGTTTAGTTTTTTTTGTAATAGATTTTTCTAAAGTCTTTAAATTTCGAGGATCATAAAAAGTTGTATGAATGTTAAATTCTTTTAAATAATTTTCTGTTAAAATTCTTGTTGGACTATAAACAGGGTCTGCAACCAACATTTCATCTCCAGGTCTTACAACACTAAAAATTGCTAAAAAAACAGAGCCAAAACCAGTTGGTGTAGTAAAAACATGATAGCTTTCTTCAAGTTTTGTTAAAATTTTTTGTAATATATAAGTCGTGGAAGTTCCTTGTCTTCCGTAATCATAATGTCCACCAACAGGATTTTTTTGTGCTTTAGCCTGAGTTTTTCTTAAATGCTGCATAGACTTAAATATAATTGTAGATGCTCTTACCACTGGTGGATTGACAGATTGATTATGAAAATCTTTAGCTGTGTGCTTTAAAAAAGTCTTGAAAGATTTAGACATAAAAAAAATTGATAACTATAAAAGACAATGCTATATCCCTGACATAATTTCAATTAAATTATAACTAAGGGAAATAATGGGATATCCAAAAAAGCATAGAGGCCGAAGAAAAATGGGCTCTAAAAAAAGACGAGCTAGAAAGAAAAACAAAAAAAAATAGTTTTTCAAATGGAGCAGATAAAAAAAGTTAAATCCATGAGTATTTGGATATTTATAGTTCCTTTTGTAGCAGTAAACACTTGCTTAATATTGATAACTCAATTTCATGGTTTATTTCCTAATCGAGCAGATGTAATTCATAACACATTTCCATATATTGATGGTGGCGCTTCTATAAGCAGAACAGCTAGAGTATTTCCTACCTATCTTATTTTTAAACCTGCGATGTTTTTCACCTCATATTTATTAATCCGATATTGGTATTTAAACAGAGAGATTTTACTAAAAGTTGGCGGAGAACATAAACATATCAAAAAAATAATTTTTTTTGGTGTAGCATCAGCGATAGCTCTAACAGTTCACTCGATTTTTTTAGGGATAAAATTTGAGTACGACCTATATAAATTATTCAGAAGGGTGATTATGTTATCATTTATAATTTTTGAAATAGTTGCACAAACATATTTAGTTATAATTTTGTACTCTTTTAAAAATAAAATAACAGATCTAATCAACCCAAATTTTTTAAAAGCTAAGTTAGTTTTAGTGTCAATTTTGATAGTTGTAGCAGCAATAAGTATCCCTATTATAAGCTTGCCAGGTAATGACTTTATGGGTTTTAATTTAAAATTTTTTAAACATGCATTAGAATGGGATTATTTCATTGGTGTTATAACCTTTTATTTATTTACTTTTTTTATGTGGAAAAAAATTAATTTGTAATCCAGCCACCACCCAAAACTTTATATCCAAAGTTATCTTTTTTATAAAAAACACAAGCTTGACCAGGAGAAATTCCATCTTCAGAAATTTTAAGATTTACTTCAGCTTTTTCTAAATCTTTAAACGAAATTTTTGCATTAAGGAGCTTTCCAGTTGATCTTACTTTTACTAAAATCTCATCTTGAAATTCGTTTTTATTAACTAATAAATTTAAATTATTTAAATAAATTGTTTTCTTTCCTAATTTGTCTTTAGGTCCAACTATAATTTCATTTTTATCTGCATTAATTTTAAGAACGTATAAAGGATCTTTGTCAGCAACTTTTATTCCTTTTCTTTGCCCAATTGTAAAGTTAACTATACCATCATGCACACCGATCACTTTTCCATTCAGATCCTTAATATTTCCTTTTTTATAAGCCTCTGGCTTAAATTTTTGGATAACTGATGCATAATCTCCATTAGGTACAAAGCAGATATCTTGACTGTCAGGTTTATCCGAAACGTTTAAATCTAATTGCTTTGCTATTTTTCTAGTTTCATCTTTCAGCATACCACCAAGTGGAAATCTAAGATAGTTCAACTGATCTTTAGTAGTATTGAATAAAAAATAGCTTTGGTCTCTATTTTCGTCTAGAGCTCTATACATATTTGTTTCATTTCCTGATGTAACACTTTTAACATAATGACCTGTTATCATTGCATCAGCTTTTAAATCTTTAGATACCTCAAACAAATCTTTAAATTTTACTGTTTGATTGCATTGTACACACGGAATAGGTGTTTCACCTTTTAAATAACTATCAACAAAATTATCTATAACTCCTTGTTTAAATTTATTTTGATAATAAAGAATTTTATGTTCGATTCCTAATTTGTTAGCAACTCTTTTTGCATCCATGATATCTTGACCTGAGCAACATTGTTTTGAGGACGCAACATCTTTTCCATCGTCATAAAGTTTTAAGGTAATTCCAATTACTTTATATCCTTCATTTTTCATCATACCTGCGACTGTAGAAGAATCTACTCCACCCGACATAGCAACAACCACAGTTGTATCTGAGGGTTTTTTATCTAATCCTATAGAATTTAATTCATTATACATTTGGTGGTATTTATACTCATTTCTAATATAAATTAAATTAAATGATTTATGATTTTGAACCAGGTGACAAGGTTTTCAACCCACAAAATAAAGACTGGGGTATCGGTCAGGTTCAGTCAATTATTAAAGATAAAATAACAGTTAATTTTGAGAATGCTGGAAAAAAAGTTATTAATGCTGAAAATATAGAATTAAAAAAAATAAATGACAAGAATTGATATCAAAGATGTTGTGGAAAATTTAATTGATACATTCTTGAATGCAGGAAAGATCTCCTTAGATCTAAGGGATAAGGGATTAACCAAAGAAACAAAATCAGATAATACTCCTGTTAGTAATGGTGACTTAGAAGTAAATAAAATTATATCAAAAAAAATATCGGAACTTACACCAGATATTCCTATAGTTTCTGAAGAAACTCCAGAAAATAAATCAATAAAAAACCTTAAAAACTTTTGGTTAATAGATCCAATAGATGGAACGTATGATTATATAAATAATAAAGATGAATTTACTATTAACGCTGGTTTAATAATTGATAACAGGCCAGTGGCAGGATTAATTTATGCGCCTGCAAAAAATAGAATGTTTTTCTCATATGGGATGAATTATGCATTTGAATTAATTAATGGAAAGCCTATTAAACTTGATGGAAAAAAAAATTTCAATAAAAATGAAATAAAATTTGTTTCTTATTCTCATAAAATAAAACCAGAAATTGAGAAAATTCATAAAGAATTAAATGTTAAAAAATATGTAAGAATGAAAAGTTCGTTGAAATTTTGTGTAATAGCTGCTGGTGAGTTTGATGGTTATGTTGCAGAGCCTAGAGCTTGTGAGTGGGATATAGCAGCAGGTCACGCAATACTAAAGCATACCGGGGGGAACGTTACTGATTTTAATGGTAATGAGATTTTGTATGGTAAAAAAGATTTTAAAAATCCAAGTTTAATTTTAAAAAGTAAAGGAATTTTGTAATGGATGATCAATTAAGAATTATACTTATCATTTTAGTATCAGTCTCAATTTTCGGATTATTAGTATTTGTTTTTGTCAAAAATTACATTAAAAATAAAATTGACTACTTAGTAAAAATCGAAAAAGACAAAAAGTCAAAGTAATTTTGTAATTTTTAAAAAATCTTCTTTTTTTAAATCCATTACCTTTTTTGAAGTTTCAAAATCAAAGCCATTCCTTGCTAATAAAGAGATATCTTTTTTATAAAATAAAGATCTATTATCATCTATTCTAGCTGGCCCTATTCTTTTTTTTTTACAAACTTTGATTGCTGAAAAAAAATCTTGATCTGAATTCTCATCTTGAATTTTATTTACTGTCTCTTTGATAAAATTATCTTCTATACCTTTACCTATTAAATAACTTCTTATTTTATTTATTGAATTTCCTCGTCGAATCATACTTTTGGCTTTAGTTTCAGAATAAAATTTGTCATTAATAAATCTGTTCTTTTCTAAATCTGACAAAACAATATCGATTAAATTATTAACATCTTGTTTTTTTACGTTTGGTACAGAAATTTTTAAATATTTCTTTAATAAGTATGTTTTAAGCTGCTGTTTTGATGGGGCATATTTTTCAACATAAGCGAACGCAAAATTTCTCATTTCATCAACAGTTACCTGAAGAGTTTTTTTTTTATTTCTTATGGGAATCATCAAAAGATTTAATATAATATATTTTAAAATGATCGAACAAATTTATACTTATTTTACACTTGAAATGCTCTATTATTGGGTAAATTTAGGAGTTTTGCCATTTTGGTTAGTATTAATTTTTTTTCCTCAATCTTATTTTTGTAGGTATTTTGTAACCTCAATTTTTCCAATTTTTATTTTAAGCGGGGTTTATATTTTTATTCTTTATAAAGCTTATCTAAATATTTACCCTTTTAATAATAATTTTAGTCTTTACTTGAGTATAGATAATATTTCTGACTTATTTTCTAATAAAACTTTTCTAATGATGTTTTGGACACATTTTATTTGTATCAATCTCTTTACAGGTGGGTGGATTGTTAAAGACTCACAAAAATTTTCAGTTAATAAGATATTAATGATTTTTCCACTATTAATTACATATTTAATAGGTCCATTAGGTTTATTCATTTATTGGTTGATTAGAATATTTCACGCAAAAAGTATCAGTTTATATGATTAAAAATTTGGACTTTTATTTTGATTTTATAAGTCCATATTCTTATTTGGCTTATAAGAGATTAAATTCATTAAATGAGGATAACAAAATTAATATTAATTATAAGCCTATATTGCTTGGAGGTCTTCATAATCTTGGGAAAATAACTCCTCCTGCTTTTAATCAACGCAAATTAAAAAATATGAAAAATGATTGTGAGTTAGTTGCATCTAAGAATAAGATTGAATTTAAATGGAATGTAAAATTTCCAATAAATTCGTTATATTTAATGAGAGGATATCTTGTTGTTGATGATCATCTTAAAAAAAAATTCTTTGAAATTTCTTTTGATGCTTATTGGAAAGAAAACTTAGATATTTCTGAAGAGGAAATTGTTGAAAATATAATTAAAAAATCAGGCTTAGATAAAAAAAAATTTCTAGATGATATTGAAAAGAATGATATTAAAGAAATGCTAAAAAAATTAACCAGTAATGCCTTTGAAAAAGATATTTTTGGGGCACCAACTTTTGTTGTTAATAACAAAATCTTTTGGGGACAAGATCGTCTTGATTATGCTTTAGATGAATACAATTCTTAAACAATTTTAAATTTACTTGTCTTAATAGCACCAAAACCTCCGTCTATATGAGAAACTTTTTTAAAACCCATATCTTTTAATGATTTTGCTGCTAATGCAGATCTTAAACCCCCAGCACAAAATAAAACCATTTCTTTATTTAAATCTAGTTTTCCTTTTTTAAAATATATGCTGTCAGGATCTAACCAGAATTCAAGCATTCCCCTTGGGATATGATTGGCATTTTCTACTCTACCCTCTTTTTCAAGTTCTCTAATATCTCTAATATCAATTAAATTACATTGGTTATTACTTGACATTTCATGAGCTTCATCAGTTGAAATAGTTTTTATCTCTTTAAGTGCTTCAGATACAAGAGTTTGAGATGATTTAATTGTCATAATCAGATAAATATCTATACCATACATTTTATATTTATGAAAAAAATTTTTATAAAACTTGCAAGATTGTTAGGTTACGAAATTATTGATCAAAATAATTTTGTATCACCGTCACTAGAAAAAGAGCTTAATGATCAACTTTCAGTTATTAATCAAAAATCAATAATATTACCTTTAGGAAATGTTAACATTACAAAAAAAGTTAAGTCTTTATTAATTGTATTACGTATGAATACAGTGGTAGAAATATGGGATCAAAAAAAGAAAAGATTGTTTGAGCAACCAAAAATTGAATACTCAATAAGATCTATTAATTCATTAATCAAAGCAATAACTGTTTGTCGCAATAAATATCCTGTTATAAAAATTAAGACAATTATTGTTGATGATCAATCAAAAAAAGATGACTTAGATAAAATTAGAAAATTAATTCAAGATCAAAATATTGAAATTATTCCATTAGATCATGAAAAATATAAACCCATAATTAAAAAACAGGAAAAAACAGAAACTTTTTCTAATTTAGCGAGCTTACTCCAAAGTTTTGAAATTGGTAAAAACCAAAGTGATGATCTAATTTTTTTTATCGAGGATGATTATATTCACTCTGAAACAATGCTAGATGAAATGATTTCGTCATATGAAAGATTAGCCTCACAAGTAAAAAAAGACATAATTATGTGCCCGGCAGACTACCCTTATCTTTATATGAATGATGAAAAAACAAATATTTTGATTGGTAGCAATAGACATTGGAGAACAATTAATAAGACACTATGTACATTTATGTTAAGTAAAAATTTACTGAATAAATATTGGGAAAATTTTTACAAAACTTGCTTAGATCGCCATGATCCTTTTGAAAAATATATTAATGAAATTTATGAAAATGAAATTTGTATTTCACCAATCAAAAGTTTATCTCTTCATTTAACCAACATTAATTCAAGTTACGGCTTATCTCCTTTCTTAGATTATAAAAAAATGTGGGAGGACAACAAATAAAAAGCCCCCTTTTGCAAGGGGACCTTTTTTTAACTAACTAGAGAGAGATTTAAGGGGTTCTCCGATGAGTAATCGCGGAGATACAGAGAGCGAAGAACCCCGTAATTGTTATTGTTAACAATTAGTCACGAATTGAGTAAGCTATAACTCCAGTCTCTGATACATCAGTTCCTTTAGTCTCAGCTTCTTTACTCAATCTGATACCCATTGTAGCTTTCATCAATGACCAAACTATAAACGCAGTAACAAACACAAATGCATTTATTGAAATTACGCCTAGTAACTGAGTGCCAAAATTCGCACCCGAGTTTGTAGCAGGAACTATTAAAGTTCCCCAGATACCTGCAAACAAGTGAGCAGGTACGGCTCCGACTACGTCATCGATTTTTAAAGCAAACAACATCTTCGTACCATAAACAACTATTATACCTCCTACAGCACCAATTAAAATTGAAGCAAAAGGTGAAGGCATTAACGGTTCTGCTGTGATAGCAACTAAGCCACCAATACATCCATTAAGCATTTGCACTACGTCTGTTTTACCAGATAATCTAGTGACAGCTGCAGCGGCCATTACACCACCTGCACCAGCTAATAGAGTGTTTATAAATATTTTTGAAACAGCAATTGCATCAGGTGCAGTACCAATTGCTAACTGTGAACCACCATTAAATCCAAACCAACCTAACCAAAGGATGAATACACCAAGTGTAACTAATGGAATTGATGATGCTGCAAAAGGTTTAAGTGGTGCCGGAGCTCCAGACTTAGTAAATCTTCCTAATCTAGGGCCAATAATTATAGCACCAGCTAAAGCAGCTGCTCCACCTGTTGAGTGAACTAATGTTGAACCAGCAAAGTCTGAGAAACCAGCTTTAGCTAACCAGCCGCCTCCCCATTGCCAACCCATTACAATTGGATAAATAACACCAGCTAAAATTGCTGCGAATAAAAAGAATGGCCATAATTTAATTCTTTCAGCCATTGTTCCAGAAACAATTGAAACTGTTGTTACACAAAATACCATTTGGAAATACCAATCTGATCCATCTGCATAACCAGTATCTATTTTACTAGCGTCGCTCCATGGGATGAATTTTCCAATGTATCCTCCTTCTGGGATACCATATGCTAGGTTGTATCCAACTAACCAGAACATAATTGCTCCAATAGATACCAAACCTATATTTTTTGCACAGATTACAGATACACTTTTCGATGTAACCATACCTGACTCTAACATTGCAAATCCACAAGCCATAAAAAAGACCAGGAACCCACACATTAAAAATAGTAGAGTATTAAAAATAAACCCTACTTCTGCAGAAACAGTTGAATCTGCATATCCTGCACTACTCATGTTTAATAAAAAAATTAAACTAATAAGTGGCACACTTATCTTATTTAAAAATTTAGTCATTAAGACCTCCCTGTTAAATCAGATGTATATTTTTTAAAATTAGGAAAAACTAACGTTGATTATGAGGATTGGATATGCAGTTTCTGCATATAGAAACAGCCTCAACGAGAAAATCGTTAAGGCTGTTATTTAGAATTATTTATTAAATACTTCTTTTAGAGCTTTTGCAGGCAAGAATTTTACCTTTTGAGATGCAGCGATTTGTATTTGCTCACCTGTTCTAGGGTTTCTTCCAACTCTTGCTTTTCTCTTGGCCACTTTATAAGTACCAAATCCTGCAATTTTTACAGGATCATCACCTTTTAAAGCATCTAAAATAGTGTTGGTAATTGTGTCAAAAGTTCTTTCAGCATCAGCTTTACTTAAATTTAAAGCTCCTGAAAGCTTGACTATTAGTTGTTTTTTATTCATTTTAGCTCCGGTTTATGGTTAGGTACATTCTTATCAAAAGTGTTGATAAATCAAGCTTTTTTTTAGTGTTATTTTTAAAATTATACACAACATATAGTAAAATAGCTAAAAAGTATTGATTTTATTGGGTTTTAAATCAATTAATAAATTTAATTAACTCAACAAACCTAAGTCTTTTAAGTCATTAAATGTTGTGAAAAACATCAAAGATAGCAGTAAAAATAGGCCGATTCGAAAAAAACCCTCCTGAGTTTTTTGTGATAAAGGGCGGCCTAAAATCTTTTCGAAAGCGTATAACATCAAATGACCACCATCTAACATTGGTATTGGAAATAAATTTACCAAGCCAAGACTTATGGAAATATATGCCATCATACTTATAAATGCCAAGATACCAAACTCAGCAACCTGACCAGAAATTTTTGCTATTCTAATTGGGCCACCTAGTTGAGAAGTATCAGCCTTACCCATAATCATTCCACCAACATATTTTAAAGATGAAATGCTCACGTAATACACTTCATGTACAGCGTGATATATAGCCTGAGCGGGACCTAATTTTACATGATTTATTTCATTATTATAAGCACCAAGCTTTATTCCAACTATACGTTTATTGATTTTATTTCCAAGATTGTCCTCACTTAAAATCATTTTTGGTTTAATTTTAAGCAATAATTCATCATAAGATCGCTTTACCTTAAAGTCTATAACATCTGCAGTGGACATTGTAATAAATTTAGAAACATCCATGATGCTTTCAACTTTATTACCATCTATCTCTAAAATGATATCACTTTGCTTTAATCCACCTACCATTGCTGGACTATCTTTTTGAACTTCGTTTATTACAGCTGGAGTAAAATCTTTTCCTACAAAAGTGTAAATTGAAAAAAAAATAACTAAAGCTAGTAAAAAATTAGCTAATGGTCCACCGAAAACAATTAATGCTCTTTGATACAATGGTTTTAGAACAAATAACTTTTGGCGGTCATCTTCATTATATTTTTCAAGAATTTTCTCTTGATCAGCTTGAGAAAAAACATTTCTATCTCCAAAAAATTTTACATAACCGCCCAAAGGTATCCAACAAATCTTCCATCTCGTACCAGATTTATCTCTCCAGCCGAATATTTCTTTTCCAAAACCAATTGAAAAATCTGTTACCCCTACTCCATATTTTTTTGCAAAATAATAATGTCCATATTCATGAATAAAAACAACAACTAAAATTAAAAATAAAAAAGGTAATATATAACTAAGCATAATTTTTTCTAATTAAATTTATGAACATAATAAATCAAAAATATAACAATGCAAAAATGACTCCTAAAATTAATATTGATATTATTAAAATTACATAATTGATTTTTATATTAAATTTTTTATAAATTACTTTGTTTATTTTTTCCCAAAATAAAACAACAAGAAAAATAACTACTGCTGGAACAATAAACTTAACCATTATTATTAACTTTTATCTCCAACATAGACTGATACACCTCTCGAATTAATATCAACATCAAATTTTTTATGTAAAGGAGGAAAAGCTCTTTGGGAACAGTCTAATCTATCGCATGTTCTACATGATACACCTATTGGTATTTCGGTAGATTTATCGTTAATGTTTATATTTTCAGTGTAAATAAAATCTTTTGCATATTTTGCTTCACATCCAAGGCCAATTGATAGAATACTTTTTGATTGACCAAATCTACCGATACCTTTTTCGACGGTCCTGGCAATACAAACGTATTTTTCCCCATTACTCATTTTACTAACAGCTGCTTGAATTACACCTGGTCTAGTTAATGCTGAATAAACATTCCATCTAGGACACGCTCCACCATACCTTGGAATTTCAATTCCTGATAAAGAGAATCTTTTAGAAATATTTCCAGCCATATCTACCCTCAGAAAATGAAATGGAATACCAGGTAATTTTGGATCTTGAAGACAAGTAACTCTATGCGCTACTTGTTCAAAAGAAGTTGCAAAAGTATTTTGTAATAGCTCTAAATCATATTTAAGTTTTTTACATTGAGAATGGAACTGTTTATATGGCATCAGAATTGCTGCACCACAATAGTTTAGTAAAGCTACTTTAGTCAATTTTTTTGATTCTTCAGATGGAAAAGTAAATTTTTTTAAGTATTCCTCTATTTCTTTAATTGCACCCTCTTGAGCTATCTGAGCAGCTGCATGAAGTTTTTTTGTCTCTAAAGAACTATAATCACTTAACAAAAGCTCTTTTTTATTTTTGTTAAAAATCTTAGAAAACGGTTTATTTTCCTCAGGTATAACGTCTTTCACTTTTATATTATATTCTGAGTTTAAGTACTCACAAAGTGCTATATATCTTGTTCGATTGTTTTTTTGAACTTTATCAAAAACCTTATTCGCAAAATCTTCTAGTTTTGGGAAATAATTTTTATTTTCTTGTAAAAAATCTGATATAACCTCTCCCGGGAAAGAATTTTTTCTATTATCTACAATCTTCCCAGATATTTTCTCTATTTTGTTTACAAGTTCGTGATCTTTCTTTTTAAGGATATCCCCCAATCTAACTATTGCCTTTCCTATTTTTGGATTTGTACCAACAAGATCTTTTACCTCTGGTCCTAAAATGTCTAAATCCTCAAATAATTCATCATCTAGAATTTCAGACAAAGTGTTTTCTAAATTTAAGTCAGTTTTTGTAGTAAGCTGAGAAAGCTCAATATTTAGTTTTTCACAAATTTTTAATAGTAAATCTCCATCTATTTTCCTTTTTCCCCCCTCGATCAAATTTAAATAACTAGGGGAAATATTTAATTCTTCAGCTAATTTGTTGGCCTGAAGACCAAGTTGTCTTCTAAAAGCCTTAATTTTTGGACCAATTTTTAAATTAATTTGACTCATATTTACCATTTGTAAATTTTGTAAATTTATTTTTACAATTTTTTTCTATCATTTACAATACTTTTACACTTTTTTGTAGATTTTGTAAATCCTGTAAATTATAAGATTTACATGGACGAAAAACTAAAAAACACTGAAAATGAAGCTCAAATTATAAGACATGAGGATCTTGCTCGACATAATAGAAGAGGGATTTACATGAGAGATGATCATTGTGATTGGGGTTCTAGTGGAATGAACGATTTAAACGACTCTACAAGAGACTCGAATTAAATCTTTAAGTTTCACTAAATTCATTTCTTAAAATAGCTTTAACATCAAAGGATTCCTCTAATGAGTGCAGAAAATATTTCGTATGACTTAAAAAGATTTGCAGGAATAAAAAGGGACTACACTCCACAAGAAGTTGAAAGGCTGAGGGGCTCAATTAAAATAGAATACTCTTTATGCAGACAACAATCTGTTAAATTATGGAAGCTTCTAAATACAGAAAATTATGTTAACACTTTAGGATCTTTGTCAGGTAACCACGCTGTTCAACATGCTAAGGCAGGTTTAAAGGCAATCTATTTAAGTGGATGGCAAGTTGCTGCCGATGCAAACAGTGCTGGTGAAATGTACCCAGATCAATCATTATATCCTTATGATAGTGCTCCTAAATTAGTAGAGTCAATGAATAATGCATTAATTCGAGCTGATCAAATTCAACATATGGAACTTCTAGATGGAGACATGAAAAAAGAAAAGAGAATAGATTACATGCTTCCAATTATAGCTGATGGTGAAGCAGGTTTTGGAGGACCTTTAAATGTATTTGAATTATCAAAAAAATTTATTAAAGCTGGGGTTGCAGGTGTTCACTTTGAAGATCAATTAGCAAGTGAAAAAAAATGTGGTCATATGGGTGGAAAAGTACTTGTACCAACAAGCACTATGATTAAAAATTTAAAAGCTGCTAGATTAGCCGCAGATATTGCTGATGTTCCTCTTATTATATTAGCAAGAACAGACGCTAATGCTGCAAAACTTATTACTAATGATCATGATGATAATGATAAACCTTTTATGACCGGTGAAAGATCGCCAGAAGGATTTTATTATGTTAAATCTGGAATTGAGCAAGCAATCTCTCGAGGATTAGCTTATGCACCATATTCAGATTTAATCTGGTGTGAAACTGCTACCCCAAACTTGCAAGAAGCAAAAAAATTTGCAGATGCCATACATGAAAAGTTTCCTGGTAAACTTTTAGCATATAATTGTTCACCATCGTTTAATTGGAAAAAGCACTTGTCAGATTCAGAAATTGCTTCTTTTCAAAAAGAAATTAGTGCTATGGGTTATAAATTCCAATTTATTACTCTTGCTGGATTCCACACTCAAAATATTGCAATTTTTGAGCTTGCAGAAAAATATAAAAAAGAAGGTATGTCTGCTTATTCAAAAATTCAAGAACAAGAATTTGCTCGTGAAAAAGATGGTTACACAAGTGTCAAACATCAAAGAGAAGTTGGTACTTCTTACTTTGATGCTGTTTCTAATACGATTAGCAGTGGAAAGAGTTCGACTACTGCAATGGATGGTTCAACTGAGTCTGAACAATTTTAAAAACAATCTTATTTATCAAAAAAACTGTTTTAAGGTCATTTTTTTGAGCTTTTTTTTATAATTTAATTTTTTTAGTTTTATAAAGTAAATTAACTAAATGCCTCTACCCATGTTCCTTGGGTCGAAGCTTTAGAATACTCTGTCGCACGACCTTCAAAGAAATTCATGTGTTCAACCGCATTTAACATAGTATCAAGCCATCCTAAAGGATTTTTTTGCACATCATAAATTGGTTCTAAACCTAATTGGACCAATCTTCTGTTACCAATAAATCTAATATAATCTTTAACCTCTTGTGCTGTTAGACCCTCCATTGGACCCATTTCAAAAGCTAAATCTATAAAAGCATCTTCATGTTCAATAATGGTTCTGCAAGCCTCATAAAGTTCTTTTTTTAATTTAGGAGTCCAAATCTCTGGATTTTCTTTAATAAATTCTTTAAAAATTCTTATCATTGAATTACAGTGAAGAGTTTCATCTCTCACAGACCAAGTAACTATCTGACCCATGCCTTTCATCTTATTGTGTCTTGGGAAATTTAAAAGAATTGCAAAACTCGCAAATAATTGCAAGCCCTCGGTAAATGCACTAAATACTGCAACTGTTTTTGCAATATCTTCCTTAGAGTTTACATTAAAACCCTGCATATAGTCGTATTTATCTTTCATTTCTTTATATTTCATAAAAGCTGAATACTCTGACTCGGGCATACCGATTGTATCTAACAGATGAGAGTATGCAGCCACATGAACTGTTTCCATCGCAGCAAAAGCTGTCATCATCATAAGAACTTCTGTAGGTTTAAATACAGTTGTGTAATGTCTTAGATAGCAATTATTAACTTCTACATCAGCTTGAGTAAAAAATCTGAAAATTTGAGTTAATAGATTTTTTTCTGGTTGTGATAAATTTTTTTGCCAGTCTCTTACGTCATCGCCAAGAGGTACTTCCTCTGGTAACCAATGAATTCTTTGTTGAGTTAACCAAGCATCATAACACCATGGATATCTAAATGGTTTGTACACTGGATTCTCAACTAGTAATCCCATTTTCTTTGGTTGAATTATCCCTTTCTTTTTATCTCCTATTTTTTCTACTACTGACATGATAGACACTCCTCATATTCTGGTTGTTCATTGGTTTGTTGATTTTTTGATTTATATACATTAGCTGTTATGTCAGTCGATTGAGCGTTATTGACATTTTCAGCTCTTTGAATTGATTTTGATCTACAATAATAAAGACTTTTTAGGCCTTTTTTCCATGCATCAAAATGAATCCTATGTAATTCTTTTTTGTGAACGTCTGCTGGTAAAAACAAATTAACCGATTGTGCTTGTGAAATAAAGGGCGTTCTATCTCCACTTAATTCAATTATCCATTTTTGGTTTAATTCAAAAGCAGTCTTGAATACATCCTTCTCTAGGTCTGATAAAAAATCTAAGTGTGAAACCGAACCCTGATTAGTTGTGATTGTAGACCAAGTCTCATCATCATTTTTATTATGACTTTCTAAGATTTCCTCTAAATATCTATTTCTAACATTAAAAGATCCAGACAAAGTTTTGTGAGTATAACTATTAGCTGCAACTGGCTCAACCCCTGGTGAAGCACCTCCGCAAATAATTGAAATAGAAGCGGTTGGAGCTATAGCTGTTTTATTTGAAAATCTTTCTTTATATCCATATTCAGCTGCATCAGGACATGCGCCTCTTTCTTCAGCCAAATCTTTTGATGCTTGATTAACTTTTTCATGAATATTTTTAAATATCTTTTTATTCCAAGCTTTCGCCATCACCGACTCAAGAGGGATTCTGTTTTTTTGTAAAAACGAATGGAAACCCATTACTCCCAAACCAACACTTCTTTCTCTTTCAGCAGAATATTTTGCATCTTTAAATTGATCAGGAGCTTTATTAATGAAATCAGACAAAACATTATCTAAAAATCTCATAACGTCATTAATCATATTTGGATCATCTTTCCATTCATCATATTTTTCCAAGTTTAAAGATGATAAACAACAAACAGCAGTTCTATCTCTACCATCTTTGTCAATTCCTGTTGGTAAAGTTATTTCACTACACAAATTAGAAGTTTTTACAGTTAAATTTGCCAACTTATGATGTTGAGGTATTTGTCTGTTAACAGTATCTATATAAATTATGTAAGGTTCACCTGTTTCAATTCTTGCAGTTAATAGTCTAATCCATAAATTTCTTGCAGATATAGTTTGTTGAATAGATCCGTCAGCAGGACTTTTTAGTGCCCATTGATCATCATTTTCAACTGCTCTCATAAATGCATCTGAAACTAGAACACCATGATGTAAATTAAGAGCTTTTCTATTAGGGTCACCACCTGTTGGTCTTCTCATTTCCATAAACTCTTCAATTTCTGGATGATCAATTGGAAGGTAACAAGCTGCAGAGCCTCTTCTTAATGATCCTTGACTGATTGCCATTGTTAAAGAGTCCATCACTTTTATAAAAGGAATTATTCCTGAGGTTTTTCCAACTTTACCAATCTTCTCTCCTATGGATCTCAAGTTTCCCCAATAACTACCTATACCTCCTCCTTTAGCAGCTAACCAAACATTTTCACTCCATAAATCTAAAATTCCTCCAAGACTATCTGATGCCTCATTCAAAAAACATGAAATCGGTAAACCTCTTTTTGTTCCACCATTAGATAATACGGGAGTTGCTGGCATGAACCAAAGGTTACTTATATAATTATAAACTCTCTGAGCATGTAAATTATCATCGGAATAAGTGCTTGCTACTCTGGCAAACAAATCTTGAAAGGATTCATTGTGACCAAGATATCTGTCTTTTAAAGTTGCTTTACCAAAATCTGTTAGGTTTTTGTCTCTTGACCGGTCTATTTTGATAATTATACCTTTATTGTTCTGATATAATTCTGTTTCATTATTTAATGAAAAAAGATCAGGTCTTTTATCTTTAATAGTGTCTTTTATTTCTGGGCTATATTCAGAGACAGCTTTCTTTAATGCCTGCGATAGTATTTTATTCATAAAATATTATTATAAATTGTTATTTTGGCTAAAACAACTAGATGTTGTATGCGCAAATAATTAATATACTATATAATCAGTAAATCAATAGAACATTTATAGAACATAGAAAAAAAAAATCAACAATTAAATTACATAAAATTAACAAATAAAGTAAGTCAATATTAAAATTGAAGCCCTAAACGACTATTAAGTGATAAATAAAATAATATATGAAGATTTTTGATTGTACTACATTCTATTCTGAGCATTTAATGATGGATTTAAGGTTCAATATATTAAATGAATATGTTGAGAAATTCATTGTTTGCGAATCAACTATTTCCCATAGTGGTAAAAAGAAAAAACTTAATTTTGATATAAACAACTATCCTAAATTTAAAGATAAAATTTCTTATATAATCATTGATGAAGAACCTGAGGATATAATAGGATTAAAAAATGGTTTAGCCAAACCGCATGAAAAAAGATCAGATAGCTTGAAAAGAATAAATCTTTCATATGACTATATGATCAAAGCAATAGATAAAGCCTCAGATAATGACCTAATAATACTAAGTGATAATGATGAAATACCAAATCTAAAATCAAAACAATTCAAAAATTCGAACAAAAATATAATAATTTTTAAACAATTATTCTTTTATTATAAGTTAAATTTATTATATGATTTAATCCCATGGTATGGTTCTAAAGCGGCAAAAAAAAAGAACCTAGTTTCTATGTCGTGGCTTAGGAATTTAAAAAATAAGAAGTATCCTTTTTGGAGAATTGATACACTTTTTTCAAATACAAGATACATAAACTTAGAAATAATAAACGATGGGGGTTGGCACTTTACAAATATAATGACTGCTGAAAAACTCTATGAAAAATTGACTAACTTTGGACATCATGATGAATTTGAGTTGAGCGGTATGACCGTTAATGATCTTCAAAAAAAAATTGATAATAAAGAGGTTTTTTTTAATCACTTTGTTGATAAGGAAAAATATAAAGAAAGATGGAATTTTAATTATAAATTAAAAAAGATTGATAATCATCATTTACCAGATTATTTAAATTCTGCTGATAAACAGGTAAAATTTAAAGAATGGTTTGACTAAAAAGAATACTGACTACTAAAAAATATGAATGATAAAGTTTTAATAGATAAATTTGGTTTTCGAGAATATGATGCAAGGTGGATATATAAAAAAGATATCAACAAAGCCGGTATTAAAAATTTAGGCAGAGGTTTAGGATCCCAAATTATTAAACACACGAAAAAAAATAATCCAAGAGTTGTTGTGGGTCATGACTATAGATCTTACAGTGAGGAAATTAAAACTGCTCTTAAGGAGGGTTTAAAATCAACAGGCTGTAACGTAGAAGATGTTGGATTATCATTATCTCCAATGGTTTATTATGCGCAATTTAAGTTAAATACTGATGCGGTTGCGATGGTAACTGCTAGTCATAATGAAAATGGTTGGACAGGTGTGAAAATGGGAATTCAAAAAGGATTAACACATGCTCCGGATGAGATGAAAGAATTAAAAGAAATTACTCTAAATGAAAAATTTCTAAGTGGAAGTGGAAACGAAAAACAAATTAAAGACTTTGATAAAATTTATAAACAAGATTTAATTGAAAAAAATCAAATAAAAAAAAAGATTAAAGCTGTTGTTGCGTGTGGAAATGGTACAGCTGGAGTTTTTGCTCCTGATATTTTAAAAGGAATTGGTTGTGAAGTAATAGAACTTGATTGTAAATTAGATTGGACTTTTCCTAAATACAATCCAAATCCAGAAGATTTAGAAATGTTACATGCTATAGCAAAAGCAGTTAAAGATAATAATGCTGATATTGGATTTGGTTTTGATGGAGATGGTGATAGAGTTGGGGTAATTGATGATCAAGGAAACGAGATTTTTTCAGATAAAATAGGGTTATTGATAGCAAGAAATTTAGCACCAAACCATAAAAATTCTAAATTTGTAGTTGATGTAAAATCAACTGGTCTTTATTCAACGGATGAAGTTTTAAAGGATAACAATTGTGAGACAATATATTGGAAAACAGGACATTCACACATCAAAAGAAAAGTAAATCATGAAAAAGCACTTGCTGGATTCGAAAAAAGTGGTCATTTCTTTTTTAATAAACCCTTAGGATATGGGTATGATGATGGGATAAATTCTGCGATTCAAGTTTGTCATTTATTAAATAATCAAAATAAAAAGATGAATGAAATTATAAGTGAATTACCAAAAACTTATCAAACACCAACAATGGCTCCTTTCTGTAAAGATGAAGAAAAATATACAGTTGTTGAAGATCTTGTGAGAGAGGTCCAGAAAATTAAAGAGGATAAAATTCTTATTGATAGTCAAGAAATTAATGAAGTATTAACAGTTAATGGAGTAAGGTTTTCATTCTCAGATGGCTCATGGGGTTTAATTAGAGCATCTTCAAACAAACCTTCATTGGTCGTCGTTACTGAAAGTCCTACATCAAATGAAAGAAAGAAAAAAATATTTGATTTCATTGATGGTTTACTTCAAAAGACTGGTAAAATTGGTGAATACGACCAAAAAATTTAGTTTTTATTTTAAACACATCTATTTCAAAAACCTTACAATATTTAAGGCTCAAAACAATTTCATATGTTTAAACTAAGTTTAATAAACTTCAAATACAACTAATAAGTGTTAAAAAAAATTTTGAGAATCATTTAAAAATTAACTGAGGTGATGGAGGGAGACTGAAGTCACCTCTTTTTTTTGGAGTTGAGATTTAGTTAATCAAGAAATCTTTCAATGGCTGATAAAAAAATCAGATCAGTAGCAAAAACTTTTTCGTGGAGATTTTTAATTTTTATTTATTGGATGATGTTTGGCTATATATTTACTGGTTCAATAAAAATTGCTGGAATTCTTGGAGTCGGATCAATAATTCCTTTATTTTTTTATTATTTTCACGAAAGAATTTGGAATAAAATAAAATGGGGCACAGATTTAGATAAAGAAAAAAAATTATAACTTTTTCTTCAATTTTTCTGAAATAATTATCTTTTTATTGTTTATGTAATCCTCATGATTTTTTTCTATATTTTTAAGCTCATAAAGATAATTGACCATAATTCCAAACGATCTATTAAAACCTACATCTGATATATTTGCATTAATAACTATATCTTCTATTATAGCCCCATTGCCTAAATGGAATCTACAAACATCATTTATTGGAAGATTTTTTTTATTTTTTTCATTTACTAAATAATGAGCTACTAATTTTATGATAGCGTCTTTATTATCAATAATTCTTTTATCACCGATTTTTAAATTAGATGATCTTAAAAAAACTACATTTTCAAAAAATTTTTGACCGACAATATTTTTAATTTTATCATCTTCTAAATAAGAAAACCAATTCCTAAATCCAATTATTGGTGAAAGAGTTCCAAAATTTTTGATGTTTGGTAATTCCTCTTGAATTTCAAAGACAACTCTTTTAATCAAAAAATTTCCAAGAGTTACTCTCTCAAGACCCTGTTGACAATTGCTTATTGAATAAAAAGTTGCTGTGTCATATTTTTTTTCTCCCTCTGTTCTTGGTTTCATTATTTCTTGAATAGATTTACCTAATCCATTAGTTAAAGCTACTTGTACAAAAATTATTGGTTCATCCTCTAGTGCTGGATGAAAATAAGAAAAAAATCTCCTATCCTCACCTAGTCTTCGTTTAAGTTCGTCCATATTCTTTATTTCATGAACTCTTTCGTATTTCATAATTTTTTCTAAAACTGCAGCTTTAGTATTCCATGTCACTTTATGCAACTTAAGAAAACCTGGGTTAAACCAAGATTTAAATAATTCACGTAAATCATCATCAAGAGGTTTCAAATCTGGATTATCTTTTAAAATTTTTAACAAATCTTCTCTTAAAGTAACAATTGTTGAAATCCCATTAGGTGACATATTCATTCTTCTAAAAAGTTCTCTTCTTTTACCCTCAGTTACAACGAATAAATTAAAAAGATTCTTATCATCTTGTTTTTCTTTATATGTATTTATTGCTTCAGTTACTTTAGTATGATTAGGTTTATATTTTTCGTTTATTTTTTTAAAAAATAATAATTTATTTTCAAGAGTTAAAGTGTGGTATAAATCAGTAATATCTCTTGCTACAGTAATGCCAAATGCTGCACCTTTATTAGAAATTAAATCATCACACAGTGAAATTATTGAGTCTAAATTATTCTTTTTTACTACACTTTTTTTGAATAATTTCTGACCTGCATCGGCAATTGATGAAATTATTTCTTTTAAATTGAACATGATATGCTTGAATGTATCATTGTCTTATATCTTTAGTTTATTGTTAAATATTCCACAAATGATCTAATAGAGACAATAATTAAAAATGTTCCAAAGATTTTACTTAACAATCTTTTATTGATTTTATACACTGCTTTTGCTCCAATTCTAGCCATAATCATCGTCACAGGAACAAATACAATGAAACCTAATATATTTATATATCCTAAACTAAATGGGGTATTCACATTATCGATTATATTTCCACCTGTTATCATCATGATAGTTCCACTCAAAGCAATCAAAAAACCAACCGCTGCTGCAGTGCCTATAGATTTTCTTATATCATAACCAAAAGTTCTCATAAAAGGTACCATCAAAGATCCTCCCCCAATTCCAAGCGGAACAGATATAAATCCAATAATTACACCAGATATATTTTTGATAAAATTTGAAATTTTCTTTGGATTTTCCATAAGTTTTTCTCTAACAAAAATAAAAAATAAACCTACAATGAACGCAAATATTGAGAAAAATAAAACTAAAGCAGGGGTTTTTAAATTTACAGCTAAAAATGTTCCAGCGATAACACCTAAAAGAATATAAATTCCAAATGATTTTACCATTTTAAAGTCTACTGCATCATATTCCATATGAGTTCTAGTAGATATTATAGATGTTGGAATAATTATTGCTAAAGAGGTTCCAACAGATAAATGCATTCTGGTAACAATATCAAAATCTAAAACCGTGAAAGCATAGTATAAAGCTGGAACCATAATGATACCACCGCCAACCCCTAACAAACCTGCCATAAATCCCGCAACAGCTGCAGCTAAAGCTAAGACTATCAAAAGATTTAATAATTCTCCTGAATTGACAGCTTCCATTATGAGTTTATTTGATTAGCCTTTTCATTATTCTGAACAATAGTCATAATATGTTTAGCTTTCTGAAAATCAGAGTCTTTTGCCATCATATTATCACTTAAATATCTTTTCCAATTTTTTGAACCAATTTGTCCATGATATAATCCTACAGTATGTCTCATAATATGATTCACTTTAGTGCCTAATTTTACTTCCCTATCTACATACTCTAGAAGTTTTTCAACGACTTGTTCCCTTGTAGGACTAATCTTTGTCTTGAATATTTCTTTTTCAATTTCAATTAAAGAATACGGATTTTGATATATTGATCTTCCTATCATCACACCATCACAAAATTTTAAATGATTATTTATTTCCTCAACTTTTGTGATCCCACCATTTATAATTATTTCTAAATTAGGATTTTCTTTTTTAATATCATAAACCATTTTATAATTTAATTTTGGAATGTTTAAATTTTGTTTGGGAGATAAACCTGACAAAATCGCTTTCCTTGCATGCAATATAAATGTTTTTGAACCAGCGTCTCTCATCTTATGAATAAAATTATTTAAATAATCGAACTCTTCTGTTTCATCGAAGCCAATTCTTGTCTTAGCTGTAACAGGAATTTTACATGCGTTTACCATTGAATTAATACATTCAGCGACCAAATCAGGTTCTTTAATTAAACATGCTCCAAATTTATTTTTTTGAACTTTTTTGCTAGGACAACCAAGGTTAATATTTATTTCATTATAGCCCATATCCTCTGCAATTTTAGCTACTTCCGCTAACTCTTCTTTATTAGATCCACCTACTTGAAGAGCTAATGGTTTTTCTTCAGAGCTAAAAGATAAAATTTTTTTTCTATCACCGTAAATTGCAGATTTCGTTGCAATCATCTCAGTATAGAGCATTACATTTTTGCTCATCAGTCTTAAAAAGAAACGATCATGCCTATCAGTGCAATCCATCATTGGGGCAACTGATATTTTTCTGTTTATTTTTTTTTTAGAATCCAAGATCTTTACCCATTATTTTATCAGGTAACCATGTAACAATCTCAGGAAAAATACATAAAATTACTATAGCTAAAGCCATAATTATCATAAACGGTATAGATCCTTTTAAAATTTCTGACAAACTAACGTCCGGGGTAATTCCTTTTATAATATAAAGATTTAATCCAACTGGCGGTGTAATTAAGCCAATCTCCATATTAATCGTAAATACTATTGCAAACCAATATGGGTCAAAACCTAAAGTAGTAATAACTGGCAATAATATAGCTGAGGTCATTACAATAACTGCAACTGGCGGTAAAAAGAAACCAGCTATTAAAAGAAATATGTTTATTAGAATGAACACAACCCATTTGTTAGAGCTTAATTCAACCATGCTCTGTGCTAATGACTGAGTTACATACAGTTGTGATAGAGTGAATGCAAAAAGATATGAGGCAGCGATAATGAACATTATCATAACACTTTCTTTCATAGAAACTTTAACAATGTTCCAAATCTTTTTTGGCTGATAAATTTTGTAAACAACAGCTATTAATACAAAAACTAAGAATGCCCCTACTCCAGATGCCTCAGATGGAGTTGCAACTCCTCCATAAAGCACATATAGCACTCCTGCTATAATTGCTAAAAAAGGAAGAATTCTTGGTAAAACTTCAAGTTTTTCTTTCAGAGTTGGTCTTACTCTATTTCTTAAAGCTTTTGCTGCATCTTTATCAATAAAATAACTATGTATTAGAGCCCATATCGCAAACATACCTGCCAACATAAAACCTGGTACAAGACCACATAAAAATAATCTTCCAATAGATGTACCTGTTGCAATTCCGTAAACAATTAAAACAATACTAGGAGGAATTAGAACTCCTAAAGTCCCTCCAGCTGCAATAGTTCCTGTTGCAATTTGGTCAGAGTACCCTCTTTTCCTCATTTCAGGTATTCCCATTGTTCCAATTGCTGCACAAGTTGCAGGGCTAGATCCACTTAAAGCTGCAAAAATTGAACAGGCACCAATATTAGAAATTACTAATCCGCCTGGTACTCTCCAAAGCCATCTATCCAAGCCAGTATATAAATCTTTTCCTGCTGGGGAATTGGCAACAGCCATTCCCATTAAAATAAACATTGGTATGGAAAGTAAAACAAAAGAATTTAATCCTGCAAAAAATGTTTCAGCAAATACGTCAAGCATTTGGACTCCCTCAAATGTAACTAACAAAGCAATCGAAACAAAACTCAAACCAAATGCAATTGGAATTCCAGAAAAAAGTACCAATAAAGTAAAAACCGCAACAATTAATGCTATAATCAATGGATCCATTTATTCAAAATCCTTTTCATCAGTTAATTTTATAATTTCTGCAATATACTGTAATATCATTAGCAAGGCTCCCAACATCATCGATGAATATGGTATCCATAGTGGTGGATCCCAAACAGTTCCTGTTGAATAATTTTTAGTAAATGCTTCCTCAAACATTAAAAATCCAAAATAAAATAAAATTAAGAAAAAAAGCAAACTTATTGATGAGGTAAAAATTTTTAATCTAATTATATTTTTTTTTGATAGAAAGTCATAAATCCATTCCATGCTAACATGAGCTTTTTCACTTAAAACGTATACACTTCCTATAAAAGTTGAAGCAACTAACAACATGGTGACAAGTTCTGTTTGCCATGTAATTGCTCGTTGAAAAAAATATCTTTCAAAAACAAGCTCAACGATTACCAAGATTGATAAGAGCAATGCTATCACGGCGAAAGCACCACATGCTTTAGCTATAATGCTACAAAGTTGTAGATATTTTTTTTTCATAAAAAAAAACCCCTATTTAATAAGAATAAATAGGGGTTCTTTATATATTATTTTATTTAACTGCTAAAGCCATTTCCATCAGCTTATCACCACCTGGAACTTTATCAGCAAATGCTTTATGAGAAGATTTTTTCGCAATCTCTACCCATGCAGCATGATCTTTTGCATCCATGTATACCAATTTTACACCAGCAGCTTTATAAGCATCTTCAAACTTTTTATCTAAGTTTTCTACTTGAGCTGTCATATATTTCTCAGCAACTTTACCAGCTTTCATTAAAGCTTTTTGTTGCTTAGAACTTAAAGCATCATAAGACTTTTTTGACATTAAGATTGGTTCGTACATAAACCATAAACCAAATTTTCCTGGAGGAGTCGCACATGAAACTTGTTCATAAATTTTATAACTTACAAAACTTCCTGAACTAGTGTTAGCACCTGTTAATACACCAGTTTGTAAACCTGTGTAAATTTCAGATGATGGCATACTTTGTATACCCGCTCCTGCTGCTTCTAACATTTGGTTAAATGCTTTACCTGCAGCTCTCATAACCTGGCCTTTTGCATCGCTAGGATTTTTGATACATTTTGTTTTTGAAGCAAAACCACCACCTAACCAAGCATCAGATAAAACTACAACACCAGCATCGTTAATTATTTTTTTTATCTCAGTCATCATAGGACCTTTATTAAATCTTAAAGCATGGTCATGATTTTTTACTGTTCCTGGCATTAAAGTTGCATCAAATTCTGGGTGGAATTTAGATGCGTATGCTAATGGGAAAGCAGAAATATCCAACTGACCTGTGGTCATTGGTTTCCACTGTTCTTTTGGTTTGTATAATGATTTAGCTGGATAAATTCTTATATCTATTCCAACGTTTGCTTTTTTGACCTCGTCAGCAATGATTTGAACCATTTCATGACGTGGATCAAAAGATCCATCAGCTCTTGGTGTTCCTGGCCATTGGTGACTTGCCTTTAAAGTTACAGCAAAAGCAGAACCAATAGTTGTGAAAACAAAAACTAATGAAGTAAAGTATAAAGATATTTTTTTAAACATTATTTTTTCCCTCTATTGTTATTTTTAATAATTCAATTAAAGTGAACTTATTAATAAGAGTCAAGTCAGTAAAAGCACTTAATATAAAACTATATTTATGGATGGACCTTTAAAAAACCTTTTAGTTGTTGATTTAACGAGAGTATTAGTTGGGCCTTATTGTACAATGATATTATCAGACTTAGGTGCAAGGGTGATAAAAGTTGAAGCTCCGGAAATCGGTGATGACTCAAGAAATTTTGGACCATTTATAAAAGATTACTCTGCATATTTTATGTCTTTAAATAGAGGTAAAGAAAGTATTGCTCTCAATTTAAAGAATACACAGGATAAGAAAATTTTTGAAAAAATTTTAGATAAAGCAGATATTTTAGTTGAAAATTTTAAACCAGGAACTTTGGAAAAATGGGGTTATGGCTGGAAAGATTTGTCCAATAAATATCCCAGACTAATTTATGCTTCTGCATCAGGGTTTGGTCAAACAGGTCCACTTAAAGAGTTACCAGCTTACGACATGGTTGTACAAGGTATGGGGGGATTAATGAGTGTAACCGGTCAACCAAATTCTGAGCCTACAAGAGTTGGAACATCCATAGGAGATATAACTGCAGGACTTTTTGCTACGATTGGAATTAACGCTGCTCTCTATGATAGACAAAAAACTGGAAAAGGAATGTACATAGATGTATCGATGCTTGATTGTCAAATAGCTATTCTAGAAAATGCTATTGCACGATATCTCTCAAAGAATGAAATTCCAAAACCGATGGGATCACGTCATCCATCAATTGCTCCATTTGAAGCCTTCAAGACAAAGGATAGTTATATAATAATTGCAGCAGGTAATGATAAATTATTTGAAAAACTATGTAATGTCTTAAAAATAAGTGAAGTAAATCAAAATCCAAAATTTTCAAATAATTCATTAAGAGCTAAAAATATGGATGAGCTTAAAAAGATTTTAGAGGATAGATTATCTACAAAAAAAACAAATGAGTGGGTTAAAGAGATGGAAAAAGATAAAATTCCATGTGGTCCAATTTTTAATATAAAAGAGGCTGTCGAAAATCCTCAGATAGAATCAAGAAACATGATTGTAAAAGCTTTTCATAAAGTTGTGGGGAATTTTAAATTAGCTGGAAACCCAATTAAAATGTCATCCTATAAGGATGAAAAGACAAGAGGTGATATTCCTGATTTGGATGAGCATCGACAAAAAATTTTAGAAGAATTTAATAATTAATTATTTTCCTCTGAAGACTCTGTATCTTGTTGACTTACTTGCTCTTCAGCCTCTGAAACTTCATCAAGAGAAACATCACCTGAATCGTCCTCTGTTTCCTCTGATGGTTGAGAGTCTACCTCAGGACTAGCTGTTTGAGAAAGTTCGGCTAAATCATCTTTTGACACTTGAATTTTTTCAGGAGTCTTTCTTGCCCGCTTAGATGGTAAAATTGGAGTGCCACTTTTAGAAACTTCACCCTTGTATAAACTTTCAAAATCATCACCAATATCTTCATCATCTTCGGCATTCTCATCAACCTGCTCTACATGTTTTCTTAATTTATACACTGCAGCCTCTGTTAGATCTTGAACTTTTACATTTTCGCTAGCAATTTCTCTTAAGGCAATTACAGTATTTTTATCATTATCTTTATCAAGTGTTGGTTCAATACCAGAACTTAATTGTGCAGCTCGCTCTTTTGCAACTAAAACCAATTCGTAGGGACTTTCAACTTTATCAACACAATCTTCAACTGTAACTCTTGCCATGCGGAGTATCTACACAGTGAACTTTAAAAAATCAAGGAGAATTTTATAAATACTTTGGATTTAGCTTATTTCTAACTAAAAATAACACTATCATGGCTAAAGAAATATAGATTAGTGACACTAGAGCAACCTGTTCTATTGAAAATCCTGAGTCAATTAAAAGACCAAATAATGCAGTACCAAATGCTGTTGAAAAAACCATTAAAGCTGTAGTTAGAGCTTTTATGGAACCAATGTGTCTAACACCATAAATTTCTGCCCATGTAGAGGAACCTAATACGTTTGCAAGTCCATTCGATATCCCAATTAAACCTAAAAAAAAGAAAGCTGAAAATGAAATATCAAAATACATCAAAACTATAGTTGAAATTAATAATGGTATATTCATAAAAATAAGTAATTTTCTGCTTGTAAATTTATCAATCAAAAACCCTGCAACTAGTAAAGTTATTACTGATAAGACAGAATAAACCATAAATGATTGGGCAATAACATAAGTGCCCCACCCTTTAGACTCTGTTATAAAAGACTGGTAAACAAATACTCCTGTTGCAATCCACGGCATTGCTAACATATTTAAACAAACGATATAAAATCGATAATCTTTTAGAACTTCAATTCTTTTCCATTGTTTTATTTTTTGATTAAATTCTTTTTTGTTTGTTTCCTCTCTAGACTCAAAGTTTAAATTTTTTACTAAAATAAAAGAAATAATTGGAAGAAATATCAAAACTAAAATTGAGATATATATCCAAATATTTTGCCAAGAAGTGATGGTAAGTAAATATACAATCAAAACAGGCAATATAAATTCAGCAGTAGAGAGACCAAACCAACTTGTACTTAAAGCTTTTCCTCTAGATTTTGTAAAATATCTTGAAATTGTTGTAGTTGCAGTATGAGACATCATACCTTGACCTGAAAATCTCATGAGAAAAATTGAAATGAACAAAAAAGTTATTGAAGAAATTTTTGAAAAGAAAAAACATGAAAAAGATAAAAGTAATGCAACAAAAAATGCAAATTTAAATATATTGATATCATCTATTTTTTTTCCAATCCAAATTAATAAAAAACTACTGATTAAAGTTGCGGATGCGTAAATTGTTCCAAATTGTCCCTGGGTGATAGATAGTGCTTCTCGTATGCTAGAATTAAAAAGACCAAGAAAAAAACTCTGTCCAAAGCTAGAAAAAAATGTAAATATAAATCCAAATATAATTACTTTTAAACTTAGGTTATTAAACATAAAAAATTATGAGTTGTAATGTTGCTTTCATAGGACTTGGTGTCATGGGTTATCCAATGGCAGGTTATATATCAAAAGGTGGGCATAATGTAACTGTTTTTAACAGAACAAAATCAAAAGCAGAAAAATGGATTAAAGAATACAAAGGTAAAATGAAAGAAACTCCGGCAGAAGCTGCAAAAAATGCTGATTATATTTTTACCTGTGTTGGTAATGATAATGATTTAAGAGAAGTAACCTTTGGTGACAATGGTGCATTTAAAACAATAAAAAAAAGTGCAATTTATATTGATAACACCACAGCATCAGCAACAATTGCTAGAGAAATTTATGAACATGCAAAGAAAAATGGATTTGGTGCACTAGATGCTCCAGTATCTGGTGGACAAGCTGGTGCAGAGAATGGTGCATTAACAGTGATGATCGGTGGTGATCAAGCTGATTTTGATAAAGCGAAAGATAAAATTGATTGCTACAGTAAAAAAATGAAATTACTTGGTGAAGCTGGTTGTGGACAATTAGCTAAGATGGTTAATCAAATTTGTATAGCAGGATTAGTTCAAGGATTATCTGAGGGAATCAACTTTGGAATGAAAGCTGGATTGAATATGGAAGATGTAATTGAGGTAATTTCAAAAGGTGCAGCACAGTCCTGGCAAATGGAAAACAGGTACAAAACAATGATTGATGATAAATTTGATTTTGGTTTTGCAGTAGACTGGATGAGAAAAGATTTAAAAATTGCAATGGATGAAGCAAAAAATAACGGTTCATTATTGCCTGTTACAGAACTTGTGGATAAATTTTATGAGGAAGTCCAAGGTTTAGGTGGAAATCGTTGGGATACATCAAGTTTAATTAAAAGATTTAGAAAGTAAAGTATGCAACCAGCATACTATGAGGATTTAATAGAAATTCAAAATAAGTATTGGTCTATGTTAGATGATGCTGTGACTAACAGAGGTTCTCCTTTTAGAATTCCTGTTTTCATTTGTGCTCATCAAGATGAAGTTGATGGCAGAATTGTTGTTCTTAGAAAATCAGATAGAGCAAATAATTTGTTACAATTTCATACTGATTTAAGATCACCAAAAGTAGATATTCTAAAAAAAAATAATAAAGCTTCACTAGTTTTTTATGATAAAGAAGAAAAGATACAATTGAGAGTAAAAGTTGAATGTGAAGTAAATAATCAAAATTCTACAACAGAAGATTCTTGGAAAAAAACCCAACATATAAGTCGAAGATGTTATTTGACTGATAGTCCCCCTGGGACTACATCAGAAAATCCAACATCTGGAATGATATCTAAATTAGAGGATTTCGATTACACAATGGAGCAAAGTGAGGAAGGTTATAAAAACTTTACAGTGATTAAATGTAAAATAAAATCTATTGAGTGGTTATATCTTGCTGCAAAAGGACATCGAAGAGCAAAATTTGACTTAATTACAAAAAAAAATTTTTGGCTAGTTCCTTAAATTAACTTTCGATAGCTGATAATTTTTTTTTTAATTTTGATGGTAAATTCGTAAACCACTCATTTTCTTTTCCCGACTCTGGTAAAACTGTACCGTACTCGATCATTTGAGATGGAGGCAGATCGTTAATATAAACCCAAACTTGAGTTTCATTTAATTTTGAATTTTTTACTAATACATCTTTTAAATTTGAAATTAATTTGTCTTTCACTGCTTTTGATCTCCCAGCTCTTATTTGACCAAACAAAAAAATCGATGGTTCTTTAACCTTTTTTCCTCCCATGAAATGATTATTCTTTTTTGTTTTGTTGAATATCACTTGGGCAAAATAAGTATTAGCACCTGTTACAACATTATGAACTTTAGTGATACCTTCAGCTAATTTTTTTTGTTGTTTCGGTGAAATATTAAAGTTTGAGTTTGTAACAGTATAAGTTGGCATAAAAATTAAAATATAGATTTAGAATATTTTTTCCAATTATCTTGATAGTGCTTTGTGTTTTCAAATACAGCTTTTTTTTCTTCCTCAGTAACTTCTCTTACTACTTTTCCTGGAGAACCAACAACCAATGAATTATCTGGAATTACTTTATTTTCGGTAATTAAAGCTTTTGCACCAATAATACAATTTTTACCAATTTTTGCATTGTTCAGAATTACTGCACCTATACCAATTAAACTATTATCTCCTACTGTGCATCCATGAAGCATAACAAGATGTCCAACGGTTACATCCTTTCCAACATTTAAAGGGCAGCCTGGGTCTGTGTGCAAAACACATCCATCTTGTACGTTTGATCCTTCTCCGATATGAATATTTTCAATATCTCCTCTTAAAGTCGCATTAAACCAAATGCTTGTATTTTTTTCTAAAGTAACATCACCGATCACTACCGCATTTGGCGCAACCCAATTTTCGCCCGAGTTTTTTGGTTTTTTATCTTTTAAATCATAAAACATAATTTATATATTATTACATTATGCCAATACAAACTCCAATATGTGATTTCGGTCAAAAGGCTTATGACTTCAGGCTTAAATCTACTGAAAATAAAATGATTTCTCTCAATGATATAAAAGGGGATAATGGAACTTTAATAATGTTCATTTGTAACCACTGTCCTTATGTAAAAGCGGTGACTAAAGATATAGTTGAAGATTGTAATAAATTGAAAAAAATTGGTATTAATTCAGTTGCAATATGCGCAAATGATGTAGAAAATTATCCAGAGGATTCTTTTGAAAACATGATCGAATTTGCAAAAAGAAACCAATTTAGCTTCCCATATTTAATTGATGAGACTCAAAATATTGCCAAAACCTATGATGCAGTATGTACCCCTGATTTTTTTGGTTATAATAAAAACTTAGAGCTTCAATATAGAGGTAGGCTAAGAGAATTAAAAAATTTAATCCCACAAAGAGACGGTGACAGCGACTTGTTTAAAGCAATGAGACAAATAGCTGACACTGGTAAAGGACCAGAGAATCAGGTCCCAAGTGCTGGCTGTGGTATTAAGTGGAAAAATAATTAATGTATTTGATTACTACAAGATCTTTCCCTCCAGAAGTAGGGGGAATGCAAAGTTTAATGTGGGGTCTCTCAAGAGAGATGTCAAAAAACTTTATGATTAAAGTTTTTGCTGATTACCATAAAAATCATAAAGAATTCGACGATAATGTAAATTTTTCTATTGAAAGAATTGGTGGAATAAAATTTTTAAGAAAGATAAGAAAAGCTCAATTAATTAATGAGTTTCTTAAAGATAATAAAGTTCAAGGAATTATAGCCGATCATTGGAAAAGTTTAGAGTTAATCAAATCAAGTAAAAAGAAATATTGTCTAATTCACGGTAAAGAAATTAATCATCTAAAAGATAGTTCGCAAAATAAGAGGATTATAAAAGTATTAAATAAAGTTGATAAAGTAATTGCGAATTCTGAGTATACCAAAAACTTAGCAATTAGTATTGGCATTAATCCTTCTAAAACTGTAGTTATTAACCCTGGAGTACCCCTCCCCAAAGAACTGGATAAAAAATCTTTAGATAAAGTTGAAAGTTTATTAAAGATAAAAGCGCCACGTCTCATTACTGTTTCGAGATTTGACAAAAGAAAAAATCATGAAAAAGTATTAATGGCTCTAAGAAACTTAAAACAAATTTATTCAAACATAGTTTATATTTGTATAGGTTATGGTGATGAGGAAAAAAATATTAAGAACTTAGTAAAAGAACTTGATTTAGGTTCACAGGTAATGTTCTTTAAAGAAATTAGTGATGATCTAAAAAATGCTTTAATAGCAAAGTCAAATATATTTGTAATGCCATCAATTATTCACAAAAATTCTGTCGAGGGTTTCGGAATAGCTTATATAGAAGCTGCTCAATACGGTGTTGCTTCGTTAGGTGGTAAAGATGGAGGTGCTTCTGATGCTATCAAACATGATGCAACAGGATTAATTTGTGATGGAAATGAGCTAGAAGATATTTATTCATCTTTAAGTTCAATGTTAAAGAATAAAAAATATTTGGAGTTGGGTAAAAATGCTAAAGAATATTCCTCTAAGTTTAGTTGGCCCAACATTATAGAAGGCTACAAAAAAATATTACAATAAATTTAATAACCTTTCAAAAACTTTATTGGCACTTAGATTATTCAAATCTGTCACTTGTATTGATTTAAAATTTTCTCTTTCAATACTTACTTTATGAGCAGTAGTGTGTTTTCCAAACAAAGTTAAGCCTTTTGCTGCAACATGCGCGGCTATGTGTGCTGGACCAGTATCGTTAGCAACTACAAAAGAGCTTTCCTTGATTAGAGATGTTAATTGAGACACGTTTAAGGCTTTATCATTATCCAAAATAATTTTTGCATCAAATTTTTTAGCTTCAATTATTTCTTTGGGACCGGGTGCTATAATAACTTTATAATCTGTTTCAAACTTGTCTTTAATTAATTTAATAAGCTCATCGAAGTAAGGCCATTTTTTAACAGATAGATGTTGAGAACAAAAAGGAAATAATAGAATATATTTTTGTAAATCATATTTTCTTTTTATTTCATCAATTTCTGAGCAAGCCCAACTAAAATTGGGTTTAAGTGTGTTAATTGTATTTAATCCAGAATCTTTTAATTGATGGTTAAATCTATCTAGCACTGAGCCTTTATCAAATTTTTCTTTATTTGTGTCCTCTGGTAAAGTTGTTTTGGTACTAGACCAAATATTTTTGTTGGCTTTTGGAAAAAGTATATTTTTATAAAAAGAGGTCCTTGAGGAGTTTTGAAGATCAAAAACTTTTGTAAAATTATACTTCTTAAGATCTCGCATTAAAAAATATAAATAGATTAAATTATATTTTGGTAATCTTTTATCTAAGATAACCTCATTTACGTAGGGATTTTTCTTGAATAATTCAAAGTAAGGTTTTGTTGTCATTAAATATATTTTACTATTTTTATGATTCTCAGATATGTCTTGAATAGCACCACTCGCTTGAGCTATATCTCCTAATGATCCGTGTTTTATAATTAAAATGTTAGACATATTTATAACAAGATAGCACAGTATTAAATTTTATGAATAAAATTATAGTAGAAGTTTCAATTGGAGAACTTTTAGATAAAATTTCAATTTTAGAGATTAAAAAGGAAAAGATAAAAGATAATGAAAAGTTAAAATTTATTGATAACGAGCATTCTATTTTAAGAGATCAATTAGAGAAAAATGTAAATTATGATGATAAACTCAAAAAACTCTACCAATCACTTAAAGAAATTAACGCTAAGCTTTGGTTAATTGAAGATGAAAAAAGATTATGTGAAAAAGAAAAAGATTTTGGAGAAAAATTCATTAAACTATCCAGAGATGTTCATTTTTTTAATGACGACCGTGCTAAAATAAAATTAGAAATTAATAATCACACTGGTTCAAAAATAAAAGAAATTAAAGAATATACAAAATATTAATAACTATATTTTTTTTCTAAAAACTTGATTAAATTGTGAATTATAAAAGTCATAAATAGATAAATACCCCCCGCAACAATAAAAACTTCAATTGGTTTAAAAGTTGTTGATATTATATATTTTGCAACACCTGTAAGATCCATTATGGTGACTGTACTGGCTAAAGAAGTTCCTTTCATCATTAGAATAATTTCGTTTCCATAAGCTGGTAAAGATTGTCTGATAGCGATAGGTATCTGAACTTTATAAAAGATTATTTTATTTGAGATACCCAGGCTTTTACCTGCCTCTATTATTCCAGGTTTAATTGTTTGAAATGCTGATCTAAATATCTCTGAAGTGTAAGCACCTGTGTTAAGAGCAAAAGCAATAATTGCACACCAATATGGTTTTTTCAAAATTACCCATAAAACTGTCGATCTTAAATATTCAATCTGACCTAATCCAAAATAAATTATAAAAATTTGTACTAAAAGTGGTGTGCCTCTAAAAACATAAGAATATCCATAGGCAAATTTACTTATAAATATATTCTTATTTAATCTAAGAATTGCAAAAAATAATCCAATAAATAATCCTATTATTAGAGAAACTGAAAGAAGTTTTAAAGTTATGACTGCTGCACTTAATAATTTAGGGAAACTATTAATCATTAATTCAAGATCCATTAATACCCCCTACTATATCTAACTTCTAATCTATTGATTAATTTCATGCTAACAAAAGTAAGTAATAAATATAAAACTGCAGCAAATGAATAAAAAAACAATGGGTCTCTTGTTGATCCAGCAGCAATATAGGATTGTCTCATTATTTCAACTAAACCAGTAACTGAAATTAGTGAGGTATCTTTGAGTGTTATTTGCCAAACATTACTTAGATTTGGAATAGCTAATCTTAATGTCTGAGGTAAAATAATCTTAAAAAATTTTCCAAATTTATTTAGACCTAATACATTGGCAGCTTCAAACTGACCTTTGTCGACTGATTGAATGGCTCCTCTAAAGACCTCTGTTGAATAAGCACCGGAAATTATTCCAATTGCAAATGCACCTGTAATGAATGCATTTATTTCAATATATTTATTATAACCAAATATTGATGCAACAAACATAACTGCACCAGTACCGCCAAAAAAGAAAAGGTAAATGACTAATAATTCTGGAACACCTCTTATTATGGTTGTGTAAGAATTGGCGATAAAATTTAAAAACTTATTTTTAGATAATTTTAATGGGGTAAAGATTAATGCAAAGAGAAAACCTATAAACATTGCTGTTATTGAAACAGCTATGGTCATCAAGGTTGCGTAAAACAGTTCATCACCCCAACCAGTATCTCCAAATGCTAGAAGTTCCATACAGATTGGCGACTATACATGATAGTCGCCAAATCGAAAATTTAATTACATAGAAGCGTCGAAACCAAACCACTTAGTAGCAATTCTACTAATGTCTCCGTTTTTTCTTGCTTTATTGATAGCGGAGTTAAACTTTTTTAAAAGTTCAGTATCATCTTTTCTAATACCTACTCCAACGCCGTTTCCAAATGCACCACCTGAAAAAGTTGGTCCAGTTAAGACAACTGGCTTACCAGATTTTTCTGCATAATCGCTAAATGCAACTGCAGCAGCTAATGCAGCATCACATCTTCCTGATGCTAAATCTAAGTTAACTTCATCTTGTGTTTTATAAGTTCTTACATTTACTTTTCCAACATCGCCAGAATCTAAAAAGTTTTGGTGAATTGTAGCAGTTTGTACACAAACAGTTTTACCTGCTAATGCAGCAGTAAGTGTTTTAAGATCTTTTTTAGCTGCAGCATTTGGTTTAGTAAGATTTATCCCAGCAGATGTATCCAAACCTTCTAGGCTAGAACCTTTCATGACTGCTAAAGATGCAACTTCATCAGCATATCCTTGAGAAAAACTAATAGCCTTTTGTCTTTCTGCAGTAATTGACATACCTGCCATTATTGCATCAAACTTTCTCATGATTAACGCTGGTATCATCCCGTCCCAGTCTTGCTCAACTATTACACATTGCTGTCCAATGTATCTACAAAGTGTGTAAGCTAATTCAACTTCAAAACCAATTAACTTACCTGCTTCATTTTTTGAGTTCCATGGAGGATAAGCACCCTCTGTTCCAATTCTTATTTTATCAGCATTAACATTTCCCATTACCAATAGAGAAAGTAAAACTGAAAAAATAGTTTTCTTGAATATATTCATTGTTATCTCCTTTAATAAAAAAAATAGTATTTCACAGATTGTGGATATTAAAAAGAAAAAATTAATGATTTATTGATGAAGAAAAATTCCAAGAACAATCAAAACTAGGTATGTAAACTCTTGATAAATTAGTGTTTCCAAAATGATGATTAAATACATTCAACCAATTTTCAACTTGAAGAGGTTTTTTATCCTGACTTCCAACCTGTGCAGTAATTACTCCTTTTGGTTTAAGTATTCTAACTAAAGAGTCCATATTTTTGGAAGCAAGGTCTATACAAAACTGGTCATCATTTAAATCAACAAAAATATGATCATATGTATCCTCGTTCACTGTTTTTATGCTTTTAAAAGCATCACCCCAGACACATTTTACAGAATTTTTTTCTGTAGCTTTTTTTCCTATATCACCAAGATGTTTGTTGCAAACTTCAACAACTTCTGGATCTAATTCATACCAATCTATAAAGTTAAACTTTTTCGAAATACATTCTCTTGCAACACCACCATCCCCACCACCAATTATTGCAGCTCTCTCATTTTTTTTGTTTAATTTTAAACCAGCACCAACAAAAGTTGAGCTGTATAAATGTTCATCTGAAGTAGCTACTTGAATTTCACCATCAATAAATAAAGATTTTCCAAACTGCTCCAATTCTAAAATTTCTATATGTTGACCAACTTTTGATTTAAAGTCTTCTAAAACTTCATTCACAACATACGATTTTTGTAATCCCGGTGAACTATAGATATCGTGGTAAAGAGATCTTGTATCTCTATTAAATTCTTTTTTAACAATTCTTTTATGTTCAAATTCTTTTTTAACAATGTCAATTGCTACTGATGGACTTATTTTTCCACAGGTAAAAAAATCAAAGCTAATTATTCCTTTTTCTGGAAATGTATGAAAGCTGATGTGACTTTCGGCTAATAAAGCTAAAATTGTAAAGCCCTGAGGTTCAAATTTATGTTTAGAAATATTAAGGATAGTTACATCTGCTGCTTTAGCAATTTTATTTATAACTTTTTCAAAAACTGAAGGATCATACTCTTTTGTAGTGCCTATAATATCTAAAGTAATATGCTCCCCTACTTTAATCATTTTACCCTTTTTTATAGTTTTTAGCTTTATCTAAAACTTTTTTCATTTCTTCAAATGAAAGTATCTTAGGTTGACCTAATTTTAAAGCAATAGTGTATTGATGACAAATATTTTCTATCTCTTGTGCTAGTTCAAATGCATCATCAAGATTTTTTCCAAAAGCAACCTGGCCGTGATTAGACATTAAACATGCAGATCTATTTTCTAGAGATTTGATAACATTTTTAGATAACTCTTTAGTTCCAAAAGTCGCGTATTCAGCACACTTAATGTCATCTCCTCCTGCAAGAGCAATCATGTAATGAAAAGGTGGAATGGGTTTTCCATGTGAAGATACAGCCGTTGCGTGTGGAGAATGAGCATGAACAATAGCATGTGCCTCTTTTTTATTTTTATAAATATCTCGATGAAATCTCCATTCAGAAGATGGTTTTTTAGTTGGGTCGTTTTTTTCATCCTCATTTAAACCCATAAAAACAATATCTTCAGGTTTTAATGTTTCATATTTTTTTCCTGATGGAGTAATTAAATATCCCTCAATATCATCTTCTATTCCCCTTAATGATATATTGCCCGACCTAAGAGGTGAGAGATTTGTAGAATTTAATTTTAATGAATATTCAATAATTTGATTTCTTTGTTCTAAATTCTTCATTTAAATAATTCTTTAAGTCCTTTTTCCGATGCTTCACATACACCTTTTTCGGTAATTAATCCTGTAACATATTTTGCAGGTGTTACATCAAAAGCTAAATTTATAGCTTTACTTTTTTTTGGATAAATTTGTATTTTTTTTATATCTCCTTTTTCATCTAAACCTTCAACAGAAGATAATTCATCTGAATTTCTCTGCTCTATTGGAATATCTTTATGATTTTTTATATTCCAATCAATTGTTGAACTTGGTAGTGCAACATAAAAAGGAATATCATTATCATGAGCTGCAAGTGCTTTAAGATAAGTTCCAACTTTATTACAAACATCTCCATTGGCTAGAGTTCTATCTGTTCCAACAATACACATATCAACTTCACCTCTTTGCATTAATATACCACCTGTATTATCTGCAATGATTGTGTTCTTAATTCCTTCTTCGTTTAATTCATAAGAAGTTAGATTTGCTCCTTGATTTCTTGGCCTAGTTTCATCTGCCCAAACATGAACTGGAATTCCTTTTTTGTGTGCATGATAAATTGGAGAAGTTGCTGTTCCCCAATTAATTGTTGCAAGCCACCCTGCATTACAATGAGTTAATATATTAACCGTATCTTTTTTTTTACTAAAAATTTCCTCTATAATTTTAAGACCATTTAATCCTATATTTTTACAAAATTTTATATCCTCCTCACAAATATCTTTTGCTTCATTTAAAGCTATTTCTAAGATTTTATCACTATTAACGCCTGATAATTTTTTCATCATTCTATCAACAGACCACTTTAAATTTATTGCTGTTGGTCTTGAACTAATTAAATCTTCTGCAGATTTCTCTAAAAATGATTGATCATTATTTTCAATAATTGCTAAAACCAAGCCATAAGCAGCAGTTGCTCCTATTAAAGGTGCACCTCTTACTTCCATTAATTTAATTGCGTTTATTGCATTCTTAACGGTTTTAAGATCTTTTATTATAAATTGGTGAGGAAGTTTTGTTTGATCAATAATTTTTACAATATTATTTTCAAACCAGATAGTACGATATTCTTTTCCTTCTATTCTCATTTATTTAAAACTCTACCAGCAACTGTTTTGAGCTTATCTATTGTTTTTTTAGTTCTTTTTTCAGGTGAGGTTATTATTGCTACATCTAAACAATTGTTAGTTGGATCGTTAGGATCAATATGATTTTCAAAATTTTCTATTAAATTTTTTATCATGTTTTTAGCTTTTACTGCATTTCCTAGAAGAACTTTGATTACTTGTTGAACATCGACATTTGCATGATCTGGATGCCAACAATCATAATCCGTAACCATCGAAACAGAAGCGTATCTTATCTCTGCTTCTCTTGCCAGTTTTGCTTCAGGCATGTTTGTCATACCAATTACATCTGCCTTCCACGATCTATATAAATTTGATTCCGCTAATGTTGAAAATTGTGGTCCTTCCATAACAACATATGTTCCATTTCTTTGATATTCAATTTTTTCTTTTTTAATTGCCTCCTCACAAGCATTCATTAAACCATTAGATGTTGGATGTGCCATCGAGACATGTGCAACAATTTCATTATCAAAAAATGTTTTCTCTCTGGCAAAAGTACGATCAATAAACTGATCAACAATAACAAATTTTCCTGGCGGCAAATTCTCTTTTAAAGAACCAACAGCAGAAACTGATACTATGTCTGTGACGCCTAATTGTTTAAGAGCATCTATATTGGCTCTAAAATTAATTTTTGAAGGAGATATATAATGTCCTCTTCCATGCCTTGGTAAAAAATACACCTCTTTATTGTTATAATTAGTTTTTAAAATTTGATCTGACGGTTTCCCCCAAGGTGTATTTAAATCCAATAATTCTCTTTTTTTAAACTCCTCAACATCATAAAGTCCACTACCACCTATTATTGCTAATTTATTTATTGTCATGTCTAAAAATTAACTTATTTATACTTTTTATAAATAACAATTATGAATTTAAAAGATTTTATTAGATCAATCCCAGATTATCCAAAAAAAGGTATATTGTTTAGGGATATCACTACACTAATTAAGGATGAAAATGCATTTTCAGAAACTATAAATCAAATTGTAGATAGATCAAAAAAAATTGAATTTAACAAAATTGCAGCGGTAGAATCTAGAGGCTTTGTTTTTGCCTCAGCCATTTCTTATATTTTAAAAAAACCTTTCATTATGCTTCGAAAAAAAAATAAATTACCCGCAGATGTTCATTCAGTTGATTTTGAATTAGAGTATGGGTCTGCTACAATCGAAGTTCATAAAGACTCTATTAAAAAAAGTGATAGGATTTTGATTATTGATGATTTAATAGCAACAGGAGGAACCGCTGAGGCTGCGGCTAAGTTAGTTTCAATATCAGGAGGAGAAGTTGCTGGTTTTATATTTGTCATAAATTTATTTGATTTAAAAGGTTCAGACAATTTAATTAAAAAAGGATACACTGTGGAAAACTTAATCGAATTTCCAGGTCACTAAAAAATAAATGAAAAAAGTAATTGTTACTGGAGGACTGGGATTTATTGGTAGTAATTTGATCGATTTGTTAATAAGCAAAAATTACCAAGTTATTAATATTGATAAAATAACTTATTCTTCCAATTTTTATAACATTAGAGAACATCGAAATTCTAGAAAATATAAATTTATTAAATGCGATATTAAAGAAAAGAAAATAAAAAGAATTTTATTTAATCATAAACCTATCGCAATTTTCAACCTTGCTGCAGAAACACATGTAGATAGATCAATTGACAATCCTGAAAATTTTATTCAAAGTAATATTATCGGAGTTTATAATTTATTAGAATGTTTCAAAGAATTTTCAAAAAAACACAAATCTAAACTAATTCATATTTCTACAGATGAAGTATATGGTGATATTTTAACTGGAAGATCAGCTGAGAATTATCCTTATCAACCAAGTTCACCTTATGCTGCGAGTAAAGCAGCTTCGGATCATTTGGTAAGTTCTTATGTGAGAACTTATAAAATCCCTGCAATAATTACAAATTGTTCAAATAATTATGGGCCTAAACAACATCCAGAAAAATTAATCCCAAAACTTATTTATAATATTTTAAATAACAAACCTCTACCTATATACGGCAAGGGAACAAACTCAAGGGAATGGATATACGTTAAAGATCATTGTGAGGCTCTATTAAAAGTTTTTACAAAAGGAAAAATTGGACAATTTTATAATATTGGGTCCAATAAAAATTTAAATAATTTACAGGTGTCACAAAAATTAATTAAAGTTTCTAAAAATTCAATTAAATTAAAAGATAAAGTTAAAATTATCTTTGTTAAAGATCGTCCAGGACATGACATTAGGTATGCTTTAAATAGTAATAAAATAAAGAATAAATTGGGCTGGTCGCCAAGAACAAATTTTGAACAAGGTATAAAGTTAACTTTCGATTGGTACAATAAAAATAAAAATTATTATAAGTCTTTATCAAAAAAAGATATTGTCAGAAGATTAGGAAAAGGATGATCAAAAAAGGAATTATTTTAGCTGGAGGGAAAGGGACAAGAATGAGTCCACTTACAAAAGCAGTAAATAAACAACTTCTACCAATTTATGATAAGCCGCTTATATTTTATCCATTATCGATTTTGATGCTCGCAAATATCAAAGATATACTAATTATTGTTAACAAAGGCCAACTATACCAATACAAAAAAATTATCCCAGATGGAGCAAACCTAGGTATTAAAATTAGTTACTTAGAACAAGATAAACCTAGAGGACTACCAGATGCTTTTGTAATAGGAGAAAAGTTTATAGGCAAAGACTATGTAGCTATGATTTTAGGTGATAATTTTTTTTATGGTCAGAATTTGACTAGTAAACTTATCACAAATACAAAACTAAAAAAAGGAGCAAAAGTTGTTTTACACAAAGTAACAAATCCAGATCTCTTTGGGGTTGCAAAAATTAATAAAAAAAACAAAATCATTTCTATTAAAGAAAAACCTAAAAAATTTTTATCTGATCTTGCAATAACAGGTTTATATTTTTTTGATAATAATGTTGTTAAATTCGCAAAAAAATTAAAACCCTCTAAAAGAGGTGAGGTAGAAATTGTTGATTTACTAAATATTTACAGACTTAAAAAACAACTAACTGCGGACTTAATTGGTAGAGGTGGGGCTTGGCTTGATACAGGATCGATAGAGGATTTTTACAAAACATCTGCTTTTGTGTCAGCTATAGAAAATAGACAAGGTTTTAAAATTGCTTGTCTTGAAGAAATTTCATTTAATAAAAAATGGATTACTAAAAAAGAAATAAAGAAATCGATAAAATTTTACGGAAATTGTGAATATTCAAATTATTTAAGAAAATTGATAAATTAAAATTTTTGTTAAAGTGAGCATCGATATTATAATCAAACCTAAAACTACTTTTTATAATTTAAACTAATATAAATATAATCTATCTTTAATATTTTTAATTTATGGATTTATAAAGATCAATTAATTTATTAATATTCACTTCGTCACTAAAATTTGACTCAGAAATATTTCTAGCATTCTCACTAATCATATTCAAATTTTCTTTTGAATTTAAACACCATTCAATACCATTTCTTAAATCTAAAATATCTCTATTTTTTGCAATATAACCATTTTTTTTATGTTTAATTAAATCAGTACATCCAGTGTTTTCAAAAATCACACTTGGCAAAGAACAAGAGGCGCCTTCCAGAGCTACTTGACCAAATACTTCTAAAATACTTGGCATTATGATTAAATCTGCTGCTGAATAAATCATCTTAATAGTGTTTTTGTCATAAAATTTACCAAGATAGATACTTTTTATTTTTAGTTGATGTAAATTTTTAGGTTTTTCACCAAATATAACAAGCAAAACATCTTTAATCTGAATTTGATTTAGTGCATCAACAAGATATTTAAAACCTTTTCTATCATTCGTGCCTGAGGTTGAGCTAAAAAGTAAAATATTTTTTTCTAAAGGTAGATTTAAAATATTTCTTGAATTTTTTTTGTCTAATTTTTTCCAATACTCAGTATCTATACTAAGCGGTATGTAATTAATATTTGACTTTATAAATAATTTACTCTTATTTACTTTTTCCATTAACCATTTTGATGGGCATATTACATTAATTTTAAAATCGAAATTCTTTAATTTATGTTTCCAAATAAATTTATTTATATCAAGCCCTTTTTCATTTGAAGGACGATTACTTTTTTTATAACCTTCTACATTTCGTAGATTATCTGAGTAATGTTCTGCGCCGTTTATAGGCCACATGTCCCAAAATGACCACACTATTGGTTTATTTATTTTTTTTAATTGTGAGATAGATATCATTTCGTTTCCAATCCAATGCAAATGAACTATATCTGATTCTATTTTGTTAATTTTATTTAAATAATTAGTATTAAAATAATTAAAAGATAAACTACCACGATTAGTGGATAATGTAATTTTTCTATTCAAATATCTTGCTAATGATATTTTAAAATCATTAAAAATTTTATCAAAGCTTTTATTTGGCCCAAATATATTCTTGTCATTTATATTTTTATCTAAAACTAATAATTTCGACTCAATTTTTTTCTTTAAAAGATTCTTATGAATTCTCATTGTTGCAATCGATGCTCCTCCAATTGAGTCTGAGTAACTTACGTGTAAAATTTTCATTTTAGAAAAATTATTTTTTAGTAAAGATTAAGCTCCCTATTTTAAATAATATTGTCATCACTTGAATGTCAAATTTTAAATTATTTTTTTTTGAATAAGATTTTTTAACGAAATTATCAATAGTATAATATAAGTTGTTTTGTATTCCACTAGTTTTAAAAATAAGCTTCTTGTTAATATCAAATTTTTTAAATGATGCCTTTGAGTAAGATGTGCTACTTTTTAAAATTTTATTACTTTGTCCTGAATAAACTAGATAATTTTTATTACTTTTTACAATAACATCTCTTTTTGATTTTTTTTGTTTATTTGAAAATATAATGTAAGCATTAAAATCCTTATATATAAATTTTAATTTTAAATCTTGAAAAATATAACCTTTAATTTTGAGGAATTTATTTTTTACTAGTTTTATATCATTTGGACATCCTAACAATTTAACTAAAATTGCAATAGGATGTGGCATCCAATCAAAAAAAGGTAATTTTTGCATATTTTTAGAATCAATTCTATTTGACTTGTATATTTTTTGATATTTTCCAAATTTAAGAGTAATTTTATTTATTTTTCCAATTTTACAAATATTTTTTTTTAAAACTTTAAAACTCGGGTTAAATAAATCAATGTAGTTTACAACAACTGGGGATTTTATATTTTCATTTAATTTTATAAGTTTTTTTAAATCATTTTTATTTGAAACTAGAGGTTTTTCAATTAATAAAGCTTTTTTTTTATTTATTATTTTTTTTAAATAGTAAAAATGTGTTTTTATAGGTGAAGCGACAATAAACAATTCAATTTTTTTTGAAAAAAATTTTTTTTTATCTGTGAAAATATTTTTGTTCTCTTTTTTTGGAATAGATTTTTTTTTTAAAATATAAATTCTATTAATTATATTTTTATTAATAATCTCAGTATAAAATTTAGAACCAATATTTCCAAATCCAATTAAACCGAGATTTTGTTTCATCTAATCACCTTGATTTTAGGAAATGGAATTATAAATTTCCCTTTTTTTTTTAAAAATAATCTATGTTTTTTTATTATATGATCGGAATAATTCCATGCTAAAATTATAACAAAATGTACTTTTTTTTTGTAGATTTCTTTTGAGTTAAGTATGGGTATATGAGTAAAAGGGGCAAATTTATTTTGTTTTAATTTGTTATCATCAACAATAAATTCAATTAAATTTTTATCTATTTTAAAATAGTTCATGAACGTTGTTGTTTTTGCAGCTGCTCCATATGCAGCAATCTTATAATTTTTTTTTTTAATTTTTTTTAATAATATTTTTAATTTTGTTCCAATTTGATTTACCTCTTTTTGAAATCTTATATAAGTTTGAGGAGCAAAAAGTTTGTATTTTTTGTTTTCGCTTGTTATTTGCTTAAATATTTTTTTAGAGTTTATAACTTTCTTGCCTTTATTTGAGACATAAACTCTTATAGAACCGCCTTGAGCATCAACAAGTTTAAAATCAAATATTTCAAGGTCAAATTTTTTTACAAACTTTATCAATGGTTTTAAAGAATGATAATCTGAGTGCTCATGATAAATTGTATCAAATGTTTTTTTTTTTATTACATCTGCTAAATAAGAAACCTCAAAAATAAATACTCCATTTTCGTTAAGTAAATTTTTTACACCATTAAAAAAATCGCTTAAATTTGTTACATGGGCGCAAACATGGTTAGCTGTAATTATATCAAATCCTCCAATTTTTTTTTTAATTATTTCGCTATTTTTTTTGGTAAAAAAAATAGGAAATTGTCTAATTCCAATTTTTTTTGTAAATTTTGCTAAATTTTTTGCAGGATCAATACCTACTCTAAAAAAATTTTTCTTATTAAAAAAACTTAAAAAAGTTCCATCATTGGAGCCAATGTCTAGAATTGATGAATTATAATTTTTGAATTTTTTACTAACCTCATGAGCATATTTTTTAAAATGAGCTCTATTTTGTTCTGAGGTATTAGTTAAATATAAGTAGTTATTAAACATTTTTTTTGCAGAAACAGAATGAGTTAATTGTACATGTTTACAATTTTCACAGAAATTAATTCTTAGAGGATATATTTCTTCTTTTTTTTTTAATTTTTTTTTTATAACTAAGGAATTAGCTAATGGACTTTTTCCCAAATCAAATACTGTTCTTAATTTTTTACTATTACATAATCTACAATTATTAACCAATTTATAATTTTTCATTTTAAATTTTTTGGGATATTTAATTAATCTAATTTATTTTTTTTTATAACTTTCAATTTTTTTTTTTACATATGGATAAGCATTCATATTTAATCTAACTAAATCCTTCTCGTAATCAAATTTTGATCTTTTTCTAGAGCTAAAAGCCAAAAAATGGGTATTTTTTGTATAGTATACCATATGTTCTTGCATTGCTGGGGTGTAGAATAAATCATTTTTTTTCATAATTTTATTTTTTGTAGGAGCATTTTTTTTTCTATCTCTATAAAAATAAATACATTCTCCAGAAATTATATACATAAAATGTTGGTCTTTTTTATGATAATGATTTGCCCTTATACTTCCTTTTTTAGAGTAAATTTCAATACATGATGAAAAGTTGCCATCCAGAATTTTTTTCAGCCAGCCTCTTTTATCCAAAAATTTTTTACCAACTTTATGCTTTAATTTAAACTTTTTTTTCATTAAATGTTAAATATTTTATAGTTTTTTTTATACCATTCTATAATTTGTGGAAGATCATTAATTAAATTGTCTTTCTGTTTCCATCCTAACTTTTTTATTTTATTTACAGATATTGAATATCTTTTATCATTATAAGGTCTGTCTTTTACAAATTTAATATTTTTTGATGGTTCTTTTTTAAACAACTTACAAATTTCTTTTGCAACTTTAATATTTGAGTATTCAGTTTCACTTCCAACATTATAAATTCCCCTGTCTTTTTTTTTAATTAGAAGAACAATTGCTTTAGCAAAATCATGAGCTGATAAATAATATCTTTGATTCATTCCATTACCATGAATTGGTATTTTTTTGTTTTTAATTAAACTTATTATACATCTTGGTATAAGTTTTTCAGGATGTTGTCTTATGCCGTATACATTATTTCCTCGAACAGTTAATATATCTTTTTTATAAGCATATTTGTGGCTGTTAATAATGATTTCTGCTGCAGCTTTTGATGCGCTGTACGGATTAGTTGGATTAATTTTTTGATTTTCATTACATTTACCCCTAATCATTTCTCCATAAACTTCATCCGAACTTACCTGTAGTATTCTTCTTACATTATTTTCAATGCAACTTAACAGAAATATATGTGCTCCTAAAGTATTGGTGGAGGTAAAAGATAGTGGAGATTTAAATGAGTTATCAACATGGCTTTCTGCTGCAACATTGATTGCAATGTCAACGTTTTTTAAAAGTTTTTTATAAATTTTATAATTTCTTATATCCCCCTTTACGAATTTTACTCTTGGTGACTTAATAATATTCTTTAAATATTTTTTTTTACCAGCATAAGTTAATTTGTCTAAAATTATTATATTACTACCTTCAAAACTTTGAAATATTTCCTCACATATGTGAGATCCAATAAAACCTGCTCCACCAGTAATAAATATTTTTTTAACTTTCATCAATATATTAGATATTGGTAGCGGGAAGTGGGATCGAACCACTGACCTCGGGCTTATGAGTCCCGCGCTCTAACCAACTGAGCTACCCCGCCATTAAATTCACTTTGATTAATACTACTTATTTTTTTTCATTCAAACAAGAAATTAAGGAATTACGTTTAATAAGTATTTCTCTGTGGACCACCATTGGACCAATATTAATCTTCTTTAATCAAATATCTACATGTCAAATCTACACGATGTAACCATATTTTTTTATTTTTAAAGTATTCATCTACTGCGTCTTTAACACCGCTCATCCAACCATAGTCATCTATATGTAAAACACCACCAATTGATAATCTAGGATAAAGTATTTCAAGTTGTTTTTTTGTAGTTTTATAAATATCAGTATCCATCCTTAGAAAAGAAATCTTATCTGGAATATTTTCTTGTTTTTCAAGTGTTTCAATAATATTTCCTTCAATTAATCTTATGCGCTCACCATTAAAATTTGAAAATTTTTTGATATTGTTTATTACTTGTTCTTTCGTATAATAAGTTGTTTTATCATTAGAAATGTCAAATTTTTTTTTTTTGATATTAAAATAATCATTTTTAGAAACTGTATCTTTTAGAAAACCTTTTTCAAAAGTGTCATATCCCCAAATTGACTTATTTAATCCAATATGTTCACTTATTTTGTTAATGAAAGCTACAGTGCAACCATTATAAATACCACACTCAACTATATCTCCAGAAATATTTTTATTTTTTAAATGTTGCAAGCTTTGAATTATAGACCAAAGATTGGTTTTAGAAGCTAGGCACAATCTCTCAAATTTTTCTAAATTTTCTAACTCATTATCTGATGCCTCAACAATATAATCGCCATATCTATTTAAGAAATTTTTTTTTTTATAAATTTCATATCCAAAAAAGTTAAAAAATAATCTTATAATTTGTTTAAAATATTTTTTTTGACTTTTACCGTCTACCATAAAAACAATATATCAATTATTATGCCAAAAAAAACAATAGTAACCTATTTTTTATGAATCATTATTCAAGATTATAGAGTGCTGTGGTTCAACAATTTAATAAACAAAACTGGCCTGAGTAAATTATAATAGATATTTTATAAAAAGGATCAATTTTTTTAACGATTCATCTATTTTTCATATATCATAAACAATATAATGAAAATTTTGTTTATCCACTCTTCTGATAATGATCATCAATTTTACAATGATTATATGAGTGATCTACTACTTCATGGTTTGAGAGAGCTTCATGGTAATGATATTATAGACTATCCAGGGTGTTGGTATCTATATAAAGATGAAATACAAAAAAGAGAATATGAAGAAAAAAGATTTTGGGGAAAAGGATTTACTATAAAAAAAATTTTACATGGTTATGAATCAATTGACAGAGAAAATATTCAGCAAAAAATAAGAAATAAATATTTTGACCTAATAATCTATGGCTCTATAAGAAGGTCAGATTTATTTTTAGATGATGTAATAAAATTTAATAATAAATTTATATTTATAGATGGAGAAGATGATAATTTTATTAAAACTAAGTATTCAAACTTAGGTTTATACTTTAAAAGAGAATTACTGTCAAAAAATCCTAAAATACTACCCATAAGTTTTGCAATACCCAAGTCTAAAATTTTAAAAGAAATTAATTATCATCCACAAAATATTTTAGCTCCCTTAATTCCTGGGAGATTGAGCACTTATATTTACGATAATGAGAATTCCTATTACGAAATGTATCAAAAAAGTATTTTTGCTTTAACTTACAAAAAAGCAGGGTGGGATTGTCTTAGACATTATGAAATCCTAATGAACGGTTGTATTCCTTTATTCTTAGATATTAAAAATTGCCCAAAGGACACTATATCTACTCTCCCAAAAAAGAAATTAATCAATTTAATTGACCACTACCATAAAATATTTTCTTTCTATAATCCATTTAAAATTTTTAAGAAAAAACATCTATCGTTTCAAAGAATTTTAAAATTATTTAAATTTAATTTTAAAAAAAATAACCTAGATCTTTTTTTAAAAGAAAATGCCGAGGTTTTTGAATTTAAGAAGGATCTTTTGGACTATACAAAAAAAAATTTAACAACAGAAATTCTAGCTAAATATACTTTAGATTGTTCTAAAGAGCTGTAATCAGCCCTGTAATTAAAAGTGAGCCCGCTACACCAAATGTAATTATAAACTTCTTTTTAATTACATTTTTTTCCTCACTTTTTACTCTGTTTAATAAAATATTTATATCAACTTTTTTTGCATCAATTAGCTCGTCACAATTTGGTTGATTATTGTTTGCTTTTAGTTTTGTGGAGCTTTTAATTTGCATAATTTAATTTAACCATAAAATCTTTAGTTATACAACCCAAATGAGAATTATAAGTAAGTAACACTGATACCAGCAGCAATTATTAGTGTAAGGCAACTTATAAGAATAAAGATATTTTTTCTTAAAATGGTGTTTTCTTTTTCCCTCAATCTTGATTTAAGAACATTAATATCCACTCTTTGACTAGCTTTATTAGAATTTTCTAAAGACTTCTCATCATCTATGCTTCCATTTGAAGTTTTGATAATACTAGATTTGCTCTCAAAATCATTAGTTTGCATATTGGGTATTTAAATTCATAAGACAAAATAATACAAATAAATGTAAGTTCAAAATGGGTCACTATTTTATTGACACATGTTCATTTTGGGTTTCAAATAACATAATTAAATTATGTCCCTTCAACAAATTGATTTCTCAAAAGTAATAAATGATGAACAGGTTTATGAACATGTGATGGCCAATTATGACCAATTAGGAAAAGATTGGATTGCTCATCAATGGAAATGGATGAATGCAGTTTATCAAGCATTCAAAGATCATTACAAATATTTGATTATCATTTCTTTGGTCGAAAAAACTCTGCAGTTTTACGATCAAATGAATATTAAATTAACTTATGATCAATTTTACTCAAAATCTTATCTTCAAATTGATAAATTTAATATCTCGGAACTATGTGAAAAACTTCAATTACCAAAAGAGACAGTTAGACGTAAAGTCTTAGAGCTTGAAAAGATCGGAGTACTAAAAAGAATTAAAAAACAAATCATAATTGATCGAAGTACTTTTTCCTTTATCAAGCCAGAAAATCAAATGAAATACACATCTAGATATATTTTACTAGTATCGGAAATTTTAAGTAAAGAAAAACTTTATTCAAAAAAACTTGATACCAAATATGTTGAAAATATTCTAAAAAAAAACTTTACCTCGACCTGGCGATGGTTTTATAAAATGCAAATACCTACTGTGATTGGCTACCACGAGATGTTTGAGGATTTAACTACATTTCACATTTGGGGAACTGTTTGCATGAATCAAGCTTTCAATTACAGTAAAATTTTTGAAGATAAGAATAAAAATAAAAATAAAAAAAATTCACTCGATTATATAAATTTTCATAAACAAGTAGCTAAAAATTATTTAGATTTTAATACTCAACTAATTCGAGGAAAAAAAATTATAACAAACGGAGTTAGTGCTATGTCTATCTCCGACATGACTACTATTCCAAGAGCGACTGTAATTAGAAAATGTAAATTTTTAGTTAAAACTAATTACTTAAAATTAAATGATAAAAAACAATATGTCCTTTCCACTTTTAACATCAAAAGAGTACTTCCTCATCAAAAAATTATCTTCAAGGATAAAGCCAAATTTTTAAGAAAAATCCTTAATCTCTGTATGGTCTCATAATTTACTTTAATTTAAGAAAAAATTTTATATATAATATTCAGTAGATACATGGAGATAGTAACTAAAATAGCGCCGATAGCGCTTGCGCTAATAATGTTAGGTCTTGGATTGGGACTTGCCATCAAAGATTTTAAAAGAGTGCTTACTACTCCTAAAGATTTTTTAGTTGGTATCATTTGTCAAATAATTCTTTTACCAATTATTGCTTATCTTATAATTTTAGTTTTAAGGCTTCCAATTGAAATAGCTTTAGGTTTAATGATTATAGCTTCTGCTCCAGGAGGTGTAACGTCAAATGTTTTAACAAAATTTTCAAACGGGGATGTTGCATTATCAATATCACTCACAGCAGTTGGAAGTTTAATAAGTATAATTTCGGTACCATTTATTGTTTTCACTTCTGCTGATTTACTAAATGTTACCGAAATGTCCAAAGAAATTACAATGACGGGAATAGCAATTAAGATGGCATTAGTGGTAACAGTTCCCGTAATTTTTGGGATGATCATTAGATCCTTTGCAGATAATTTCATTTCCTCAAACTTAAAAATGATTAATAAAATTACTGGATTATTATTTATAATAGTTTTTATTGCAGTTTGGGTCGAAGAAAGAGAAAATATCTTTAGTTATTTGGCACAAGCTGGTACTGCAGTCTTAACTTTAAATATAATAATGATGATTTTAGCATTTTACATTGCAAAATTTTTTGCATCAGGAATACCACAAATGAAGTGCATATCTTTGGAATGTGGTTTGCAAAACGGAACATTAGCTGTTTTTGTTGCTACGCAAATTTTTGATAATGTAGCCTATGTTGTGCCAACTGCTGCTTATGCACTTATTATGTACATAACTGGTTTTATCTTTATTTATCTATTGAGAGATAAAAATTAATTATTCTTAAAATTAGTCTGCTTCAATGGCTCGTTAATCATTTCAATTTCATATTTCTTTTTTTCAACTTCAATAAATAATTCACTATTTTTTAGTTGCTCATTAGAAAAATAATTACTTATGTAACTGAAGGTAAGATTTTTTTTAAAGTTAAATGAATAATTACCTGAAGTTGATTTGCCAATTATTTGGTCTTTTAAATAAATGGGTTCGTCATGAAGTAATAATGGCTCACCAGGTTTACTATCTTTTAAAGTAAACATAGCAAATCTTGTTTTAATCTTTTTTTTATCAATTTTTTCTAAAGCTTTTTTACCTATAAAATCTACATTTTTTTTATTGCTTATCGTAAAAGAAAGGCCTGCTTGATATTGATTTTCCTCAGGTGAAATATCATGACCCCAATGTAAAAAACCACTTTCCATTCTCATTATATCCATCGCGTGCATACCACAATTAGAAAGATTAAAATCTTTACCTTTATTAACTATTAATTCATAAATTTTTTTTGCGTCTTTAACTTCCACATATAGTTCATAGCCAAGCTCTCCAACATAAGATAATCTCTGTGTCCAAATTTTAGTATCTTCGATTGAAATAAATTTTGCAGTACCAAATCTAAAATTTTCATTGCTAAAATTATCATTGCTCAATGAATTCATTAAATCTCTACTTTTAGGTCCAAATAAACCAAAAACACAATAATCATCAGTCACATCCTCTAATTCAATATCTTTATTTAAATGCTTTTTTATATGATGTTTATCTCTTTCCCTTGTTGCTGCAGAGCTAATTATTCTAAAATGATTTTCATCTACCGATACTACTGTTAAATCAGCCTCAATACCTCCATCTGAATTTAACATATGAGTATAGGTACATTTACCAGCATCTTTTTTAATATTTGCCGTACATATTTTTTGTAATTCTTGATGTGCTTTATCAGATTTAATTTCAAATTTTGAAAAAGGAGTTAAATCAAAGAGACCAACATTTTTCCTAGTGTTATGTGTTTCATATTCTGCTGAGGGATACCAGCTTTGATAATTATAACTGTATTTGTATTCAGCCTTTTCACCATCTAAGGCAAACCACATAGGTCTTTCGTATCCACCAGAAACACCAAAACAAGCTCCAAAACTTTTTAAATTTTCATGATGAGGGAGCTGTTTTACATTTCTTGAAGTCCGATGTTGTTTAAATGGCCAGTGCATTCCATACAAATCACCCAAAGACTCAGTAATTCTATTTTTGATAAATCCCAGATCTGAATGAAATTTTTGAAATCTTTTTATATCATAACTAAAAATATCCTCATTGATATGTCCTGTCATAAGCCATTCTGCCGTTACTTTACCAACACCTCCTCCACTACCAATTCCGATACTGTTTAATCCGCAGCAAACAAAAAAATTTTTAATCTCTGGAACTTCTCCTAATAACGTATTTGTATCAGGTGTAAAAGATTCTGGACCTGAAAAAAATTTTCTAATACCTGCTTTTTCTAAAATTGGAAATCTTTCAATTGCAGAAGCTAAATAGGGTTCAAAATGTTCAAAATTTTCTTGAAACTCACCAAAAGAGAAATCCTCAGGAACTTTATTTGTATCATTCCAAGCAGGTATGGAATTTCCTTCAAAAATTCCAACTAATATTTTGCCGGCATCCTCTTTAATATAAGTTCGATTATCAAAATCTCTAATAACTGGTAAAGTTTTAGAAAGATTTTCTATTGGCTCCGTAATAATATAAAAATGCTCAGCAGGATAAAGTGGAATACTTACTCCAGCTTTTTCCCCTATTTGTCTTGACCACATGCCTGAGGCTAAAACAATATATTCACAATCAATTATTTGACCATTAACTTTAACACCTAAGATTTTTCTATCTTTAATCAAAATTTCCTCTACTGGTGATTTTTCAAAAATTTGAGCACCCTCCATTCTTGCACCTTTTGCAAGCATATGAGTAACGCCTGATGGATCTGCAGATCCATCACCTGGCATTAAAATTCCACCAATTACTTCGTCAGTGTTTATTATTGGATAATCTTTTTTTATTTGATTTTTATCTAAAATTCTTACATCAACATCATAAAGTTGTGCGGTTGTTGCTTGTCTCTGGAGTTCTTGCCATCTTCCTTTATTTTGTGCTATTGAAAGAGCTCCGTTTAATCTTAAACCTGCAGAGTGATCAACTTCTTTCTCAAGTTTTTTATACAAATCTAAAGTATATTTTCTTATTTTTGTAACTGCAGCTGTTGGACCTAATTGGCTTACAAGACCAGCTGCATGCCAAGTTGTCCCCGATGTTAACTGATCTCTCTCTAAAAGAATTGTATCTTTACAACCAAATTTAGCTAAATGATAAGCAACAGAGCAACCTACTACGCCACCACCTATAACAACTACTTTAGTGCTACTTGGAAGTTTTTTTTCCATTTAATTAATTTTTGATTGCTTCTCCTGGTTCAACATATTGATGTCCAAACACATCTGCAACTGCTTTATAGGTCACATGTCCTTTATGAACATTTAAGCCAGCTAAAAAATTTTTATCTTCACTTAAAACTTTTTGATAACCTTTATTTGCTAATTTCACTAGATATGGAAGGGTAGCTTTGTTTAATGCAAAAGTAGAAGTCCTTGGTACTCCACCAGGCATATTAGCGACACAGTAATGAACAACATCATCTACTATAAATGTTGGGTCACCATGAGTAGTTGGTTTACTAGTTTCAACGCATCCCCCTTGATCAATAGCCACATCAACAATTACTGATCCCCTTTTCATTAATTTTAGCATGTCTTTAGTCACTAATTTTGGCGCCTCGGCACCTGGAATTAAAACACCGCCAACTAATAAATCTGCCTCTGCTACTAATTTGTTTAGGTCTATTTTATCACTTTGTTCTGGAATAATTTTATCTCCAAAGATTTGAACTAATTGTTTTAATCTTGCTTCAGATTTATCTACTATATGAACTTTAGCTCTCATACCAGTTGCAATTATTGCAGCATTTTCACCCACAACGCCTCCACCAAGAATTAACACGTTGGCTGGTTCACCGCCGGGTGCTCCACCCAATAGTACACCTCTACCTTTTTGATTTTTTTCTAAACAATGTGCTCCAGCTTGAACAGACATACGACCCGCAACCGCACTCATTGGTGCTAGCAAAGGCAGCCTTCCATTGTCATCCGTTACAGTTTCATATGCAATACTAATACTTTTAGATTTAATTAAACTTTCTGTGAGCTCTTTTGCAACAGCTAAATGAAGATAAGTATATACAATTTGATTTTCTCTAATCATATCTACTTCAACTTTTTGGGGCTCTTTAACTTTAACAATTATGTCTGCATCATTAAAAATATCTGATGCTGTATTTGTAATTTTTGCACCTGCTTTTACATATTGATCATTATCAAAACCAGCTTCAAACCCTCCATTGTTTTCGACTAAAACTTGATGGCCTTCAGACACAAGAGTTTTCACACTATCAGGAGTTAAACCAATTCTATTTTCTTGAGGTTTTATTTCTTTAGGTACGCCAATTCTCATTAACGAATTTTAATTTTTTTTACTTTTCGAGTAATTAGTAATCCCAGTTCGAAGTTTTTCAATAATTTCGTCTATATGTTTTTTTTCACAAATAAACATTGGTGCAATAATCAAACAATCTCCTGTAGCTTTAAAATTTACGCCTGCGTCGTAACAATGTTTAAAAGTTGCCAAACCTGCTTTACCAGGTCGCCCATCGGTTTTTATATCAATTCCACCCATCATTCCATATCCTCTTATATTGTCCACTACATCAATATCTTGCAGAGAAAATAAACCTTCCTGAAAATATGGAGCTAGTTCTTTTGCTCTATTAAAAATGTCTTCTTTTTCAAAAATATCTTGTACTGCTAATGCTGCTGCTACTGAAACAGGTATTCCTGAATAAGTATATCCATGGAATAATTCTATTGCACCTTTTGGAGAATTATCCATCACTGCATCATAAATTTCCTCTTTACAAGCAACCACACCAAATGGAACAATACCATTAGTCGTTGCTTTAGCCATTGTCATTATATCCGGTGTTACACCAAATTCTTGAGCTCCAAAAGCTGAACCAGTTCTTCCCCAGCCAGTTATTACCTCATCAAAAATTAATAGTATTTTATGTTTGTCACAGAGTTCTCTTAATCTTTGTAAATATCCAACTGGTGGAACCAAGGTTCCTGTTGAACCAGCGATAGGTTCAACAATACAAGCTGCAATATTTTCTGAACCAAAATTTGTACAAATTCTCTCTAAGTCATCTGCTATCTCAGCTCCTGTTTCAGGTTGGCCGGATATAAATTTATGTTCATCTAAATGTGTGTGTCTCATATGAACAACACCTGGCATTAGAACGCTTGCGTAAGCTTTGACATTATTAATCATTCCACCAACAGACGTAGCTCCTATATTCATCCCATGATAAGCACGTTCTCTTCCTACAAACCTAAATCTTTGTCCTTCACCTCTCGCTTTATGATATGCAATACTGATCTTGATCGCTGTTTCAACTGCTGTTGATCCACAAATTGTATAAAAAATTTTATTTAAATTTCCTGGAGTATGTTTTGAAATTCTTGTTGCTAATTCAAATGAACCACCAAATCCTTGTTGAAATGGTTGGCAATAATCCAAGGTATTTAATTGATTTGTTATTGCCTCTATAATTTCTTTTCTACCATGTCCTAATGGATTACAAAATAATCCAGAGCTCGCATCAATTTGTGTTTTGCCATGATGATTTTTTAAATAAACTCCTTTAGCCTCAACTATTAACTTTGGATTTTCCTTAAAATCTTTGTTAGATGTAAAAGGCATCCAATGCTCGTTAAGTGAATTAGGGACTGCTGTTCTTTTCTCTGAGCTCATAAATAAATTTTAAAAATGTTTAATATCAAATCCTTAGACTAATTAAGTAAAATTAACCACCAAAATAATTGTCACAACTTTAAGTTGTAAGACTATTATGACCATTTTTTTGTTTTACATCTAGGTAAAATTCATCTTAAATTTAAAAGATATAAATAAACAAGGAAGAGGAATAAATGAAAAAAATAATAAGTTTTATTCTTGGATGTTTTGTAGCTCTTAATCTTTCAATGTCAGTTGCTAATTCAGCAGCTAATGAAGTAAGGGTTGCTTACTTTCTAGAATGGCCAAGTCCAAACTTAGAGGATATGCAAAAAAAAGCATTTGCTAAAGCACTTGGTGTTCCGGTTAAATGGACAAATTTCACAAATGGTGGTGCAATGACTGATGCAATGTTAGCAGGAGATATAGATATTTCTTACTCACAAGGATTAGTCCCATTTATTAATGCGGTAAAATCTAAAGCGCCAATTAAATTGGTTGATATTGCTATGGAATACGGAATGGGAGGAACAACTTGTGTTACTTCTAACGCTTCTGGAATTACAAAAGCGAATGCAACAGAATTAGAAGGTAAAAAAGTTGCTGTTCCACTAGGGACAATGGCTGAATACGTTTTTGATGAAAGTATGAAAGTTGTTGGAGCAGACAGAAAAAAAATGGATATCATTCAAATGGACCCAGAGGAAGGAGCTGCTGCATTAGTTAGTGGTGATGTTGTAATGGCATGTTTGTTTGGTGGAAACTCTATCAAAGCTGCAACTGCTGTAGGATCAAGATTGCTTACAGTTCAAGAAGCAAGAGATGCTGGTATCCTAGGTATCGACATCACTTCAGTGACTACAAAGTTCATGAAGGAAAACCCTGGAATGCTTAGAACTTTTATAGAAGTAACTCATGAGGCTAATGCTAGATATAAAGCTGGTAAATCTGACATGAATGCAATGTCAAAAGCTTCTGAGATGAAAGTTGCTGATATGAAAGAAACTTTAAGTGGCTTTAAATTTCTATCACCAGAGGAGACTAAACAGTCTATGGAGAGTGGAAATCTTAAGGCGTTCCTAGATGGTATGGGAACTCCAAGAGGAAATGTAGACACTAGTTTCTTACCTTTGTAATTTAAAGGTAATTTAAATTTTAATAGGCGCCAATTGTAATAAATTGGTGCCTATTTTTTTACTAAAAATTCAAATATAAAGATTTTTATGAGTGATTTAGTTTCTCAAAATCTCAACATGATTTTTAAAACTCCTAAAGGAGAAACAGTTCACGCTTTAAAAGATTTAAATTTTACTCTTAAAAAAGGAGAATTGCTTACTGTTCTTGGTCCTTCTGGTTGTGGAAAAACAACTTTATTAAATATAACTGCAGGATTTATAAAACCAACTTCTGGAAATATAACTCTTAATGATAAAGAAATAGATGGCCCTGGAGTTGAAAGAGGAATGGTTTTTCAACAAGGAGCTTTATTCGAATGGTTGACTGTCGCTGAAAATGTCAATTTTGGATTAAGAATGAAAAATGAAGATCCAGTTAAAACTCAAAAAAAAGTTGATGAATGGTTAGAAATAGTTGGATTAAAAGGATTTGGTAACACCCCAACTTATCAATTATCTGGAGGTATGCAACAAAGGGTAGCTCTTGCAAGATGTTTAATTAATGATCCAGATTTAATTTTAATGGATGAGCCTCTTGGTGCACTAGATGCATTAACAAGGGAGAAAATGCAATCTTTAGTATTAAAAATTTGGAAAGAGACAGGAAAAACAATTATCTTAATTACTCACTCTGTTGAAGAGGCTTTGTTGCTGGGTGAAAGATTATATGTAATGGCTCCAAGACCAGGAAGAATACATAAAGAATACAATCTCCCATTTGCATCGATGGGATTAAAAGAGGATTTACGAGAGATTAAAAAAAATAAAGAATTTTCTGAAAAAAGAGAAGAGATACTGGAAATGATCTGGAATATGGAAGAAGAAATCATGGGGAAAGATAATTAAATGTTAACTCAAATAGTAACATTCTTAATTTTTTTTGCTGTTATTGGCTGTATTCTTTATGGGCGAAGACTAATTAGAACTGAAAAAGTTGATGCAGTATTTGGAAACCCAGAAAGAGCCAGGGGCGGCACACATTGGGTAATAGTTGGTAGCAGTTTTCTACTTTTAATTTGGCTATATTATTCATGGGATATTGCTAAAGGATTTTATCCTAAATCAGCTAACGAACTTTGCCAAGTTGCAAAAGTAAATGACTCATTATTGGGATTAAAATATCAGTTTCCAATTGAAGAAAGGGAATTTAAAAGCACTTCACAAATAAAAAAAGAAAATAAAAATCTTCAGCAAATCCTCGAGGAAATACAAGGTTCTAATGAATTAAATGCTCAACAAAAAACAGATCTTTCAAACTTTATAGGTAAAACTAATCAACTAATTCCTCTTTTAACAAATGAAGATTTACTTGAAATTGAAACTAAACAAAAAATAAATGATATTACCGGGAAAATTAACTTGCTCACTGAAAATTTTCAAAAGCCTAACTATCCTTTCGAGACTGAGCAAGAGTATAACGAAAGAAAAAAAGCAGTAGATGAAGAAGGTGGATGGGGCATTGTTAAAGTAAGTGCAGGAACAGGATCGATAGAAAATACAATTGAAGTTCCTCTAATTCCTGCTACTAAAAGAGGTTTAAAATTTGACGCTGCAGCACAAAAATTAAATTTGATAAGTGATGAATTTTTCAAATTAAGAAATCATAATCCACAATTTAAATTTAAGATTAAAGAACTTAAAAATGAAATAAAATCTTACAGAAAAGAATTAGACAGTGAAGATTTAGCATCAACATATGCAAAAAACATTGTAAAAATTGCAAGAAGAATTGAATTTGCAAGCATCTATCCACCTAATGCATTAGATAAAATGCAAGATGCAATTATAAAATTTGATGACGCTCAAAAAGTTGCTCAAGGTGGATTAAGATTAATTGACATCTTTTTATTTCCAGCAGGGACAATTGTTGCAAGCGGACCAAGCTGTTCAGAACAAGGTTCTGGTAGATGGCTGCCAAAGCCTTCAGATACTTTTAACAAATTTGCGCTGATGTTAAAACCAAGTGTTGGTTATAAAGACATTCCTCTTTTATGGATAGATATGGTCGATGTCAGTAAAATGATTGGTTTTATTTTGCCTGATTGGATAGCAGATATTTTACCAGGTGAATATCCTGTTCATACTAAAGACGGAATTGTTAAACAAAATTTCAAAGGGTATGTATTAAAAATAGTAACTGGAGATTTTGAATTATTTAAAGTTCCTGTTCCATACGGTCATATATGGGACTCTTTTATGAGAGTATTTTTAGGACTAGTTTTTGGAATTATCATAGGTGTACCTCTTGGTTTATTTATGGGATTAAATAGATTTGCCAAAGGTTTTTTCGATCCACTGATAGAATTATATAGACCAGTTCCCCCACTAGCTTGGGCTCCTTTAATTATTTCAGTTTTAGGAATTGATAATACTGGAAAAGTATTTTTATTATTTATGGTCTCTTTATCAATAATGATTATTTCAGCAAGAGCTGGTGCATCTGGAACTCAGCTATCAAAAATCCATGCAGCTCATTCCTTAGGAGCATCAAAAAAACAAATTTTAAGATATGTAATTTTTCCAAATTCGTTACCAGAAATTTTAACAGGAATTAGAGTTGCAGTGGGTATGTGTTGGGGAACTCTTGTAGCAGCTGAATTCTTAGCTGGTACCACAGGAATTGGATTTGTTGAAAATGTCGCTAAAAAATATTTTCAATACGAAGTGATTTGGATCACAATTTTTATAATGGGAATGTTGGGTCTTTTGTTTGATGTCACTTTAAGAAAAATAATCGACAAAACAATACCTTGGCGCGGAAAAGGTTAATTTGAAAACAGAAAATCTTAAAAAAGAAGTAATAAAAATTTTAAAAAAACATGGATTAAGTAGTTCCCATGCTGTCATTTCAGCTAATGCCTTAATCAATGCAGAATTAGTTAATGCTTACGGGCACGGTATTTCAAGATTAAAGATGTATTGTGAACGATTATCTAAAAAAGTTATCAATCCAAAGCCAAGAATAAAAATAAAAAAGATATCTCAATCGATTTCACATGTTGATGCTGATAATTGTATTGGATTTGTTGCTGCAGACATTGCAATAAAGAAAGCAATTCACAATGCTAAAAAAACTGGGATAGGTTTAGTAGCAGTTAAAAATAGTGGTCATTATGGCTTATCCGGTTACTACGCAGAACAGGCCGTAAAAAAAAATTTAATCACGATGATTTATACTAACGCACCTCCTGCAATCGCTCCTCATGGTGCTAAAAAAAGTTTGTTCGGAACAAATCCTGTTTGTTTTGGCTCTCCTACCGGTTCGAAAGTACCATTTATACTAGACACTTCTATGTCAATGATCAATAGAGGTAAAGTAAGGTTTGCAGCAAAGAATAATCAAAAATTACCTAAAGGTGTTGCATTGGATAAATTTGGTAAACCAACAACAGATGCAAAAAAAGCGCTCTATGGAGTTCAATTACCAATTGCGAGTTTTAGAGGTTCAGGTTTAGCATGGATGGTTGATATTTTAAGTGGTGTATTAACAGGTGGAAATCATGCTGGAAAAGTAAAAGATCCTTTTGATGACTTTTCAGGTCCACAAAACGTTGGACATTTATTTATCACATTTAAAACAAACTTATTTGTCAAAAATTACAACTCAAGAATTAAAGATAATATTAGAACAATAAAAAGGTTGCCTAAAATTAAAGGAGTAAAAGAAATAATGTATCCTGGCCAAAATAAATATAAAAGGTTTAAAATGAATTTAAAAAAAGAAATTAAAATATCAAAAATTATAGAAAAAGATTTAAAAATATTAAAAAATTGAAAATGCTTTCGAATAAAGAAATTATTTGTCCAGATAACTTACTAAATGTTGCTCACAAAAAGAATGGTGTTAAAGCTGGGATTGTCAATGCAGGAAAACCTTTGCCTATGCAGTCAGTACAGGATGCGGTTAAAGAAAATCTTATTGAACCAATATTCATTGGTGACGAGAAAGAAATAGTAAAATGTGCACATGATCTTAAATGGGATATTTCAAATTACGAAATCATTCATGAACCTGTTGAAAATAACACTGCAACGATTGCCGCAAAATTAGCTAGTGAGCAAAAAATTAAAATTATTGTAAAAGGGCATATACATACTGATGTTCTTATGAAAGAAGTTTTGAAGAGAGAATATAACTTACTAGGAAAAACTAGATTAAGTCATATTTGGCACATGACTTTGGAAAAAGACGACAAACCTTTAATAATTACAGATGGAGCATTAAATGTTTTACCTAATGTGAAAACCAAATTACACATTCTTAAAAATGTTATTAATTTTTCTCAAAGGATTGGTATCAAAAGACCTAAAGTAGCAATATTATCTGCAACAGAGGAAGTTTTAGATAGCGTGCCAAGTTCCAAAGAAGCTGAGGAATTAACTAAAATTGCAATAAAAGAAAATTTAAATGCTGATGTCTTTGGTCCACTTGCATTTGACAATAGTATCTCCAAAAAATCTGCAGCTATTAAAGGAATACAAAATACTGTAGCTGGTATGGCAGATGTGCTACTGGTACCAAGTGTCGAAACAGGAAATGGTTTAGTAAAAATGCTGATCTACTTTTGTGGTGCCTGTGCAGCTGGTGTTGTTGTTGGGGGTAAAGTACCAGTTGTTATTACAAGTAGATCTGATGAAGCCCCGGCAAGATTAGCATCAATCGCTGCAGCTGTTGTTGCATTAGATTAATAAAACAATATAAATTTAAAATATGACAATTAAATATCTAAAAAAAGCTTCAAAAACAGCATCCACAGATGACACTAAAACAAAAGATATAGTACAAAATCTTTTAAAAGAACTTGAAAAATCTAAAGAAGATGGTTGTAAAGAATTAACAAAAAAATTTGATAAATATGATGGGGAAATAGTTGTTTCAAAAGAAAAAATAGAAGAAATAAATAAAAACTTAGACCAAAAAACTAAAGATGATATTAAATTTTCATATGATAGGGTTCGAAAATTTGCAGAAGCTCAACTTGCAAATTATGGAAAAGATTTTGAAGTTGAATTATCAGATGGTTTATATGCGGGTCAAAAATTAGTCCCTGTAAATACTGCTGGTTGTTACATACCAGGTGGAAGATACGCTCACATCGCATCTGCGGTAATGAGTGTTACAACTGCAAAAGTTGCAGGTGTTAAAAATATTATTGCATGTAGTCCGCCAAAAGAGGGAGTTGGTGCCCACCCTTCTATTGTTTATACAGCAAATTTATGTGGAGCGGATATAATTTTAAATCTTGGTGGTGTACCGGCTATTGCTGCAATGACATATGGAATGTTTGGAAACGCTCCAGCTGATATTTTAGTTGGTCCTGGAAATCAATTTGTAGCTGAAGCTAAAAGAATTTTATTTGGAAAAGTAGGCATAGATTTATTCGCGGGCCCAACAGAAATTGGAATTATTGCAGATGAAACAGCAGATCCAGAGATTGTTGCTGTAGATTTAGTTGGTCAGGCTGAACATGGTTATAATTCACCATGTTGGCTATACACCACTAGCCAAAAACTTGCAGAAGAGGTAATGAAACGAGTTCCAGAATTAATAGAAAAACTTCCAGAGGTTCCAAGATTAAGTGCTGAGGCTGCTTGGAGAGATTACGGTGAAGTTATTTTGTGTGATACAGATGAAGAAATGGTTATGGTAAGTGATGACTATGCACCTGAGCATTTAGAAATTCAAACAAAAAATCTTGAATGGTTTCATAAGAGATTAAAAAATTATGGTTCATTGTTTATTGGAGAGGAAACAACTGTTGCTTACGGTGATAAATGTTCAGGAACCAATCACATTTTACCAACTAAAGGTGCAGGAAAATATACAGGTGGGTTGTTTGTTGGTAAGTTTATTAAAACATTGAGTTTTCAAAGAATGACAAAAGAGTCAACGAAAGAAGTTGGCTCTGCTGCTGCAAGGATTTCAAGATACGAGGGCATGGAAGCTCATGCAAGAACTGGTGACGCTAGGCTGCGTAAGTACGGATATTCAAACGAATAATGTTTAAAAAGATTAATTTTCAGGTTTAAAAATTAAACACAATCCATTATTGCAAAATCTTTTTCCAGTGGTACTTGGACCGTCTAAAAAAACATGGCCATGATGCGCACCACAATTTGCACAGTGATATTCAACTCTTTTCATTCCATAAGAATAATCTATTTTAGTTTTAAAGGCTCCAGGAAGAGCCTCTGAAAAGGAAGGCCAGCCTGTACCACTATCAAATTTAGCGGTTGATGAAAATAATTTAGCCCCACAATTAGCACAATGGTAAAAACCTTTTCTATTTTCCTTAAGAAGATCACTCGTAAAAGGTCTTTCTGTACCCTCATTAAACATTATATCTTTTTGAACTTTTGAAAGATTTGGATTTATTATTTTTTTTGTTGCCGAATATAAAATTTTGTAAGGTAAAGATAAGAATAAGAGGTAAGAAAAACCTAATAATTTTAGCAAATTTCTTCGTGATACCATTTCTACCAGAATTTAGTTTAAAATTTCCTCAGTCTTTTTTTCTTTAATTCTTCTTTTCTTATAATCTAGTTTTGATTTTTTTAAATTAATTAAATCAGCAAATTTATGGTTTACATCTCTATGTCCAGCTTCATCATCTCTAATCACTCTAACTACATCTTTTAAAGTTGCATGAAGAGGTAAATTCCAATAATTAATCGCAATCAAAGGAGCTGGTTGATCTGGAATAGTTCCAGCTTCAAGTTCATTTAAATATTCAGTATAGCTAATTACAGCTTCTTCCTCGAAATATCCGACGATTCTGTGAGCAGTTCTTTGAGAGGCCAGATATATAATTGCATAGGTTAGAATAAAAATAAATTGCGCAACCATTATTATAAATCTCTCTACAGCTGTTGGTTTAGCCACATGAATAAAAGTCATTAAATGCATTCTTTCATTTTCAGCTTCATCCAAAAGAGTTTTTATCCATCCTTTATCATCTTCAATTTTTCTTAATGATTTTAAGTGTAATAACATTCCTGCTACCATACCTGGGACAGCAGCCACAGTCTCAAGTACAACTGCTCTGTGACCATATCTTTTTTTAAAAAAAGTATCTGCTAACAACCTTAAAAATTTTGTAAAATATAAAGCGATCTTATCACTTAAATTTTTTGGTTGAAAATGTGCATTTAGATTGTTCATATGAAATTAAGATAATTAATAATTATACTTTTTAAATGCGCTATAATTGTCAATGAAAATTGTTATTTTTAAAGAAAACTTAAACTTTGTTTAACTACGTAAATTATTACCATCGACATAAAACCAATCACAAATATATTAATGTATTTCCAAGTATTTTTTCTTTGAGCAAATTTTGAGAAATAATTTGATAAATAACCAATTAAGAAGAAAAAAATTAAAGATGCTATTGAAGCACCAATACCAAAAAAAACTTTTTCTTTAATTAAAAAATTTTTTGAAAAATTACCTAAAAAAAAAACTGTATCTGAATAAACGTGACCATTGAGATAGGTAAAACCTAGTGTCTTAAATAAAACCTCAGATAAGGAAATTTCCTCTAAGGTGGTAGATAGATTTATATTTGTTTGAATAGTTCTGATTTTTGAATAAATAAAATAAATCAAAAAGATTATTAAAAGAACATTTAGTAATAACTCTATAGATGCACTGAAATATTGTTGAAAATAATGAAATAATAAAATTCCGAGAAAAATCAATAAGAAGTCAGAAACTGAACAAACTAAACAAACTAGAAATACGTATTGTTTCTTTAATCCCTGTTCAATGACAAAAATATTTTGGGCGCCTATAGCGAGGATCAAACTTAATCCAGTAAAAAAGCCCAGAATTAAAAATTCCATATTCTTTTTTTTCTTTGAGTAACTACAAAAAGTTTTCTCGGAAAACTTCCTTCATGTAATTCAAAAATATCCTCGATTTCAAATCCTTTGGAAATTTGATTTATTTTTTTTTTATTAAAAAAATGAACAACAAATCCATCACTTTCGTATAAATCTTCGCCAATATGTCTTCCTTTTTTATAATCACCGTCTCCAGTATGTCTAACAGTGAATATATTAATTCCACCAGGTTTCAAAATTCTATGAACTTCTTTATTTAATTTAATAATTTCTGAAGTAGTCAAGGCCATACAGTAAAGCATGTGTGAATAACATCCATCAAAAGAATTATCCTTATAAGGAATACCATTACGTACATCCCAAACTTTTGTAGTAATTTTATCTGCAGCAGATCTACCATCAGCCATTATAGGATCAGAATAATTCTCTATTTTTTTTTTATTAATATTTTTTATTGCCTCAGAACTGTAATCTAATGCTGTAACTTGAATTAAATTTGAATTTGCCGCAAGATAAGTTGTGTCTCTACCTAAACCAGCGCCTAACTCAAGAATGTCAATTTTTTTTCTTTTAAAAAAAATGTTTACTTTTTGATTTTCAAATATTTCTTTTGCGTGTCTGGCAGACTCACTAGGGTCTAAACCAAACATCTCAGGCTTACTTGAGAAGCTATTTTCCCAATGCTGAGATTGCTGGTCTAAATCTTTCTTATTCAATCTATTTTGAAGGATCTGGAACTTTTCTCAAGTACGGCTTAACTGCATTCCAACCATCTGGAAACAATTTCTTAGCCTCATCATCCTTCACTGCTGGAACAATAATTACTTCCTCGCCCTTTTTCCAATCTGCTGGTGTTGCAACTTTATGTTTTGCTGTTAATTGCATAGAGTCTATTGTTCTTAAAAGCTCCATAAAATTTCTACCAGTTGCCATTGGGTAAGTTAAAAAAAGACCAATTCTTTTGTCAGGCCTGATTATAAAAACTGTTCGAACTGTTTGATTATCAACAGCTGTTCTTCCCATTGAAGTAACTCCAGCGTCTCCTTCAAGCATATTATAAAGTTTTGCGACCTCTAAATTTTCATCTGCAATAATTGGATAGCTTGGTTTATTTCCTGTAACATCTTTTATATCCTCTAGCCATTTAACATGGTCAGATACCGGATCAACACTCAAGCCAATAACTTTTACATTTCTTTTATCAAATTCAGGTTTCATTTTTGCTAAAGAACCCAGTTCAGTTGTGCATACTGGAGTGAAATCTTTTGGATGCGAAAACAATACTCCCCAACTATCTCCTAGCCACTCATGAAAAGATATATCACCAAGTTGTGTCTTGGCTTTAAAATCTGGAGCCACACTATTTATTTTTAAACTCATCAAACCTCCTATTTTAATTCAAAAATTATATTCAAGATTGATATGCTATGCAAACTTTTGTAATACCTTATAAATATCGAAAAGAGTGACATTACATCAAGTTAATAAGGTTTAAATTTAACAAAAAACAACTATATAGCCTCATTATGAATGAATATTTACAATCCATAATAGACAGAGATCCTGCTGCAAAATCAAAGTTAAGTTTAATACTTACTTATCCAGGAGTAAAAGCTATATTTTTTCATAAAATAGCTAATTTTTTTGCTAAGGCAAAATTTGATGTAGTAGCAAGAGTAGTCTCTCAACTCTCTAGATTTTTAACTGGTATAGAAATTCATCCGAAAGCTCAAATTGGAAAAAATTTATTTATTGATCACGGTATGGGAGTAGTGATTGGGGAAACATCTGAGATTGGTGATAACGTTACAATTTACCATATGGTTACTCTTGGTGGTATTTCACCAAGTATAAATTCAGATAGCCAAAGACAAATAAAAAGACACCCAACACTTATGGATAATGTAGTAGTTGGATCAGGTGCACAAATACTAGGACCTGTTGTTATTGGTGAAAATGCAAAGATTGGTGCTAATGCAGTAGTAACAAAAGATGTTCCTAACAATGCAGTAATGATAGGTATACCAGCAAGAAATGTTGGTACAACATCAAATGAATTCAAACCTTATGCTGTAACAGAGGACTCTAGAGAAATTAGTAATGAAGAATAATCAAGAAGATTTTACCTCAGGTATTGGAAATACACCTTTAATTAAATTAAGGTCAGCCTCAGAAATAACTGGATGTAATATTTATGGTAAAGCTGAATTTTTAAATCCAGGTGGTTCTGTAAAAGATAGAGCTGCATTAGCTTTAATAAAAGATGCTCAAGAAAAAAAATTAATATCAAAAGGTGGTATAATTGTTGAGGGAACTGCTGGTAATACTGGAATAGGTCTAGGACTATTAGGTAATTCTCTTGGCTACAAAACAATCATTGTAATGAATGATAATCAAACACAAGAAAAGAAAGATACATTAAGAAATCTTGGAGCAGAATTAAGACTGGTGCCTGCTAAACCTTACAAAGATGATAATAATTTTGTGAAAGTTGCAGCTAGACTTGCGGATGAATTGAGGCCAACAAATAATAACGGAGTAGTTTGGGCAAATCAATTTGATAATACTGCAAATGCTAAAGGACATTATGAAGGTACTGGAAAAGAGATATGGGAACAAACTGAAGGCAAAGTAGATGGCTTTGTATGTTCATCTGGAACAGGTGGAACTATTTCAGGTGTCAGCAATGCACTTAAAGAAAAAAATAAAGATGTCAAAATTTATTTATCAGATCCAAAAGGATCCTCGCTTTATAACTATATTAAACACGGTGAATTAAAATCTGAGGGTAATTCAATCACTGAAGGAATTGGATCTAGTAGAGTAACTAAAAATTTTGAAAATGCAAAAATTGATGGTGCTTACTCTATCGATGACCATGAGGCTTTACCTATACTTTATGATTTAATTCAAAATGAAGGTTTAAGCTTAGGGACTAGTTGTGGAATAAATATTGCTGGAGCAATAAGACTTGGTAAAGAAATAGGTCCAGGAAAAACCATTGTAACAATTCTTTGTGATAGATCAGACAAATACAACTCTAAGATGTTTAATAAAACTTTTTTAAAAGAAAAAAACTTACCTTTTCCAAGCTGGTTATAATATCGCATACCAGGCATGTAACAAAACGGTTACATTTTTAAGATATAATTTAATAACGTCAGGACACTTATGAGAATGTTGATAACAACTCTGGTTTTTTTTATTTTTACCTCTGCTAATGCAGAAATGAGTAAAAGTGACAGATCAAAAGCTTTGGATTGTGTTGGAATTTATATGGCTAACTATTTTTTGCCATCAGGTGAAAAATTTGAATACGGAATGAAAGAAAAATCTATTTCAACTGTAAAAGTTTTAAAAACTTATGCTTTAGAAATAGGTATACCAGAAAAAGAATGGGATGATGAAGTGAATAAGGCAGTAGATAAGCATTACGGTTCAAAATATGATAAAGCTAAAACTGACAAATGTCATACCTTTGTTGAAGCTTTAGTTCCTAATGGAGCTGAAAGAGTGAAAAAAGTGGTTCAAACTTTATATTAAGGAGAAAAAAATGGAAAAAGAAATGTTAGTAGTGGCTAAATTAAAAGAGGGTATGTTTGAAAAATTTATGGGTTTTATGCAATCACCTGAAGGTTTAGCAGAAAGAGCAAAAGTTGCGGTAGTGGAAAAAACAATTGGAACAGTAACACCAGATAAAAGCACTGTTATGTTTAAAATTTTTTGTACTGACGAGGCAGCTCTATATAAATTTATAGAGGGAACTGAAGTATCAAAACCTATTATGTCAGCAGTATTAGATAGTTACTCAGTTTATCACTTAACCAAAGCAAAATAATTGAAAGGAAAAAATGAAAAATTACATGGTAACTCACACTTTCAAATCTAAAGAAATGAAAGACAAATTTTCAGAAACAGTAGCTTCAATGAAAATGGAAGATATTGTTAAATCAATGACAAGTGATAAAGCAGCATGCCAAATGACTTGGAACACGCCGGGGGACACAATGCAAATGTTTTGCTGGTGGAAAGCTAATAGTGAAACGGATATCAATAATCAATTAGGTCAAATGAATGATTTCTTTGAGCCTCATAAATTTACTGAGTGTACTGACCAAGTGATGGACTATAACGCTTAAGAGTAACATTAATGAAAGCAATCTATACAAGAACCATTGGTGTTTACGATGATAAACTTACTGAGGCTATGGAAATTTCTAAAGGCTTAGCAAAAGTTAGAAAAAAGCATTATCCAGATCATGAAGTTTACTTTTCATTTCAAATTGGTGGAAACCCAAGGACGGTAAGAGAAACACTTGTGGGAGAGCAGTTTACTGATAAAGCATTTGAAAATGACACAAACATGTCGGCTGATCCTGAGTTTATTGAACTTCAAAAAAAGATGAAAGGTGTTTTTAAAGAGGGTACAATTCAAGATGAAATGAGAATGGTATTTAACGACTAGGAAACAATATGGTAGAAAAATTTAATGGAGCGTTTTATTTAATAATTTATATAGTTCACTTTTTAGGTGTTGGTGTTTACGCTTTTCAAACTATTTTTGGTACTAAAAACTTCATGGAAAGATTTGGTATAGATCCTAGTGGCGCAATAATGATTAGGATGGCAGGAGCATTTATGCTTGCTGTTTTTCTAATGTCTATCTATGTTGGCTTTATTAGACCTGGCGGTCTAGAAAATACCTGGGGATTTTTAAATTTAGTTTTTATAAATAATCTATGTATTTTTTTATGTAATTTCTATTCTATTAAAATTAATAAAACAGGAGTGAACGAGAAAACCACTAACGAAGGAGTTATCGCACCGTTTGTATTTACGGTTATGAGTGCTATCTTAATTTATGGTCTAACAGATAAAATTTATACTTGATGTCTGGATTTGCGATATTCAACATAGACATAAAAAAACCAGAAGAATATAAAGAGTACGTAGAAAAGGTTAAGCCGATTGCTGAGAAATTTGGAGGTGAATATATTGTTAGAGGTGGTGAAACTAAAGTATTAGAGGGAACCTGGACATATTCTAGAACAGTGGTGATTAAATTTCCAAGTTATGAAAAAGCTTTAGAATGGTATAACTCTGATGAGTATAAGCCAGTAAAGCAAATCCGTTTAGAAAACTCAGTTGGTAACGGAATAATAATTAAAGGAGTATAAAATGTCGATATTAAAAAGATATACTGATGCAATAGACAAGAAGGATGAAGCAACTATGAATGAGCTTTTACATGATGACTTCAAGTTCATAATGCATAAATCTGGAAATTCTTTAGGAAAAGCTGATGTTGTTAAATGGGCAATGAGTGGTGATATAAATCAAGAAAAAGTGAGAATTATTTATGAAAATAATGAAGTGGGTGTACATCATTCATTTGTTAAATTTAATGATGGAAACATTGAAGCGGTGATGGCAGTTTATAAATATAAAGATGGAAAGATTATAAGTTTAGAAACTGGTGCAACTCCTATGTCAAAATAAGAGTAAATGATTGATTTTTATTTTTCAATTGGAAGCACTTATACTTATTTAGCTGTCACTAGAATACTTGATGTAGAAAAAAAACATCATGTCCAGTTTAATTGGAAACCATTTAGTGTTCGGGCAATCATGAAAGAAATGAATAATATACCATTTCCAAAGGACAAGCTTAATAAGGTAAATTACATGTGGAGAGATATTGAAAGACGGGCTGAAGGTTATGGTTTTTTTGCAAAAACACCTGTACCTTACCCATTATCTGAATTTGACTTAGCAAATCAAATCGCGATTCTTGGATTGGATAAGGGATGGGGTATAGATTATGTTAGACTGACTTATAAAAAGTGGTTTCAAGAAGGAAAAGAACCAGCTATAGAACCAAGTATTTCTGAGATATGTAAAGAATTAAAAATGAGCAAAGATGATATAATTTCTGAAGCAAAAACAAAATTAATTGAAGATAAATACCTGGCAAATACAAATTTTGCACGAGAGAATAAAATCTTTGGTAGTCCAACTTTTGCTGTTAACAATGAAATATTTTGGGGTGATGATAGAATGGAAGATGCAATCAAGTTCTTTAAAAAATAATGTTACCTAAAAAATACTTTGATCTTATTTTTATTTTAATTATGGGTTTTGGAATGAGTTTATTAATGACTCTAATTATCACATATATCAACACTGGTATGGATAAAGATTATATCAACAGATTCTTAAAAGCATGGGTGGTCAGTTTACCTATAGCTATAATTGCAGCATTAATACTAGGTCCACCGATTAAGAAATTGGTAGATAAAATTACTAAATAGTCATAGGTTTAATTGTGAGTAATTTATCTGGATATATATTTCTTCTATTGGCTATTGTTCTTGGAATAACCTCTAATGGTTTTTTAAAATCTACAAATGGTTTTACTAATATTGGTCCAACTATTTTCTGTATAGTTTCTATAATTGCTTGTATATATTTTTTATCCAGGGCGATGAATATTATTCCAGTTGGTTTTACCTATGCAACATATGGAGGATTAACAATCACAGCTGTTACGTTGTTTGGCGTATTCAAATATAATCAAATCCCTAACCTATATGGAATTGTTGGGATAATCTTAATTATTATCGGAGTAGTATTGTTAAACACTCTAGGTAAGACTACTTAGAGATAGGTTTAAGAATTTTTAAAAATATATTATGCATATCTCTATTGGCGCTCACAAGAATATTTCCAGCCTTAACAGCACTTTCATTTTTCCAATTTGAAACTACACCACCTGCAGCTTCGATGATTGGTATTAATGGATGAATATCCCAAATTTTATTTGCACATTGAATAACGACATCAATTTTCCCTTCCGCAAGATGAGAATAGCTTAATGCATCAGCACAAGGAAATTGCATCATCTTTAATATTTTTGGAATTTTCTTTTGTTGATTAAGGGAAATAGTTCCATGGAATGCGGCGGATAATTTAACATTTGAATATTTTGCTTTGTAGTTAACTTTAATTTTTCTTTTTTTATTATCCTCAACTACAAAAGCAGACTTTGGAGAAGTATTATAATAATATTTTCTAAGAATTGGAAAATTGGCAAGACCTAAAACTGGATAACCTTTGTAATTTAAAGAAATTAAATTACTCCAAGTTGGATTTCCTATAACAAATGATCTCGTTCCATCAATTGGATCAATAACCCAAGTAAAATCACTTTTATTTTTCTTCTGTCCAAATTCTTCTCCTTTAATTTGGTGTTTAGGAAATTTTTTTACTATTTCTTTTCTAATAAATTTTTCGAAAGACCTGTCAGCACTTGTAACTGGATCGTAACCTTTACCTTTTTCCTTATTTGAAACCTTGAAAGGTTTTTTTAATCTCAAATAATAATATTTGGTAAGTTTCTTGGCTAAATCATTTAGAAATTTAGAAAAAACTTTATAATTTATAGAATTCAACTTTGACACAAAGGACTAATACTATTTTATTACTATTGATTAAAGTAAAATTTTAAATAATCATCAATTTAGCTATGAAAATAGAATTAAAAAATAATAAGATATTTTTTGAAAACCAGGGTCGGAAGAAAGAGATTCATCCATTCTGGTTTAGAGAAAGAGTAAACGGTGAAAGTTTCATAGATGAGGCTACACAGCAAAGGTTATTTGACCCAACGAAATTAGAAGAAGATATTAAGATAAAATCTCTTAATCTGTCAGATCAATTTCTAGAAATTACTTTTAATGATGGCGCTTACACAAAATTTGCAGTTCAAAATGTCTTAAGAGAATTTAGTAATGAAGATGAGATTAAAAAAATTAAAAAAGTTGAATGGGATTCGTCTTTCACAAATTTTAAGAATTTTAAATTTGAAGACAATTTTTTTAATGAAAAAGTTATGTATGACGCCTTAATAGATTTTTATAAATTTGGGTTTGTAATTTTTAAAGATGTACCAACTAAAAATAATTTTATTACAAATTTTGCAAATTCTATTGGAAGTATAAGAAGAACAAATTTTGGGGAATTTTTTAATGTTAAGTCAAAACCAAATCCAAACGATTTAGCTTATACTTCATTAGCTTTAGCACCACACACAGACAACCCTTATAGAAATCCTGTACCATGTATACAAATGCTCCATTGTATTGAAAACGAGGTTAATGGAGGCCTTTGCACTTTAGTAGATGGATATGCTGTAACAGAAAAACTCAAAAAAGATTTTTGGGATTATTACAATATTCTTACTGATGTTAAAGTTAGGTTTCAGTTTATAGACCAATCAGTTATTTTAGAAGACTGGGCCGAGATGATACAATTAAACGAAAAAGGAGAGTTCAAGCAAGTTAGATTTAGTCCAAGATTAGACTTTGTGCCTTTAATGGAAAAGAATAAACTTGAACTTTTTTATTCCGCAAGAAAAAAAATATCAGAACTTTATAATTCAGATCAATATAGAATTGAATTTAGGTTAAATCCCGGAGATTTACTTATGATGGATAATTACCGGTTACTTCATGGAAGAACCTCTTATGATACAAATCAGGGTAATAGATTTCTACAAGGATGTTATATTGATTACGATAGTACGGAGGGGAAGCTAAAACACCTTAAAAGAAAATTTAGTCTGTGAAGTGAAGCCAGCCAGTAATAATATATTTTTCTCCCCCATTAAGAACACTCCCTCGATGTGCATGTGTCCATTCAGCTGGCCAAATCAATGTTTTTCCAGTTTCTGGCTTTACTTTAACATTATAATAATCAAAATCTGTTGTACCTCCATCATCAACATCATTTAGATAAGTCATCCAAGCAAATATTCGATGAATGTGTGCCATATCGGTTCTTTCAGCGTGAAGGCGCCCAAAATGACCACCTGGAAGATATTTTTGAATATTGAAAGGACCAATGTGAATTTTTTTTACAAAGGTTTTCAAAAAATCGTATTGTTCCTTATAATCAGTGAAACATTGATATAGATTTTCAAAATACTTATTGAATACTTTGTACCTTTCATCTTTAAGACTTTCTGGTTTAATAGTTATGTCGGTTGACTTTTTTACACTCTCATCAATACCTCCACCTGTAGTACCTTTCATGTGGAGATCAGAATTATTTTCAAAAAAATCAATAATTTCTTTGCACAGTTCTTTATTTTCTAAATCCCAATTTCCAATAAAATTTGGACTAACGTTATTTTTAATTTCTAATCTTTTCATTTATTAATCTATTTTAAAATCTTTTTCACCAAACTCTATCATACCTGTACTTTCATTCAAATATTTTTGTCCCTCATTATGTCTATTTAATCTTAAAAGATTTTTCCCATAAAATGTTTTCAAATTTTTATTTTGTGGAAATTTTTTTAATGCCCTCACACAAAAAGTATCAACAGCTTTTGTTAGATTAAGCTCAAATAAACATTGAGCAAATACCTCAATAACCGTTTCTTGATCCTCTTTCATAAGCAATGATTTTTCCAGTATTGGCAAAGCTTTTTTAAATTGCCCAGTATTGTAGTAAAGTTTTCCTAAATTATTAACAGATAATATTGAAACAGGTTTAATTTCTAAACACTTGATATAGCACTTTTCAGCCTCTTCTATTTTTTTTAGTTCAGTGTAGCATATAGCTAGGTTATGAAGTGCGGGTGGAAGTTTTGGAAATTGCTCCAGAATTGCTTTGAATATATCTATAGCTTTTTCAAATTCTTTATTAACACGGTATTTTTCAGCTTCTAAAAATTTTTTTTCAGTTTCTTTATCAATCATTTTTGTAGATTTATTCTATATTTGATATTTGAGTTTCTGCATCTCTAATAGACTTTTCATAATCCAAAGCCATTTGATCAGCACTTATAATATCAACCTTTTCTATACCAAAAAAATTTAAAATAAACTTTAACCATGGGGTTAGAAAATCCTCTTTACTATTTAATTTTGTCCCTCCTGAAGTTATGACTAAATAAGCTCTTTTATTTCTCAACAAACCCTCTCTTCTCCCATTTTCTTTAAATTTAAATGTCTCGCCTATTCTTGCTACAAGATCAGACCAAGCTTTTAAGGTTGCAGGAGGACCATAATTATAAATTGGTGCTGATATAATGATGACATCACTTTCTTTAAGCTCTTTTACAAGTTTATCGGATAATTCAAACATTTTTTTATGATGTTCAGTTTGATCTTTTTCTTCAATCTTCATCCCTGACTCGGTTAATCCAGATACAAAAACCATCTCATCATCTAAATCTCTGTACACAACTTCGTCATCAGGTTTTTTTATTTTATCTAAAAGTTTCTTTGCCAGTGCTCTAGAGGTCGATCCCTCTTTTCTAGCACTTGAATCTATTTGATATATTTTCATAATTTTAATTATCCAAAATTTTGTAAAAAGGGTAATACATTTAATAAATAATATCCTAAAGCTTGTAATTGATTAGTTAATATTAAAATACCTGTAATTAATAGTATAATTCCACCAGATTTAGAGACTAAATTAATATTCTTTTTAAAGTTCTTTGAAAATATTAGAAACTTTTGAATCAAATAGCCAGATAAAATGAATGGCAATGCCAATCCAAAAGAGTAAAAAATTAAAAGCAAGATTCCTTTATTAACACTTTCTTCAGTTGCAGCTAAAACCAAGATTGATCCTAAAATTGGACCTATACAAGGTGTCCAACCAAATGCAAATGCCATACCAATTAGAATTGGGCTATAAAAACGATCATTTGAATTTGTTTGTATTCTTTTTTCATAATTTAAAAATTTAAGATTGATAATTCCAATTATTTGAAGCGAAAAAAGAATTATTACTAAACCAGCTGCTATTCTAAGTTCATATGAATTCTGTAACAACACTTGTCCTAAAAAAGTTGAGGCGGCTCCAAAAATAATAAAAACAATTGAAAAACCAAATGTAAATAAAACGATCGGAATTAAATTGACATTTTTTTTCTCTAATAACTCATTTAATGAACTGCCTGAAATATAAGAGATGTATCCGGGAATTAATGGTAATACACACGGAGATAAAAAACTTATCAAACCAGCTCCAAGTGCAATAAATAGTTCTGTCATTATTTTTCTTTAACCACTCTTAACTTTTGTTCACCTAAGTTATCAACTTTCAAAATCATCTCATCTCCATCTTCCAAGTAATCTGGTGGTGTCATCCCCATTCCCACTCCTGCAGGTGTGCCTGTTGTAATAACATCTCCTGGCATTAAAGTTATGAATTGACTAATGTGAGATATTAAAAAATTAAAATTGAATATCATTAAACTTGTATTTCCAGTCTGTCTTCTTTTCCCATTAAGATCTAAAGTCAAATTTAGATTTAATGGATCACTTATTTCATCTTTGGTTACAAGATACGGTCCTAAAGGTCCAAACGTATCCCCAGATTTTCCTTTAACCCATTGACCACCTCTATCTTTTTGCCATTCTCTCTCACTAATATCATTACAAATACAATAACCAATAATATAATCTTGTGCTTCTTCTTCTTTTACATACTTAGCTTTTTTTCCAATCACTATTGCAATTTCAACTTCATGATCCAAAGACTTAGAAAACTTAGGTATTACTATGTCATCATTAGGTCCAACTATACAATTTGGTGACTTATTAAAAACTATTGGTTCTTTAGGAGTATTCGAATTTGTCTCAGCAGCATGAGCTTTATAATTTAAACCAATTGCGAAAAAATTTGCTGGTTTAATAACACAAGATCCTATTCTTTGATTTTGATCCAAAAGTGGAAGAGAATTAATATCAAAATTTTTTATTTTATCTAAATTTTCAAAATTTAAATTTTCCGGTGTTAAATCTTTAAAAAAATTCGATAAATTCCGAATATTATTTTTGTCATCAAGAATTGCGGGTATTTCATTATCACGCTCACCAACCCTTAAAAATTTCATTAATTAACCTTTGATGCCAAGATGTGTATATTTTATATTAAGGTAATCTTTAATTGCCATTGATCCGCCTTCACGCCCATAACCACTTTGCTTTATCCCACCAAAAGGTGCTTCAGCAATTGCTACCATTGGAGTATTTACAGCGACTGAGCCAGTTTCTAATTGTTCTGAAGCAAGATGAGCTGTTTCCATTGAATTGGTACAAACATAACTGCACAACCCTAATTCATGATTGTTAGCTCTTTCAATTACATCATCAAAAGTTTTAAATGATAACATAGGCACTAACGGTCCAAACGGTTCTTGTTTCATTATCGTAAAATCATCTTTTATGTCGTCAAATACTGTCGGTTCATAATAAAAACCTTTGTTAAATCCAGAAGGTCTTTTTCCACCTAATAAAACTTTTGCACCTTCTTGTTTAGTTTTTTCAACTAATTCTTCTATTTCATTAAGTCTTTTTTTTGTGGTTAACGGGCCCAATTGAGTTGCTGGGTCCATACCATCACCTATTTTTAATTTTTTTGTTTTTTCAATAAATAAATTTACAAATTCATCTTTTTTTTTCTCGTGTATATAAAATCTATTAGGCGATATACAAACTTGACCATTGTTTCTGAATTTAGCAGCTATTGCCATGTCAGCGGCTTTTTTAATATCAGCATCATCAAATACAATAAAAGGCGAATGACCTGATAGCTCCATTGTTACTCTTTGTACTTTATCTGCAGCTTGTTTCAATATTATTTTACCTACTCTTGATGATCCAGTAATTGAAATTTTTTTGACTATATCTGATGCAATCAACTGTTGTGCAATACTAGGTGGATCACCTGACAAAAGATTTACTACGCCTGGTGGCACACCACATTCGTTACATATATCAACCATCTCCATTACAATACCGGGTGTAATTACGTCGGGCTTAACTATTACAGAGCAGCCAGCTGCTAGCGCTGTTGAAATTTTTCTTGCAGACAACACTGCGGGGAAATTCCATGGAGTTAATGCTGCTACAACACCAACTGGTTGATAATAAACATGAACTCTTGTGTCTTCAAACCTGCTTTCAACAGTTTGTCCGTAAATTCTTTTTGTTTCCTCAGCATTCCATTCGAAAATATCTGCAGCACCATTAACTTCACCTTTGGCTTCTGCAAAAGGTTTTCCAACTTCAAGTGTCATCCACTTAGCAAGCACATCTTGCTTCTCTCTCATTTTGTCCGCAATTCTTCTAATAATATAAGATCTTTGCCATGGTGCAGTTTTTTTCCAAACTTCTAACCCTTTTGCAGCAGACTTTAATGCTCTCTCAACATCCTGAGTTGTAGCTTTTGAGGCTTTTCCTAAAACTTCTTCATTCGCAGGATTGATTACTTCGTAAGTTTCCTCATCTGATGATTTTTGCCATTTACCATCAATGAATTGCCCGAATTTTTCGTACATAAATTCAATTTAGCATTACTTTAGGGTGTGTCTACTATGTAATTTTTACACATTAATAATCTCTAATTAGATGATACTATTTTTAAAAAAAGGAGTTCAATATGAAAGCATATATAATGGGAAATTACACTGAAAAAGCTTTTCAAGGATTTTTAAAAGATCCAACGAGTGATAGAAAAGCAGTTGTAGAACAGTTAACAAAAGCTATGGGTGGAACAATGCACAGCATGGATATTGTGAGAGGCTCTTATGATTTTGTAGTTGTTACTGATGTTCCAAGCTTTGATGATTTTGCTGCAATCAAATTAGTCGTTGAAGCGTCAGGTGCTGTGAAAAACTTGACAATACTTGAAGCAATTGATTTTACGAAAGCTACAACTAAAGCAAGTAAAATTGGCTATAAAGCACCAGGTCAATAATTTATTTTTTATAACTTCCAGCTTCATGCTGGAAGTTATATTAATTTTTTTTTAATTTAGAAGAGAACTTAAGATTTTCATTATTAAATTCTGAAAAGTGCTTTTGGATATAGCTATCCATAATCTTTACTTTTTCATCCTCAAATTCAGATACTTTTCTATTATTTAAATCAACGTAAAGAGCTAAAACTTCTATAGTTGATGCGAGAAACTTTTTTTCTTTGTGAACCATCTCCATTTTATATTGTAGTCTTTTCTTATCGTGGTCAAAATAAACAAGGTTAACATCTACCTCATCACCAAGTTTGAGTTCTTGATTATAGGTGATATTTGACTCAACGATCATAGTACTTTTGCCAGTTGTTTTGGCTGAGTGTTCTCCCATTTTGAATATGTTATTTAAAGTATCAGCGCCATATTTATCAAAAATCAGTAGATAATAAGATACGTTCATATGATTATTATAATCTATCCAATCTTTAATTATTTTTTGTGAGCTCAGAAAGACCGACATTAATTTTTTACTCTTTTTTAATGATTTGGATTTTCGTTATCCACTACTAGACATATCTCAGATTTTGTTAAAAATCTTCTTCCCGTTCCATTGTCTAATGAAAACATGCCTCCAATTCCCTCTACAGCGTCTATTGTAAGATCTGTATGTTTCCATTTTTCGTACTGATCACCATTCATATAAAAAGGTACTCCGCCTATTTCACCAAGTTTTATATCATTGTCGCCTAACGGAAATTCTCCTTCTTGAAAACACATTGGTGCACTTCCATCACAACAACCCCCTGATTGGTGAAACATCAATTTTTCTCCATATTTCTTTTTTAATTCTGATAGTAGATTTAATGCCGAATGTGTTGCAGATACTTTCATATTTTTTCTCTGGCCCATGATATCGAATCATGGACCAGTATATATTATTTGATTAAAAGAAGCCTAATTTTTTCTCAGCGTAAGAAACATGAAGATTCTTATTCTGTCTGTAATGATTAAGCATCATTTTGTGAGTTTCTCTTCCAACCCCAGATTGTTTGTAACCACCAAATGGAGAGTGAGCTGGATAAGCGTGATAGCAATTGGTCCATACTATCCCCGCTTGTATTGCTCTACCCATTCTGTGAGCTATATTACCATTTCTAGTCCATACAGCTGCGCCTAAACCATAAAGAGTATCATTAGCAATTTTCAATGCCTCTGCTTCATCTTTAAATTTAATTACAGATACAACAGGTCCAAAGATCTCTTCTTGAGAAATTCGCATGCTGTTATTAGCTTCAAAAATAGTTGGTTGAATATAATTACCTTTTTCCAATCCACTATTAAGTTTAGCAGCACTTCCTCCTGTAAGAACCTTAGCACCTTCTTTTTTTCCAAGCTCAAGATAAGATTTAATCTTCTCCATTTGCTCTACAGATGCTTGGGCTCCAATCATGGTTTCCATTTTTAAAGGATTGTCTTGAACAACAGCTTTTGTTCTAGCAATAGCTCTTTCCATGAATTTATCATAGATAGACTCTTGTATTAAAGCTCTACTCGGACAAGTACATACCTCACCTTGGTTAAGATTGAACATTACAAAACCCTCAATACACTTATCAAAGAAATCATCATCTTTTTCCATGATGTCTTCAAAGAAAATATTAGGGGATTTTCCGCCTAACTCTAAAGTAATTGGAATAATGTTTTGTGCAGCGTACTGCATAATCAATCTTCCGGTTGTTGTTTCACCAGTAAAGGCAACTTTGGCAACTCTTTTAGATGATGCTAAAGGTTTACCTGCTTCTAGTCCAAAACCACTGACGATGTTAACAACTCCAGGAGGTAATAAATCTCCAATAAGTTCCATCATTACCATAATAGAAGCTGGTGTTTGCTCAGCTGGTTTTAATACCGAACAGTTTCCTGCAGCAAGAGCTGGTGCTAATTTCCATGTTGCCATTAATAATGGAAAATTCCATGGAACTATCTGACCGACAACTCCTAGTGGTTCATGAAAATTGTATGAGTATTGATTATTAGCAATTTCAGCAATTGATCCTTCTTCTGCTCTAATCACACCAGCAAAATATCTCCAATGATCAATAACCAAAGGTAAATCTGCTGCCATACATTCTCTTATAGGTTTTCCGTTATCTAAACATTCAGCTGTAGCTAATAAGTTTAGATTCTTCTCTAGAACATCAGCAATCTTATACAATATATTAGATCTAGTTGTGATGTCTGTCTTTCCCCATTCAGGAAAAGCTGCGTGAGCTGCATCCAATGCTGCTTCAACGTCTTGTTCGTTTGATCGTGCTACCGAACAGATTTTCTCATTTGATATCGGGCTAACATTATCAAAATATTTGCCTGATTTAGGTTCTACAAATTTTCCATTTATGTAGTTTCCATACTTAGCTTTAAATGGAAATTTAACCTTTAAATGAGAAGTATCCAATACAGATGACACTTTCATTGCTTCTGCACTCATTTTTTTTTCTCCTCTTGTTTTTTTTATTGTTTTTAGCTTATGTTTTTTTCTAGACTTTTTTGAACGCTTCTTAGTCGCAGACTTTTTTGTCACAACTTTTTTTTTCGTTTTTATTTTTTTTCTAGAAGTTTTGACCAATTTAGATTTTCTTTTTTTGGTCTTTAGTTTTGCTATTTTTTTTCTTTTAATAGCCATACTTTATTAAACTCGAAAAAACAGGCTGTTGCTAATTTTATAATACTTTATTTTCTACTTATGATTGTACGATTACTACATCTTGTGGTTATAATAAAAATCTTTAATATTTTTAATTGTAAAAAAATTAAAAAAAAAAATCAGCATTCTCATTTATAAAAAATCAAATGGATATCAATTTCTTTAAAAAAACAAGAATATTAGATGGTGGTATGGGCCAAGAACTTTTGGCTAGGGGAATGAAACCACAAGGAACTTTGTGGAGTGCCACCGCAATACTAAAAGAAAAATATCATAAGCTGCTTTATGATACACATGTTGATTACATTAAAGCTGGTGCAGAAGTAATAGTAACAAACACTTTTGCGTCCAGAAAAATTAGATTAAGAGAAAATAAAATCGAGGATAAATTTGAATATTTAAATAAAACAGCTGGAGAATTAGCAAAGAAAACAAAAGAAATCTATCCAGATATTCTTATTGCTGGAGGTTTACCTCCCCAAAATTTAACTTATAAAGAGGATGATAGATCAAGTGATGAGATTAGTCAGGACTTTTATGAACATGCTAAATTATTAAATCCTTATAGTGATTTTTTTTATCTAGATGTAATTAGCAGTGTCAGAGAACTTGAATTAGCGATCAAAAGTTTTCACGAATTCAAAAAACCATATCTTATTGGGGCGCATATATCACGAGGAAAAACTATGCCCAGTGGAGAAAAAATTTCTGATATTATAAGAAATAAAAAAAATGATAATTTACTAGGATTAATACTTTCATGTGTCTCTCCAGAAAATTTTCTTTTAAACTTAGACGAATTAAAAAATTTAGGTATGCCTTTTGGTTTTAAATTAAATTCTTACATAAAAACAAACCCTTTTCCTAACCTTGATGAACACGAAAAAGATAAAAAATCTGTTGATCCAAAAGAATTTTTAGGCACAAGAAAAGATTTAACTCCAAAAAAAATGGCGAATTTTGCTAAAAAATTTAAAGATAGTGGAGCAACTATACTGGGAGGTTGTTGTGAAACTAGTCCAAAACATATCCGGGAATTTTCAAAACTTTTAAAATAAATCAAACTGTAAGAAATTATTTAAATAGAGACTTAACTCTATAAAAAGATTTTATTCCAAGAAATGAACATGTGAGCCCATAAAATCTTGCAAAATAAGCAGTTTGTTTTACTTTGTTATAAAAGATAGAAAATATAATAGTTTTCATAATAGATTTTATAAATTTTCCAGACATTTTAAATAACGCATATAAATAGTTGTTATGTTTCTTGTAATAATAAAAAGAAGACCACATCCAATGCCAATTTCTAAACATTTCTGTTTCAATTGAGTACTCTGGATCTGTTGCAGCTGAACCCTTATGTCCCAAATGTTCTATTTTCAAAATTGAACTATTAAAAATTTTTCCATTTTTGGATTTAATTCTTTTACAAAGGTCAACCTCTTCAAAATATAAAAATATATTTTCATCAAACATATCGTTCTTATCTACATATTTAGTGTCAACCAGGATTGAGCATCCAACAATCCAATCTACTTCCTTTAAAGAATTTTCATCATAATCCTTTTTTCTTA
>CACMOQ010000003.1 GCA_902615445.1 uncultured Pelagibacteraceae bacterium | reverse complement strand
ATCTAAAAATGTTGTTGAAGACAAAAAATCAGGTGAATATAGACTTTCTCATCACCTTGATTTGAAAACAGGTATGTATAAAGGTCGACAAGTCTTAGATCCAAAAGAATAATAATAAATATTTTTTAAAATGCATGATTTAATTAAAATTGCAGTAGATGCAATGGGAGGTGATGGATCACCAAAAAAAATTATTGATGGTATAATTCATAATCATAAACAAAATAAAGAAAATTTTTTTAGAATTTTTGGTAAAAAAAATATAATTGAAAATGACCTTAATTCTAAAATTGATAAGAAATTTTATGAGGTTATCGATACAGAAAATGCTGTTAAAAGTACAGATAGTCCTCTTGAAGCAGCCAAAAGAGGTAAAGATACAAGTATGTGGCTAGCTATAGAAAGCGTAAAAAATAAAGAGTCTGATATAGTTATATCTGCTGGAAATACAGGAGCGCTTTTAGTTATCTCAAAATTAAATCTGAAGATGATTGAAAATATCGACAAACCAGCGCTATCTGCATTATGGCCAAATAAAAAAGGTATGAGTGTTGTTCTTGATCTTGGAGCAAACATAGAATGCAGTGCAAAAAATTTAGTTGATTTTTCAATCATGGGAGCTTCGCTTTATAAATCTTTATATCCTCAAGAAAATCCAAATGTAGCCCTTTTAAATATTGGATCTGAAGAATTAAAGGGTAATGAGACAATTAAAGAAACATTTCAAATTATGAATAATAAAAAATCAGACAGTTATAATTTTGCTGGCTATATTGAAGGTAATGAACTTATGAACGGAGATGTTAATGTGATAGTTTCTGATGGTTTTACTGGAAATGTAGCTTTGAAAACTGCTGAAGGTACAGCAAATTTCATAACCAGTGAGCTCAAACATGCTCTTTCAGGATCCATTATAGGTAAACTTTCATCACTTCTAAATATATCAAATTTGAGAAAATTTAAGAAAAGATTAGACCCAAGATTATATAATGGTGCAATTTTTATTGGTCTTGACGCGCCAGTTGTTAAAAGTCACGGAGGAACTGATTACTTTGGTTTCTCGAATTCAATTGATGTATGTAACAAGATTGTAAAAGGAAATTTAATTAAAAAGATAAATGAGAATATTGAATAAATAATAATGTTTTCAGTAATCATTCCCACTTTAAATAACCTATCTTATCTTAAACTATGTATAGAAAGTATTCAGAAAAATTCAAAATATAATCATGAAATTATACCTCATGTTAATGTTGGCACAGATGGAACATTAGAATATCTCAAAAAAAAGAATATAAAATTCACTTATACAAAAGATAATTCAGGAATCTGTAAAGGAATGAATCTTGCAGCTAAAGAGTCAAAAAAAGAATACATCTTGTATGCTCATGATGATTTTTATTTTTGCCCTGATTGGGATTTAATTTTAAAAAATGAAATTGACAGGATAGGTCATAATTTATTCTATTTATCTGGAACAATGATGCACAAAGGCCAGATTGATTTTGATTGTGGAAATACTTTTGAAGATTTTGATGAGAAAAAATTTTTATCTAATTACAAAGATTACAATTATTACGATTTTCAAGGATCTACATGGGCACCACATTTAATTCATAAGGATATTTGGAATAAAGTAAACGGTTTTAGTGAGGAATTTTACCCTGGGACTGGATCAGATCCAGATCTAAATATGAAATTATGGAAATTAGGTGTGCGTATTTTTAAAGGTATTAATGATTTTAAAGTTTATCACTTTGGATCTATTGTAACGCGAAAATATAAGGGTGACTCAAAAATCATAACTGAGTCAGGAAGTAAAGGTGGAAAGATATTCTTGTTGAAATGGGGAATGACAATTAAGTTTTTTAAAAAATTTATAATGGAATCAGACACAAAATTTAAAGGTGAGCTTAAAGATCCAATTAAAAATTTAAGTTATTATCTAAATTTAATTATCACTAAATTAAATTTTATCTACGTAAAATTTTTTTATAAAAATAAGATTAAATAATAATGAATAGAAAATTATTGGTATCGTATTTATTTACTAAATTTGATGAATTTGAAACACTAGATAATTTTAAAAAAAATTATTTAAAATATAAATCAGGATATGACCATGACTTATTAATCTGTTTTAAATTACTCAGCAATGATAAAATTGAACAAATAAAAAAAAATTTAAGTGATTTGAATTTTATTTCATTTGTTGATTGCGAAACCAAAAATGATTATGATTTTGGGAGTTATAAAAGAATTGCAGAAAAGTTCAATAATAGAGATATTTTCTTCTTGAACAGCCATTCTTTTCCTGTTTGTGACGATTGGTTAAATAAATTGATGAAATTTAAAGACGATATTACATTAATTGGAACTTCAGCATCTAATGAAAGTTTAGTTGACTCTATTGTTTTAAAAAAAAATTATAGAATAATCTCATACTGGTTAAAAAAGATAATTTATAAAAAATTATTTAAAAGATTTCCAAATCCACATATTAGAACCTCAAGTTTTTTAATCTATAGTCAAATTTTTCTAGATTATATGGATGGTAAAAAAACTAATACCAAATTAGATGTATGGAAACTTGAAAGTGGAGTAGGGAGTCTTACTAATTATTTTAAAGATAAAAACTATAATATATATGTTGTAAATTCTGATGGTAATAAATTTGAGGAAAAGGACTGGAAATTAAGTGAAACATATAATTATTATGAAAAATCAAAATTAATTATTTCCGATAAACACACAAGAAAATATGATGAGCTTAGCGAAAATGATAAATTAATATCAAGAAGAAAGGTTTGGTGATTTGGAAATTTATATCAAGATATTTGAGGTAATATTTCCAGTTTTTTTTGTGATTGGTATTGGCTATTATTTAGGTAAAAAAAACCCAAAATTTGATACCAATTTCATTACAAATTTCGCTGGTAATATAGGTACACCTGCCATGATTTTTTATACAGTTACTACCACAGGAATTACTTTAGATATTTTTATCAGTTATTTTATTTATGCAATTATTATGATAGCTGGTTTTGCTGTTATTGGTTTAATATTACTTTTCTTACTTAGAAAAGACCTTTCTATGGAACTACCTCCATTAATATTACCCAACACAGGTAATATGGGTGTTCCTATTTGTCTTTTTGCATACGGTACTCAAGGTCTAGGTGTTGCATCTGCAGTCGCATCAGTAATTATTTTATTCCATTTTACCCTAGGTGTATTTTTAGCAAAAAAAAAATTTTCATTGGATATATTGATAAAAAGTCCACCAGTTTATGCGATAATTGTATCTATTATTTTCTTATATTTTGAGATTGAAACTCCAATATTTTTAGAAAATACAACTTTTTTATTAACTTATGCTACAATTTTTTTAGTCTTAATGTCATTAGGCATAGCACTAACACGATTTAAATTTTCATTTAAAAACTCAATAATAATGTCTATTTGCCGAGTTTTATTAGGACCTATTATTGCTTATATTATCATATATAATTTTAATTTATCTGGGCTAGCAGCTGGTGTGTTACTGATACAAAGTGCTATGCCAAGTGCTATACTTAATTATTTAGTTGGAAGTATGTATTCGCCAAAAAAAGTAGTCGATAGTATTGCCAGCACTATTGTAACATCAACTTTAATGTCTTTCGTAACAATTCCAATTGTTGTATTCTTTGCTTTAAAATACTTTAATTAATCTATATCCTTTAAGTTCATGAAGGCTATAACTTTTAATCTTTTAGCATGGGTAATGCTTCCAATTATGGACGGATTTGCAAAATACTTGAGTGCAGATCTTCCTGTTTTGCAAATTACATGGGCAAGGTATTTTTTTACAGTTGCATTTATTCTGCCAATTATGTTTTTCTTTTTTAGAGAAAATCTTGTTTGGACAGATAAACCAAAATTACAAATTTTAAGAGGACTAATTCTTTTAACAGCTAATGTATGTTTTTTTTATGCAATTTCAATAATCTCTTTAGCAAAAGCATTAACTTTAGCTTTTGTTGCGCCTTTAATTGTTACAGCTTTTTCTCCAATTTTTTTAGGAGAAAAGGTTGGTTTTAGAAGATGGTCTGCAGTAATTATAGGTTTTATAGGTTCTTTGATAGTTATAAGACCAGGTTTTGTTGAAATTAATTTAGCAAGTATAGCTGCACTTGGAACAGGAGTAATGTATGGGTTTTATTTAATCATCACTCGTAAACTAAGTGCTTCAGACAATCCTTTATTAACTTTATTGTTAACTGGTGTAGTAGGGGCCATAATTATATCTATTGTTATGCCATTTGTGTGGGTTACACCTAACCTAAGTCAGTGGTCCATGATGGCTGCGATAGGTATATTTGCCTGTATAGGGCATCTATTTCTAATATTATCTCTTAAATACGCCGACGCCTCTAAATTGGCACCATTTAGTTACTTTGAGATCATTACAAACATCATTATAGGCTTTTATTTCTTTAATGATTTTCCTGATAATTGGACTTTCCTTGGTTTATTCATAATAATATTGAGTGGTATCTACATTTCAAGACGAGAGAATTTAATTACAAAAATCAAATAATAGGTATCATTTATTTACTAGTATATAAAGTATTACTTTAAGTATTAATACTAAACTATTGTATTTATGAAATTTTTTATATTATAAAATTTTTTCAATTATTAGAAAGTTTTGAATTATTTAATATCAAATAGCTTAAAATTTTTTTGGAGGAGATACGATTTTTGGCAAATTTTTAAAAAACATCAAATAATCTTTTAAAATAGGGGTTTTTTAAGGATTGTGGTTATGAAAATTCCATAAAAATAGGGTAGTGTAAAACCGTTGATAAAGTTGAATAATAGATCGATGCACTAATTGAATATACCATTTAAACGGCTGTAGAGGGGTCTAATTTAAGTATAGACTCATTTATAGTACAACTGAAGGGTGAATTACGTTATTTAGGGAGAAATCAGGTAAAAATATCAAAAAATGTTGATTTTACTTACTTTTTTAACATAAAAAAGCTTTCAAATAGGGTTAAATCGCAACTTTTTCAGATTTAAGTAATTTGAGTTTTTGCTTAATTCCACCTCTTCCTGAGTAGCCTCCAAGAGCTCCATCGGATCTAATGACTCTATGACAAGGTATTTTTGGAGCATATGGGTTTTTAGCACATGCATTAGCCACAGCTCGAGCTGATTTAGGGTTTTTAATGCCAATAGCCACCTGTTTGTAGGTCTTAACCTTACCTTTTGGTATGGTTTTGAGAAATTTCCAGACTTTTTTTTGAAATTTGGTACCTTTGAGTATCATTTTTGAAAAACCCCTGTTTCCTTGCACTTTTAAAGGTGCAAAGAACAGTTGTTTTGGCACGTCGTTGATGCGCTACCGCCATGCCTCCCACCTCACATGTTCAGCGATGCTTTGTGAAGCTTTCTGCCCCCTGGAATTGTACCTCTCGGCTTTTCTCCAATTGGCCAGTTAAGAGTTGCCTCTTAATTCACTCTTAATATAACAAAGTAGTCTTAAATAGGGTATCACTAAATAGTTGATTTTCTAAATTCTAATATTTTTCTGTGAATTACGGTGATAACTTTCTATTTGGTAAGTAAAATTAGGTAACTAGCTAAAAATATAATTGCCATAATAGATAAGAATATTGTGTTGATGCTTTTACCAGTATTTCGATATTGAATAATACTCAAAAAAATAAAACCTATTGAGCTTATTAAAAACCAAATTGCAGGAATTTCTCCATCAATCGAACCCATAATTTTGTATTTTAAACAATTGACATTAAAAATCACCTAATATATAATTTCCGATAATTAATGGTTATCGGAAAATTATATGAATGATTTAATTACAGATCTAAAAAACCTAAAATTAGAAACTTTAAAAAATTTAAAGAATTCAAAAGCTCATAACACCTTGCGAGCTTATCAGGCAGATTTTAAAGATTTTACAGAGTTTTGTACAAAAAATGGTTTTAATTCATTACCAACTGATTCAAAAATAATAGCATTATATCTTACGCACTTAAGCGCATTTAGTAAATTTAGCACTTTAAAAAGAAGATTAGCCTCAATAAAAGTAATTCATAGATTAAAAGGGCATTATATCGATACAAAACATCCAATTATTGCTGAAAATTTAATGGGAATAAAAAGAAAGATGGGAGTTAAACAAATATCTAAAAAACCATTATTAATCAATGATTTAAAATTGATTATTAATCTAATAGATAAAGAAAAAAATGAGTATAAAAAGTATCAAAATCGATCTTTATTATTAATTGGATTTGCAGGCGGCTTTAGAAGATCAGAATTAGTGTCAATTGAATATGAAGATATTGAATTTGTGAATGAAGGAGTAAAAATTTTGGTAAGAAGGTCAAAGACAGACCAAACTGGATTAGGAATGATTAAGGCAATCCCCTACTTCGAAAATAAAATCTATTGTCCCGTTATATCTTTAAAAGAATGGATAACACATGCCAAAATTAACAAAGGTAAAATATTCAATATATCAGATAAAACAGTAGCTTTAACAATTCAAAAATATGCACTATTAGCCGGTTTGGATAAAACAAAATACGCAGGTCATAGTTTAAGATCTGGATTTGCAACATCAACAGCTGAAATTGGTGCAGATGAAAGAAGCATTATGGCAATGACAGGTCATAAAACAACTCAAATGGTAAGAAGATATATACAAGAAGCAAATTTATTTAAAAATAATGCTTTAAATAAAATTAAAATATGAATGAAATAACAATTGTAATTATTACCTATAAAAGTAGAAAGATAATATATGATTTTATTAAGAAAATCCCTTCAACCATAGAAATAATAATAATAGATAATTCACAAGATTATGAGCTCAAAAAAGATATTGAAGAAAAATATAAGAATATATCAGTATATTTAAAAGAAAATAATGGTGTCAGTTCAGCATTAAATTATGCAGTAGAAAAAATTAAAACTAAATATTTTTTACAAATAAGCCCCGATCTTGAATTTAATTTTGAAGATTTAAAAATTTTTCTTGATTTTGCTACGACAAAAAAAAAAAATTTTGCTGCTTTAGGGCCAAGATTTTTAGATGTGAAACAAAAAAGTCACAAACAAATCAATGAGAACTTAGAATTTGGTAAAATTGACTCTATTCATGGATCTTGCATGTTTGTAGATAAAGATATTTTTTTTAAAATTGGAAAATTTGATGAAAATTTTTTTTTATATTTTGAGGAAACCGAATATTGCTATAGAGCAAAAAAAAAAGGTTATTATTCATATCAAATTAATAACATAAAAGTTACAACAAAGGGTAGAACTGTTGATTTAGAAAATGAAAGTTATTCCAATATTCTTATATGGCATTTTATTTGGTCAAAATTTTATTTTCACAAAAAAAAATATGGAAAATTATTATCATTAATAATCTTTCTACCTTTGTTAGTAAGAATATTATTTAGAATAATCTTATATACAATTACTAGAAATGAAATATCGTCAGTAAAGTACAAAATACGGTTTGATGGTTTAATAAAATCGATTAAAGATCAAAAATCAGATTTAAGACCTTAATTATATAATCTAATTAGTGTAGGAAATTTTAAGATATTTTTATTACTTTTAAAAATAGAAAGACACTTTTTTGCATTTATTTCCTTAGTTTTATGGGTAATTATGATAATTCTGGCTTTTTTATTCTTTTTGTCAGGTGTTTGAATTATACGATCAACTGAAATTTTAAATTTTGCAAGCCTGTTTGTAATGTTTGATAAGACACCCTGTTTATCCTTAACTTCAAATCGAAGATAAAGAGAATTTGTATAATTATCTACATCAAATGGTTTGATAGTTTTTCTTTTTTTAGACGATATACCGAAAGGAAATTTGATATTTCCCCTTAATATTGACATCAAATCTGATAACAAAGAGGATGATGTAGGTCCGGGTCCAGCACCCTCCCCTTGTAAAACACTTTGTCCTACAGGTTTACCTTCTGTAATTACTGCATTCATTACACCATTCACATTACCAATATAGGTTTTTTTGTTTACAAGACATGGGTGTACTGTCTCAAATAATTTTCCTTTAATTATTTCTGATATACCAAGCAACTTAATTCTCAAACCTAATTGATTTGCAATTTTGATGTCCTCTAGTTTAATATTCTCAATACCCTCCATGATGCATTTGCTTTTAGAAATTTTTCCATTGAATGAAAGTGCGGATAATATTCTTATTTTAGCAAATGCATCAAATCCATTTAAATCAAGTTTTGGGTTACCTGGTTCTGCAAAACCTAGTTTTTGTGCTTTCTGTAATACTTTATCAAATGTCAAATTTGAACTTTCCATTTCAGATAAAATGTAATTCGTAGTGCCATTTAAAATTCCATAAACTTTTTTAATTTTATTGGTTGCTAAACCCTCTTTAATAGTTCTTAAGATAGGAATACCACCAGCCACTGAAGCCTCAAACTCTAAATTGACTTTATTTTTCTCTGCTAATTTCGCAAGATGATCTCCATGTTTTGAAATTAGTGCTTTATTTGGAGTAATTACATGAACTTTGCTATTTAATGCTTTTTCAACTAATTTTTTAGATATCCCATCAGAAAACCCTATACATTCAAATAAAATATCTATTTTTTCTTTTTCAAAAATTTTTAAAGGATTTTTGTAAAAAATTTTTTTTGAAATAGAAAAACGTCTTTTTTTATTCCTACTTTTTGCAGATATAGCTACAATCCTAATTTTTTTACCTGTTTTTTTTTCAATTTCATTTTTTTTAAGATTTATTTCGTTATAAAGATAAATTCCTATTTGACCTAAACCAACTATAGCAATATTAATATTCTTTTTCATTCTAGTTATCTATATTAGGATAAGGTTGGTTTTTTGCATATTCCTTTAATTTTTCTTTAAATTCTTCGAAAGTTAAATCGTTTGAAAAATCTAAATTTTGAAAATTTTTTTTAGTTACGTTACTATTTGAAGAACAACTTATTAAAAACAAAAAAACTAATAAATATTTATTCATCTTAAACCCTCATTTATATCAAAGTTTTTTAAAATATTCATATTCTGAATAGCTTGTCCAGCCCCTCCTTTGATTAAATTATCAATAGAAGATAATATTATCGCTTTATCTTTATATTTTGATTTGCAAATGGATATTTTGCAATTATTTGTATTGATCACATCGTTAGTACTTACAGATGAATTCAATTTGGCAATTTTTACAAATTTTTCTTTTTTGTAAAATTTTTTTAATTCATTAAATAAGTTATTAATCGTTTTTCCTCTTGCTAAATCTACATAAATTGTTGATAGAATTCCTCTAAACATTGGAGATAAATGAGGTGTAAAAGTAAATTTAAATTTATTTTTTGTATAATCTTTAATCATTTGTTCAATTTCAGAATTATGTCTATGAAATCCTACTCCATAAGCGCTTATTGACTCATATAGGTTTTTATTTTTATGTTTTTTATGCACACTTCTTCCAGCTCCTGAATAACCAGATTTTGAGTCTATAATAATATTATTTTTTTTGATTAAATTTTTTTTTATTAGTGGAATAATTGGTAACAAAATAGATGTTGGATAACATCCAGGACATCCAATTATTTGAAATTTTTTTATCTTATTACCTGTTAATTCTGGTAAAGAATAAATTGATTTTTTGATAAATTTTGGTGCTTTATGTATTTTCTTATACCATTTTAGATATGAGGCTGCTGTATCGAGTCTAAAATCGGCAGCTAAATCTATTAAGATATTTTTTTTTAAAAGTTTTTTTGAAATTAATTGTGCTTCACCATTTGGAAGAGCTGTAAATATAACTTCTACATCTTTCAATAAATGTTCATTAAATTTAATAATCTTTGGTAATTTTTTGCTTCTCAATGATTTTTCATATGCAGAAATATCTTTGCCCGCAGAACTATTACCACATAAATATTTTATATTAATTTTTTTATGCTTAATTAATAAATTTATAAGTTGAACACCTATATAACCTGTTGATCCAGCAATTAGTACATTTATCTTAGACATTGAATATAATAACAGTTTAAATAAAAAAAAAAATTATCTTTTAGAAAATTGAAAGCTTCTTCTTGCTTTTCTTCTACCAGGTTTTTTTCTTTCAACTGCTCTTGGATCCCTAGTAGTAAGGTTCTGAGTTTTTAAGGTGGTTTTTAGGTTTTCATCAAATAAAACTAAAGCTTTAGAAATACCATGAACCATAGCACCTGCTTGGCCTGTGTGACCGCCTCCACTTACACTGCATTTTACATCATAAGCAGTTGGTTGATTAATAATATCAAAAGGTCTTGTTATTTGCATCTTGTGATTTTTACTTACGAAATAATCACTAAAGAGTTTACCATTAACATAAATCTTACCAGAGCCTTTTTTTAACCAAACCTTAGCAATGGAGGTTTTTCGTCTGCCTGTGGCATACTTACTATCTTTAAAATCCAATTTTAATTTTGACTTGTTATTATTTAACTGAGTATTTTCCATGTTAGTTTCGCACCAAATTTTTATTATTTAATTTTGCTAATTCTATAATTTTTGGATTTTGTGCGGTATGAGGGTGATCATTTCCAGAATAAATTTTTAATTTTGAAAGTTGTTTTTTTCCTAATACACCTCCTGGAAGCATTCTTTTAACAGCTAGTTTCAGAGCTTCATCTGGTTTTTTTTCATAAAGTTTTTCAGGTGTAGTCACTTTAATTCCCCCAGGATATCCAGTGTGCCGATAATATTTTTTATCCTGAAATTTTTTTCCAGTAAATTTTGCATGCTCTATATTTTTCACAACTACAAAATCACCATTATCCATATGAGGTGTAAACGTAGTTTTGTTTTTTCCTCTTATAATCTTTGTAATAATAGTTGCTAATCGGCCAATCACAGCATTTTTAGCATCAATTTCATACCAATTATTATTAATTTGGTTTTTGTTAACAAATTTAGTCATGATTGGCGCGATTAATACTGATAAATGTCATATTGTCAATTTATATTAATATTGATACTTAACTATTAACATTTAAAAATAGGGATTATTTATGAAAGATAAAAAAAATAAAAGCACAGAAGCTAAAACGTACAAATTTGATACATTAAGTCTACACGCCGGATATCAACCTCACAAAAATGCTGGGTCTAGACAAGTGCCAATTTACCAAACAACCTCATATTTATTTGATGATGTAGATCACGCTGCAGCACTATTTAATCTTGAAAGAGGTGGTCACATATATAGTCGAATATCGAACCCAACAGTTGCGGTTTTGGAAGAAAGAGTTGCGTCACTTGAGGGCGGTACAGCAGCTTTAGCTACTTCCTCAGGGATGAGCGCAATATTCTTAGCTGTAATGACATTGTGTGAAGCCGGAGATCATTTAGTTGTATCATCACAATTATATGGAGGTACAGTAAATCTTTTTAGACTAACCTTACCAAAATTCGGAATAAAAACAACTTTTGTAAAACCAAGAGACACAGAAGGATTTAAAAAAGCAATACAAAAAAATACCAAAGGTATTTTTGGGGAGCTCGTTGGAAATCCTGGAAATGAATTGATGGATATGCCATCAATAGCAAATATTGCTCATGAAGCAGGTATACCTTTAATGGTTGATGCAACATACCAAACACCCTACTTATGTCGACCAATTGAACACGGTGCAGATATTGTAGTTCACTCATTAACTAAATGGATGGCTGGTCATGGATCTTCAATGGCAGGAATAATTGTTGAAGGTGGAAAATTTGATTGGATGCAAAATGATAAGTTTCCTACAATGACACAACCTTACGAAGGTTATCATGGTTTATCTTTTGCTGAAGAGTTTGGACCAACTGCATTTACCATGAAAGCAAGAGCTGAAGGGATGAGAGATTTCGGACCTTGTTTAAGTCCACAAAATGCTTGGAATGTTTTACAGGGTATTGAAACTTTATCAGTAAGGATGCAAAAACATTGTGCTAATGCTGAAAAAATGGTTGAATATCTACTAGGACATGAAAGCGTTGCTTGGGTTTCACATCCGAGTGTCCCTGATCATCCTGATCATGAACTAGCAAATAAATTATTACCAAATGGCAAAGGTTCAATGATAGCTTTTGGTATTAAAGGTGGTAAAGAAGCTGGTGAGGCTTTTATTAATAATGTTAAATTAGCTTCTCATTTAGCAAATGTTGGTGACACAAGAACGCTTGTTATTCATCCTGCTTCAGCGACTCACTCTCAAATGGATGAGGCTACATTGAAGTTTGCGGGATTATCTCATGACATGATTAGACTTTCTGTTGGGATTGAAGATATTGATGATATCAAGAATGATTTTGAGAATGGATTTAGAGCTGCTAGAAAACCTAGGCTCGTATCCAATCAATGAAATTTAAAGTAAATAATCATGAGGTCTATGCATCAACTGGTGGCAGACCATTCGATAAAAGTAAACCTTTAATAATATTTGTTCACGGTAGTGGACTTACCCATATGACCTGGGTATTGCAAACGAGATATTTTGCTTTCCATGGTTATAGTGTTTTGGCATTAGATATGCCTGGGCACGGTTTATCTGGAGGGGAAAGTTTAAAATCTATTGAGGCAATGGCTGATTGGATTAATGATGTTATAGATGCAGTAGGATACAAAGAGGCATCATTAGTTGGTCACTCGCAAGGGTGTTTAGTTACAGTTGAATGTACCGCAAGATATCCAAATAAAATAAAAACTTTGAGTCTTATGGGAGGTGCTGGTGCAATTCCAATGAACCCTGATCTATTATCTTTAGCGGAGAATGATGACCCTAAAGCAGTAGAACTGATGATGGATTGGGCGCATGGACCAGCTGGTCATTTTGGAGGACACCCAGTGCCAGGTCTTTATCATATAAATACTGGTTCTATGTTGGCAAAAACTAGAACAATTAAGAATACGCTGGGAGTTGATTTTAGAGCTTGCGATAACTACAAGAATGGATTTGAAGCTGCAAAAAAAATAAAAATCCCCACCCTATCAATACTAGCAACCGATGATAAAATGTGCCCAGTTAAAGAGGGAAAAAAACTTGCTGATTTGATTGAAGGTAGTCAAGTGGATATTATTGATAACTGTGGACATATGATGTTATTGGAAGAAGCTGATAGAGTTCTTAAAGTTCTAAAAAAATTTATAACAACAAATTATCCACCAAAAAAATAAGCACTTATTTACTTATGAAGAAAAATTTTAGATTTTTTGATAATAGGCAAAAGTATTTACTTTTTGTAACTACTACAAATGAAAAAAATAAAATTGCTGATGCTTTAAAACCAATAATTCGAAATCTAAAACCTAAATATCCTGCATTAAAAGTCTTTGATGCAGGTATGGGAGATGGATCTTTATTAATGAGTATTATGAGGCAATGTCATCAAAAAATGCCACACATTCCCATGTTAATAAGCACTAAAGAAATAAGTTTAGAAGATGTTAGGTTGGGCCTTGAAAAACTTCCTGACAGATTTGTAGAACATAAAAATACAGTATTTGTCATTTCAAATCTAAACTATGTTGAGTCTACTTCATTAAAGTCAAATAATAAGATTAAACAAAAAAAATTGAATTGGAAAATTGTAAAACTAAAAGGAAATTCATCCCTTGATTTTTCTGATCAACTAAGAAAACTTAACCAAGGGTTTTTAAGTAAAAAATGGCAAATTGAAAGAAACCCAATAAATGGTAATCCAACATATAAAGAGCCCTCAGTAATTGTAATTTATAGAAAAGATCAGGAATTTTCTTTAAAAAATATCATTCCAAAAAAAAATAATGGTAAAAATAATTTTGATTTGATCATAGCCTCACAGCCTTATAGATCAAGAATATCTGTTGAAAAAAAAGTAAGATATGTGATTGATCCAATGATCAAGTCATTAAATAAAAAAGGTAAATTAGCAGTTATTCATGCCTGTGGAAATGACCCTGGTAACCAAATAATTAAGAAAATTTGGCCAAAAGAAAAACCATTTCCCTCATTATACAGATCAATTTTAAGATATATTAGAAAAAATACTGACAAAAATTTATTAAAAAATCTTAAATTTAACAAAAAAACAAATATAAGATATGTATTAAGAGCTTTGCCTAATGAAATCAGCGGAGGTATCGCTACTTCACTCATATTTTCGGCATGGAACGCTGCAATTTATGTAAATCAAATATCAGATAAACAAATACTGAGTGCTGAAAAAAAAAAAAATTATAAAAAAATTTTTAAACAAATTGTTAACAAAAATAAAGGATTATATTTTAATAATGAATTATTTGTTATTGAGAGAAAATAATTAAAATTTATATTTGTTTTTATATAAAAAAAATAATGAAGCGGTTATTAGTAAAATTGAACTAAACTGGTGTAACGAGGAAATAAATATACCTGCCCCACTTAACAACGTGAATATACCCAACAAAATTTGTAAAAAGATAGTAAAACCTAAAATTATTATAGGTTTAAATAAAAAAACAATTTTTTTTTTATAAATTATAAAGGTAATAATAATGTACAAAATCAATATCAAATAAGCCATATTTCGATGTAAGTATTGAACTAATGACGGATCACTGAATGCAGAAAGCTTAAATAAATCAATTATTTTATTATCGTCAGGAAAATACGAATAACCCATCAACGGCCATGTATTATAAATTTTTCCTGCATCCATTCCAGAAACAAAAGCACCAAATATAATTTGTAAAAAAATTGCAATTATAAAAATCTCAGGTAAGAAATTTTTCATTTTTTTATCTTTCTTTCTAAGATACATTAAATCCAAAAAGTTCCAGAAAATTAAAGATAAGATTATGAAAGCAAATAAAAGATGGATTGATAATCTAAAATGACTAACATCAACGTTATTTACTAACCCACTTTTAACCATATACCAGCCCAAAAACCCTTGAAAACATATTAATAGAAAAATTAAATGCAGGTTGGTAAGTTTTTTAAATCCAATCTTGACGCTAAAATAAATTAAAGGCACTAAAAAAAATAATCCAATTAACCGACCAAAAAATCTGTGTGCCCATTCCCACCAAAAAATAAATTTAAATTCATTCAAATTCATTGAGAAGTTTTGTAATTCAAATTCTGGAATTTTTTTGTATGAATTAAAATATTCATTCCATGTCTCATTAGTTAACGGCGGTAAAAAACCCCTAAAAATTTCCCATTCTGTAATTGATAGACCAGAATCTGTTAACCTTGTTAATCCACCAACAACAATCATTGATGACACTAAAAAAAACATAAATAATAACCAATTAGACATATACAATCTATATTTGTTATTAATTTGAGTATACATACCTGTTTAAATATAATATTTATTGATAATTCCAATTGAACAAATGTCGCCTGATAAAAAAAAAAGATTAAATATACTAAGAAAAAAGCTTGATAGTCTTGATAATAAACTTATTAAATTGATTAAACAGAGAACCAATATAGTCAGTGATGTTCTAAAACTCAAAACGCATAAATACGAAATTGTAGATAAAAAAAGAATATCTATTATTCTTAAAAATATTAAAAATAAATCTATAAAAAATAAAATCGACCCCAAAATAACTAGCAGGATTTGGAAAAATATGATTTCAGCCTATATAGATTTCGAAAGAAGAAATTTTAAAAAAAAGTAGTTATTTACTATGAGGAGGAAGTTTTTTTTCAACAAAAACTTCATGTTTACGAGTAGATGGATTATATTTTTTTACTTTTAATTTTACTTTAGCTTTTTCTCCACCTGCAGGTTTTTTAACATAGTAAAAAAAAGAGCTATCTGGTTTAGCTTCAGGGACAAGTCTTACTTTAATATGAGTTTTTTTGGCCATAAGTATTACTTTTTTAAATTCTTAACAATATTTGAAATCTTTTTTAATCTATTTTTAATTTTTAGTGCATTTATAGAGTGATTTAAATTTTCGTCAAGATTTAAAGAATTTTCCTCGTCTAAGAATTTTTTTACGCCATTAATAGTCATTCCTTTGTTTTTTAAAAGAAAATGAACTTTTATAATAGTTTCTATAGTTTTTTCATCGTAGTATCTTCTATTACCATTAAATATTTTAGGTCGTATCTGCTTAAATTTTGTCTCCCAAAATCTGATTGTATGAGTTGGTAGGGATTGACCTTTTTTAGATTTAAGACCAATAATTTTGACCACTTCACCAATTGTTTTATATGCATTTAAAGATTTACTCATTGTTCGTTGAATTTATAAAAATTTTAAATTCTCTTGATGGCTTGAATAGAACTACATTTCTTTTTGAAATTTCTTTTTTTTCTCCAGTTTTTGGATTTCTACCAATTCTGGGATTTTTGACTCTTAATGTGAACGTACCAAAGTTAGATAGTTTTACAATTTTTTCTTTTTTTAAGTTTAGTAAAATTAGGGAGAAGAATTCATCGATTAAGCTTTCAGAAACTTGTTTAGAAAAACCTATTTGCATATATATAGAGTTTGTTAAATCCTTTTTAGTTAGATTGATTCTTGTCATTTACTCTCCCATAAAATTTTCTTTTCTGGTTTTAGATCAAAAGTTTTACAAATCATATAATCTGAAACTATTGATGAATTAAAATATTTAAAATATTTTTTTTTCCCTAATCTAGCTATTTTTTTTCCAATTTTAGTATCTTTTTTATACTTGTTAATTTTATAACTTAAATCATCTATATCTTTATAAAAAATCATTTCTTTGTTTGAAAAAAAATCACTCAAAAAAGTTTTCTTATCAATAAAAGTTAATAAGCCATTACCTATTAATTGTGCAATTCTATCGCTACTATAATATTTAATAGGTTTGCCTCTACTTAAGTTAATTCCCATGTAGCAATTTGATATTTTTTTTAAGAATTGCTCTCCCCATATAGGTTGCACATTATTCATACCATACACATCAAATCTGATATCTAAATTTTTTTTTATCAACTTGTTGATAAAAATTTCTCTATTGTCAATTTTACCTTTTTTAAGTTCACCTCTATGCACACCATGACTCATTGCAAAAAAAACATCAAAATCACATTTATTTTTATAATTTTCTAAAACTTCAAAAGATCTGTCACACGGATTAGGAATAAAATATGAATTTGGAATTTTCAAAGATAAAGAATTAGGGTCTGTTGTTAAAAAGGTTTTATCCAAAAATTCAATTTTATCTAAAATCCTTTTAGAATTATTAGCATGATCAGGACCATGCCTTGAAAGTGGATCTAAAAACCACTGGGAAATCTTTAGATTTTTATCTAAATTTTTCATTTTTTCCAAAGTTAGTGACGATACTCTATCCGCATGGCCTAACATGATTAAATCAGGTTTAAAGTTATCGTATGTATCCAATATTTTTTTCTGTAAATTATTTAAACCATTTAAGTCAGTTAAAGATTTATTGTTATGTATTATATCTCGATCACTTATTGATAAAACGTTGTGACCTAATCTTATAAATCCATTATTAATTCTTCTTCCAGTATTATAATGTAATCTTCCATTAAATCTCTCATTAAAATTTGTAATATGCATTATTTTTAATTTTCTTTCTACGTTAATGTGAAAAAGATTTATGTTTTGAAATTGATCTCTAATGTCATCAATTATTTTTGAAATGTATTTATGATCAAATTTAAAATTTTTATAATTCAATTTTTGACAATGTTTTAATTTTTTTGGATTTAAAATTAAATTTTCAATTACATTATAGATATTTTTTGAGCTCAATTCTTTAAGCAAAATTGCTGATTTAGATGTTTCGGGCAAACCACCTTTTTTACTAATTATAACTGCTGAGCCTCTGCTAGCTGCCTCAAGACTGGTTCTTCCAAAGGGTTCCTCCCACCTTGAACAAACAACTGAAATACTTACATCTTTTAATCTTCTAAGTACATTTTCGTGAGATGTAAAACCTAATATCTTCAAATTCTTATGCTGAAAATTAATTTTTTCTCTAGGTTCATCTCCAATAACAATTGATTTCCAATATGAATATTTACTTAATATTTTTATTATTGCATCACCAAATAAATCATATCCTTTTGCTCTATTTAACTTTCCAACAAATGAAATTAATTTCTTTTTTTTTGAAAAATTTACTTTAACTTTTGAAGTTGATTGATAACAAACTGATGTTTTTTGTTTTAATAAATTTTCATTATCTATTCCAATAAAAAATCTTTTCTGTGACCACCTACTATTAAATAAAATTTTATCAATATTATTCAATAAATATAATCTGTCTGTAATTTTTTTAGATCCATTCATAGTTAATGGATCATTATGAAAATATAGTATTATTTTTTTATTTTTGATATTTTCAAGGTGCCGAATATAATTTGGTCTATTATGTATTTCAATTATATCTGAATTATTTATTTTTTCTTGTTCTAGAAATTTAGATACATAATTTTTACTATTACTTTGTAAAATTTTTTTATCTAGTTTTATATTTACATAATTTTTTAAGAATGGTTTTGAATAACTCATGTTTCCATATACATAAATTGATCGTTTATATTTACTGTTTAAAGATGTATCTTTCACAAACAAAGATACAGCCCCTGCATATTTTGATGAAAAATTTTCTTTATAGGGTAATAGAATTGATATTTTCATAATTAATCAAAGTAATTCTTTTTATCATATTTCTTTTTTTTGTGTTTTTTTTAAGAAGATATTCTTCTCTCATTGCCTTTTTTTTGGTTGTATATTCTTGAAAATATGCAATTTTCCATTTTTTGCCCTTAGTAAATTTTGCTCCCTTTGAAGAATTGTGTAAATGAAGTCTTTTTTTTAGATTATTAGTGTAACCGACATAAGAAATTAATTTTTTGTTTCTAAACGAAACTAGAAGATATACATAATACTTCATAAAGAATTGGCGGTCCCTAGGGGAATCGAACCCCTCTTTCGAGGATGAAAACCACGTGTCCTAACCGATAGACGAAGGGACCATGAAGCTGTTTTTTATTGTATAAATTATTATTAATCAAGCTTAATTAAATATATAATCTTAGTCTGATACAGCTCTTCATTTAAATTTTTTCATGTTTTTTAATAATCTTTTTTAAACCAGATGATTTATGTGTAATTAAAGTTTCTGAAAAAAAGATATTACTATCAATTTTAATGCCTGAGACTAAATCTCCAGATGTTATTCCTGTCGCACAAAAAATAGAATCACCAGATACAATTTCATCTAAATTGTACTTTTTTTGGAAATCATTTATACCCATTGATTTGGCTCTCTTTTTATCAATATCTGTTTTAAATAGAAATCTACCTTGAAAAAAACAATCAAATGCATCCAGTGCCGCTGCAGTAAGGACACCTTCTGGTCCTCCTCCCTCACCTAAAAATAAATCAACCTTGTGTTTATCATCTGAAACTAATAGAGCTCCTGAAACGTCACCATCTGTAATTAATTTTAGTTTAACTCCTATATTATTTAACTCATCTATAATTCTTTTGTGTCTTGGACGATCTAAAAGACACACTGTTACATCTTTAGGATCTTTATTTTTATAATCAGCTAAATTAAAAATATTTTTTTTTAATGTAAAATCTAAGTCTACAACATTTTTTTCATTTACATTTGCAGAAATTTTATCCATATAAGTCTCAGGAGCATTAAATAAATTTGATTTTTCTGCAACTGCTATTACTGATAAAGCTCCAGGTAAATTATTTGCTACAAAATTTGTACCCTCTAATGGATCTACAGCTATATCCAATTCTGGACCATTCTTATTACCCAAATTTTCTCCAATATAAAGCATTGGAGCTTCATCAAGTTCACCCTCTCCAATGACAATATTTCCTCTCATATCAATTTTATTTAATTCAGTTCTCATTGTATCAACTGCGGCTTTATCAGCGGCTATTTTATCTTTCTTACCTATAAAGTAATAACTAGCTAATGCTGCTCTAGTTGAAACTTTTATAAATAAATCCTGAAATTTTTTATCTATTCCCATTAAGTAATAGTTTCTAAAGATGTATTTTTTTCTAATCTATTTTCAAATTCCCTCAATCTTTTCCATACGGATATTAACTCAACAATAATCGGCCAACTTCGTACTAAATATTGGAGCGAAGTTTCGACTCTACCAAAAGCTCTTATAATTTGTTGTACAAATCCTAATGTAATTGCTCCTGTAACTATTGTGGGTGCTAAAGCCAAATAAGGAACAATAACCATTCCTTGAAGATAACTCCACTTAACAGCATTAAAATAAAGATAATGAAAATACATTTTGTAATGAATTTTACGAACTCCGCCATAAAGATCGGTAATTTTTTCTGGTTGTGCACTTTCTTTAAAATCTTCCCCTAAAACTAATTCTTTTCTATACGCTGCTTCCTCTTTTTGAATATCATATTCAATTCCTGGTAATTTAATTCCAACACTGGCTAATATTATAGTCCCTCCTAATGCTGAAACAATTGCAACCCAAACTAACGCGTGGTCAACTGGCCCAATCCATGGAAGAACAGTAATACTTTTTGATAAACCCCATAATATAGGTGTAAATGCTACTAAGGTCATCAAGCTCCTTAAGAGTTCAGCCCCTAAGCCTTCCATAATTCTTGCAAATTTTAATGTGTCTTCTTGAACTCTTTGTGATGCTCCTTCTATAGAAGAAGCATAATCCCACTTATCATGATAAAAATCAGCCATAGCTGTTCTCCATCTGAAAGTCCAATGGCTTGTAAAATAATCACTAAAGATAACAACTAAAATATAAACAGCAGCTATTTTTGCAAAAGTAAACAAGTATGCAATAAAATCTTTCTCTGAAACTGAATTAGGTTCTGTTAAGGCTTTTTGAAGAGTATCATAAAATTCTCCAAACCATTCGTTTATCCTAACATCTAATTGAACTTGATACCATGTAGCAAGTAAAATCAAAATAGTTCCACCTATACTCCAAAGATGCCATTTTTTTTGAGTAAAAAATTTAAACATTTATTTTAAAAAATTATCTGCATAAGATTTTTTTACAATCTTTCTTTTCTTCGGTTCAATAATTTCTACATTAATTTTATTTTTTTTTGCATATTCTATTGCTAATTCTTTTGAGGAAAATTCTAATATTAACTCAGATAAAGTATCATTTGAACTTTCCCATCCCATTAATGGATTTCTTGTTGGATCTCTTGTTTCAAACTCCAAAATCCATTTATTAGACTTTCCTCTTCCGGACTGCATTGGACTTTTATTTGGCATGTAAATTTTTGCTTTTCTCATAAATGGTCGGAGTGGCAGGATTCGAACCTGCGACCCTCTGGTCCCAAACCAGATGCGCTACCAGGCTGCGCTACACTCCGAGTGATGTACTAATACAGCACTTATTAATTATTTCAATGTATAAAGGTAGAGAAATTTAAAAGAAATTTGGAAAAAATCTGCTATATAAAGCTTATGATTATCGACTGTCCTTGTGGTGAAAAAAAATTTGAAATTGATGCTAATTTAATTCCTGAAAAAGGAAGAACACTACAATGTGGAGCTTGTGATCGAAAATGGTTTTATAAAAATACTTATATTGAAGAGACTGTTGAAAAACCTATTGAATTACCACAAACTCAAGACGAAGTAGATGTTGAAATTAAAAAGAGCTTAAAAACGACTCTGCATAATAACTCTCAAAAAAAACAAATAAAGGACACTAATTACAATAATGGAATAAATCTTAATTTGTCAAAAATTTTTAGTTATTTTATAGTCCTAATTATCACATCAATAGCAGCAATAATTTTTTTGGATACATTCAAAAATAATTTATCCTCTATATTTCCGAATCTGGAATTATTTTTATTTAATTTATTTGAGACTATTAAAGACATAAATCTATTTATAAAAGATTTAATAAGATAAAATGATTAATTATTTATCAAAACCTTTTAGATGGTTTTTTAAGCTTGAAGCAGCAAGTGGTTTAGTATTGTTATTTGCGGCTATTATTGCTCTAATAATAAGTAATTCAGATTTATCCGAATTATATTTCTCAACATTAAATAAATATTTATTCATAGGTATTAATAATTTTGGATTAAAATTATCTGTTATTCACTGGATTAATGATGCTTTAATGGCAATATTCTTTTTCTTTGTTACATTAGAAATAAAAAGAGAATTTTTACAAGGCGAACTTTCTAACATTAAACAAGCTTTACTTCCGATAATTGCTGCTGTTGGTGGAATGTTGATACCTGCTCTATTTTACATTTTTATAAATTTTGGTGATCCTGAAACTTTAAATGGATGGGCAATTCCTTCAGCTACTGATATCGCTTTTTCTCTTGGTGTACTTTCTTTATTAGGTAAAAGAGTTCCATTATCCTTAAAAGTTTTTTTAACAGCTCTTGCAATTATTGATGATTTAGGTGCTATTGTCATTATTGCCATATTTTATTCAGGGGATTTAAGTATAAAATATTTAAGCCTAATGTTATTAGCTTTTATAATTCTATTATTTATAAACAAATTTAATATTAAAAAGTTTTTACCTTACCTTATAGTTGGTATATTTCTTTGGGATTTCACACACAATTCAGGTATACATGCAACAATAGCTGGTGTTTTATTAGCTATGACAATACCTCACAGGAAAAAAGAAAAAGATTTTTCACTATTAATAAAAGTTGAACATGCAATTAGTCCATATGTTGCATTTGGTATAATGCCTCTTTTCGCTTTTGCGAATGCTGGCGTTTCATTGGAAGGTTTATCACTTAGTTCACTTCTTGATAAGGTACCTTTAGGTATTGTTTTAGGATTATTTGTTGGAAAACAATTAGGAGTCTTTGTGTTTTCGTATGTAGCAATTAAAACAAAAATAGCTCAAATGCCTAATAATTCAAATTGGTTTAATTTTTATGGGGTTGGAGTTCTTACAGGAATTGGTTTTACGATGAGCCTTTTCGTTGGTAATTTAGCCTTTGTAGAAAACATGCAATATATGGATGGTGTAAAGATAGGTGTATTAACTGGGTCGCTTTTGTCCACTTTATTTGGGTACTTTTTAATACTACTAACACCTAATAAATGAAAAAAAAATTAATTTTTGGTTTAACGGTAATTATGTTTTTTTTTAAAAGCCCTGTTTTAGCGAGTTATGAAAAAACTTTTTTTGATTTAAAAATTGAAAATATATCAGGCGGGATGATTGATTTTAGTGATTTTAAAAATAAGGTAGTTTTAGTTGTCAACACAGCAAGTTATTGTGGATTTACAAACCAGTATAATGAACTTCAAGCTCTTTGGGACGAATATAATAAAAAAGGTTTAATTGTTCTTGGTGTTCCATCAGATTCATTTAATCAAGAAAAAAAAAGAAATTCTGATGTAAAAGAGTTTTGTGAAGTAAATTTTAATATTACTTTTCCTCTTTCAGCAATTACTGAAGTGAAAGGAATTAATGCTCATGAAGTTTTTAAATGGGCTAAAACTAATTATGGTAATTCAGCGGTTCCAAAATGGAATTTTCATAAAATTTTGATTAATAAAGAGGGCAAAGTAGCAGATACTTTTTCTTCTTTCACAAAGCCAATGTCAAAAAAAATAATTAATAAAATTGAAAGTATCTTATAGTTTGATTGATAAACCATCATGTGCAGGAAGTACATTTTTAGGTAATAATTTCTTGAGAGCTTTATAATCTAATACAGGTGATAAATTAGTTAAAATTGCTTTTTTTGGATTAAATTTTGATATCATTGACAACGAAGTTTTAAGATTAAAATGAGATGGGTGAGGATTATACCACAAACAATCAATGATTAGATATTTTAAATTTTTAAAATATTTATAATCGCTATTATAAATTTTACTTACATCACTTATGTAAGCTAATTTTTTGTCAATTATAAAACAGTTAGATTTTACGTTACCATGTTCAACTTGAACTGATTTGATCTTTATCTTTTTTTTATTATTAGTTAAAAAAATACTTCTTGGTAAATTGTTCAACTTTAATGTAGCCGGATATTCTTTTGAATAACTTTTGAAAATATACGAAAAACTTTTTTTAAGATACTTTGATGTTGATTTATCAGCATATACATTAATTTGATTTTTGCTATTTATGTAGAAAGATCTTAAATCATTAATTCCATGAGTTTGATCACCATGCATATGAGAATAAAATACTTTATCTATTCTTTTTATCTTGTGCCTTAATAATTGTTGTCTCAGATCGGGTGATGTGTCTATTAATATATTTTGATTTGATGTTTTAATAATAGCTGAACATCTTGTTCTATGGTTTTTTATGTTTTTTGGATCGCAATTACCAAAAAATCCATCTGGTCTTGGTACACCCATTGAACTTCCACAACCGAGTATAATGAATTCCATTGATCTTAATTAAAAAAAAGGTTGTTAAAGTTTTTAGTCGTAATTTTAGTTATTTCTTGTTTCGATAGATCTTTGATATCAGCTAATTTTTGCGCTGTATAACCTAAAAAGGATGGTTCATTTTTTTTGCCACGATTAGGGACAGGTGCTAAATAAGGGCTATCTGTCTCAATCAAAATTTTTTCTAGTGGTAAAATTTTAAATGTTTCCTGTAGATCTATGGAATTTTTAAAAGTTATAATGCCACTAGCAGAAAAAAAAGCATTTAATTTTAATAATTTTTCAGCAAAATTTTTTGAACCTGTAAAACAATGCATCAAAATTTTTAATTTTTCACTTTGATATTTATTCAAAATTTCATATGTTTCGTCCTCTGCACTTCTTGAATGAACTATCAACGGTGAGTTTGTTTTTATAGAAGCTTCTATATGTTTCTTAAAACTTTTAATTTGTTTTTCTTTATCACTGTTATTGTAATAAAAATCCAATCCAGTTTCGCCAATACCAATTATCTTTGGATTTTCCTCAAAATTTTTTACAATATAATCAGTTGAAATTTCATTATTATCAGTTTCATGTGGATGTATTCCAATAGTACCAAAAATAATTTCGTCCTCATTTATAATTTTTTTGATTTTTTGAAAACTTTCTACAGACGTAGAAATTGTCAATAATTTTTCTATTCCCTCATCTTTTGAACGTTTAATTATATTTGATAAATCACTTTTCAGCGGTTCATGGTCTAAATGGCAATGTGAATCAATCATTATTTTTTTCTATTTTTTTAAATAATATATCTATTTTATTTATTTTTTTGTCTTTAATTAAAAACTCATTATTTTCTAATGAAGAAAAATTAATATCTTTTTCCTTTATATCAAAAATTTTTAGTGCTTTAACAGAAGACTCTGGGATAATAGGGTATAATAAATAGCTTATTTTTCTCACTATTTCTAATGTTGTATAAACTATTGTATTTAATCTGATTAGATTATCTTTCTTTTTCCAGGGCTCTTGATCATTAAAATATTTGTTTGCCTCAAATAAAGAATTTACAATAAAGTCTATATAAAAATTAATATCTTGTTTATCAATTTTTTCCCTTATAGTATTTAAATTATTTTTAAATTTATCTAATACTTTAAGATCATCTGAGTTAAATTCTATTTTATCGGGAATTTTTCCCTCACAATTTTTTAGAGAAAAAGCAACAACTCGTTGACATAAGTTTCCAAAATTATTTGCTAAATCACTATTAATGCAATCTTCAAGTCTCTCTTGTGATATATTTCCATCATTTCCAAAAGAAACTTCTTTAATGAGATAGTATCTCAAGGAATCAACACCATAATTTTCTATAATATCAATTGGATCTAATATATTACCTTTTGACTTTGACATTTTTTCATCTCCTGAAAGTATCCAACCATGACCATAAACTCTTAGTGGAGGTTTAATTTTAGCTGCTAACAAAAAAGCTGGCCAATAAATTGCATGAAATCTCAATATATCTTTACCAATAATGTGTAATGAGGCAGGCCAAAAATTATTAAGCAACTTATCATTTTTATCAGGATAATTTAAAGCACTTAAATAATTAGTTAACGCATCAAGCCATACATATATAACATGATCTTTATTGCTGGGTACTTTAATACCCCAAGAAAAACTCTTCCGACTTACAGATAAATCCTTCAAACCACTTTTTACAAAACTAATAACTTCATTTTTTCTAGATTCTGGTGAAATAAATTGTGGATTTTTTTCATAAAAATTTAGTAAAGGCTTTTCCCATTTTGATAATCTAAAAAAATAAGACTCCTCATCAACCCACTCGACTAGAGATTTTGAAGAAATTGCTATTTTTTTTCCATTATTTTCCTCAATTTCATCTTCATTATAAAATGCTTCATCTGATACAGAGTACCATCCAGAATATTTAGAAAGATAAATGTCATCATTTTTTTCTAGTTCATTCCATAAATATTGCACAGATTTTAAATGTCTTTTCTCAGTAGTTCTTATAAAGTCAGTATTGGTTAAATTTAAAGTTTTTGAGAGATCCTTAAATGTTTGACTAATAGTATCGCAAAATTTTAATGTATCCATCCCCTCTTTTTCAGCAGCTCTTTGAATTTTTAATCCATGTTCATCAGTACCAGTTAAAAAATGTACCTGAAAACCATCAATTCTTTTAAATCTCGCAAAAAAATCAGCAATAATACTTGAGTATGCGTGGCCCATATGAGGTTTCGCAGATGGATAGTAAATCGGTGTAGTAATATAAAAATATTTAGTCATTAATTATTTGATGTCTTAATTGGATAAATAAACTTTCAATATCTAAATTAAATCTTTTAATATCATCAATAGAATTCACAAATTTTGTATAAACCGAGTAATTATCTAGATTGTTAATCTTCTTAATGAAATACATTTGTAAAAAAGCAAATATAAGATTAATACTTAAAATATCTTTTTTATAATACTGATTATCAATTATTTTTAACAAGAACTCTTTAAGATTCATGTTCAATAAGTCAATTTTTTTTTCAAGAGAAAAATTGTATAAATTTAGTAAATCACCTGGAGTGAAATAATGTGAAATTAAATCATTATTTATCAAACTATTAATATCTTTATCAATAATCTTATTAAAAATTTTAATAGTTTCTTGTTGTGATAATGAAATTTTAAAGTACAAACATCTTGATTTAATAGTTTGTAAAATTTTTGATGAATTATTAATGATAATAAAAAATATATTATCATTAGGTTCTTCTAGAGTTTTGAGTAAAGCATTATTTGAATTTAAATTCATTAACTCGTGATTATCTATCAAAACAAATCTGGGCTTGTTATTAAAAGAAGATTTATTGCAAAAACTTATTAATTCTCTTATTTGATCAACTTCAATAGCCTTTTTTTCTTTTTTGATATCAATTAAAAAAAAATTTGGTGATGTATTGTTTTTAATTAATTTAAAAGATCTATTTTTATCATTAATTAGTAAATTTTGAACATCGTATGAATAATCCTCGTTCTTAGATAAAATATAATTAATTAAATGTAGTGATAATGTAAATTTACCTGATCCTTTTTGACCTGATAATAATATCTTATTTGGCAATTTGTTATTATCAAATAAATACTTTAATTCATTGAAATAATTATTTAATCCAAAAAGATTGGTCTGATTAATTGGGTCATTCATATCTAAATTAAGTCTTTAACTTTATTTATAATTAATTTTTCATTAGATTTAATTTCTAGATTAGAGTTAACAATGAAATATTTTTTTGGTTTTTTTTGAGCCATTTTTATGTAACCTTTTTGAACTTTTTTATAAAAATTTTTTTCAAATTTATCATATCTATTTAATTTTTTTCTTTTTTTAAGTCTTTTTATCATATTTTTTTCACTTACTACGTTAAGGAAGGTGAAATCAACTTTTAGTCCATCTAAAACAAATTTGTTTATATTCTTTATAAAATCAATATTTAAACCCATTCCATAATGCTGATAAGCAACTGTTGAGTCTACAAATCTATCGATCAAAATTATTTTTTTTTTATAATTTTCCTTAAGAATTGAAATATTCTCATTTCTTGCAGCTATATATAATAATAAATCTGTTTTTGGTTGAAATTTTATTTTTTTACTTAAGATTAATTTTCTTATTTTCTCGGAATTTAAATTTCCACCTGGCTCTCTTAAATATATAAAATCAATTTTATTCTTTTTTAAAAAACTTACAATTCTTCTAATATGGTGAGATTTACCAGATCCCTCTATGCCTTCAAAAACAATGATTGGTTTTTTAGACATCACCCCAAATCAAATAATTTAATGATCTAATTAATCTAGAGAAAATATTTAATCTTTTAATTTCCTCCTTTGCGTAAAGATTATATTCTCCTACAAGCTCATCATCATAAACCATTTTAAGTTTAGCAATAACTTGATCTTTTTTAATTGGAGCTTCGATTGGTCCGTTATAATTTACTGATATTTTAAGACGGTTTTTTCTGGCTTTTTTAATAGTTTTGTAAATATTTTGATTTGAGTAGACTTGAACATTATTTTTTTGACCCAACCATACCTCCACTTCAGAAATTACTTGATTGGCCTCTGTAATTTTTACCAAATCAAAATTTGTTAAACCGTAAGTTAAGATTTTTGTACTCTCTCTAGATCTTTGTTTTTTTGTGTCAAAACCACTACCAACTGCAATTAAGCGTCTTCCATTTCTATTTATGGACGAAGCCAATGAATATTTTTCAACAGCTAGATATCCTGTTTTAATTCCATCAGCACCAATATTTTTATAAAGAAGCGGATTTCTATTACCCTGGGTTATTGGATCACCACCAGTCCTATCCCAAGTAAACTCTAATTCAGCAAAATATTCGTAAAAATTTGGATGAGTTTTTATAAGATAATTAGACATAATTAGTATATCTCTAACTGTAGAATAATTATTTGGATCATTAATCCCCGAAGAGTTTGCAAAATTAGTATTTTCCATACCTAATTCTTTTGCTTTAGCTGTCATTAAAATAGCAAACTCCTCTTCAGTGCCCGCTATACCTTCAGCTAATGTAACACATGCATCATTGCCAGAAGCAACAATTATTCCTCTTAATAAGTCTTCAACTGAAACCATATCATTTACCATGATAAACATGGATGAGTATCCTGAAGTAGATAAACGCCAAGCTTTTTCCGAAACAATAAACTCATCATCTAAATTGATATCCCCAGATTTGATAAAATCAAAAGCTATAATAGCAGTCATTATTTTAGTCATCGAAGCAGGATATATAGAAATATCTGGTTCTTTCTCATACAAAATTTCACCTGAATAAAAATCTTGTAAAATTGCTGTTCGAGCTTTTGTTTGGAATTCACAAAATGCATTTGGTGTGAATAAAAATAAAAAAAACAAAATATGTGTGAAACTTTTAATCATGTCGAATAATTTCAAGGTTATCAAAATCTAGTATAGCGGCTTTATTATAAGAATTTTTTAAAGAATTAATATCATTAAAAGGACCTAAAATAACTCTAAAATTTGTTTTAGTAAGAGCGAGTACTTTAAAATTTTTAATTGAAGTTTCATTTTTAATCCTTTTAATCATTTCTAAGGCTGATTTTTCATAATAAAAATCAGCAATTTTTATTGAATATGAAAATTTTTTAGTCTTAATAGTTTTCTTCTTAGTTTTCACTTTATTAAGATCATTTATCTCAATTCCATCAACTGGAGCCTTTTCAGCTACTTCTTTTTCCTCCTCCCAAGTTTTAGTTTTTTTTGCTATAAATGATGAATTATTTGATATTAACGAAATTGATATATAAGGTTCATCTAAATCAAGATCTAAATCTTCTGCAATTCTTTCAGATATAACTGAATTATAAAAATAAGGATAATTTGTCTTATTTGAAGCAACTTTTGCTAAAATTGTTTTATTATTTAACATATTAGTTATTTTAACACTTGAATTTTTTCTTAAATTTTTTTGAAAAATTAGATATGAGCGATTATCAATTTTTTTATCAACAATTTTATCATTATATAATTTATCTTCAAAAACTAAGGTAAAACCTTTATTTGAAAAATTTTCTACTGTTGTAAATTTTTTTAAATTGACGTTAGTTGAACAATTACTGAGAAATAATATAATAGGAATAATTAGATAATATTTAAAGTTCATTTTCAAATTTATCCTTTAAAGTACATACAGCTAAACTAAACCTTAAAGATCTATTCCATTTAAGAATAACTTCATAGTTATCATAAACAATGTAGGCTGGTGTAAGTTTTTCAGCATCTTTAACAATATCTTTATCTGGAGTTACTATTGCAACTTTATAATTAAAATTTAAATTGCTAGGTAGGTTATCTTTCTCAATATATTTCATAAAAAAACTTAATTTTTTTTTGTTTTTTATTTTTTGCGCAGATGTATTCAAATATTTATTTGGAATATTATCTTTAAGCACTACTTTATAAAAGCATGGTCTTTCTGTCCTCCACCCTATTTTTGATAAATAATTTGCTGCAGAAGCAAATGCATCTATGTTATTTTTCAAATTTATTTTCTTATTATTGTTATAATCAATAGCATAATTATCAATAGTGCTTGGCATAAATTGAAAATATCCAAAAGCCCCTGCCCATGATCCATATAAACTTTTATGATCAACTTTTTTAGTTTCTATTAACTTTAAAAGAGTGATTAGTTCATTTGTAAAAAACTCAGATCTTCTTTTATCAAAACTTAGTGTTGCAAGAGACGAAAGGATATCCATTTTTCCAACATAATTACCAAAATTTGTTTCGATACCCATCAAAGCCAACATTAATTCTTTTTCAACTTTGAATTCTTTTTCTATTTTATTTATCAATTCGTGGTTCTGTTCATATAGTTCTAGACCTTGTTTCAATTTTTTTAATGAAGCTCTTTTGCTAATATATGTTTTTGTATCTTCATAAAACTCAGGTTGATATCTATCGTATTTAATTACGTTTGGTAAATATCTGGTATTTTCAATTGCTATATTAAAAGTTTCTTCTGATATATCTTTAGATAATGCTACTTTTTTAAAATCTTTTTTCCAGTTTTCAAATTCTATATTGATATCAGCATAAGTTAAATTACAAAAAAATATACTTATAAATAATAATATTTTAATTATTTTCATATAAGTCTTTTAAATATATAATTACAGCTATCCATATAATAATAAAACTAATAAATTTTACTAAAGAAAAACTCTCATTGTAATAGAAATAGCCCATAATGAACTGTAGTGTAGGCGTTATGTAAAATATCATGCCTGTTGGCCCCAACCCTATTAACTCAACACCCCTAACATAAAGAAATAAAGGAATTACTGTCATTGGTCCTGCTAGGATTAAAAATAAACTTAGACCAGGGTTTGATAGGTTAAAATCATTTAAACCATTTTTATATATTAAATAAAACGCAATTAAAGCAAATGGAAATATAAAAAAACTCTCAATTAAAAGTCCAATATCAGTATCAACATTGATTTTTTTTCTAACAAGATTATAAAAAGCCCAACTAAAAGCTACTATCAAACCAACCCATGGTAGACTTTTTAGATTAAAAAAAATTATAAATAAAATTGAAATAATGACCAAAATTACTGAAAAAATTCTTTTATTATTTAATTTTTCTTTAAAAAAAATTTTACCTAATAAAACACTAATAATTGGCATTATGAAATATCCAAAACTTGCATCTATTATTCTTTCAGTTGCAACAGCATATATCCAAATAGCCCAATTAACAAAAATTAGAGCTCCTGAGATAAATAAGTAGATCAAATTTTTTTGGTTAATTGCAATTTTAAAAAATATTTTCCATTTCGATACAAATGTGGTAGTTAAAATTAACATCAAAGTTGTCCATAAACATCTATGAACTACTAATTCTATGTGACCAATAAAAGATACATATTCAAAGTAAATTACTCCAATAAAACCCCACCAAAAAGATCCTAATGAAGTTAATAATAAACCTTTGTTAAAATCTTTATTCATAGAATTTTATAGAATCAAATAATACTTAAGGTAATTAGACTATTTTATGGTTGAATTATATATTTTTAATAATAAAACCTTGCTCACGGAGAGATGGCTGAGCGGTTGAAAGCACCGGTCTTGAAAACCGGCAAAGGGGCAACTCTTTCCTGGGTTCGAATCCCAGTCTCTCCGCCATTCTTAATCAACCACATATTTAAATTTTTTAAATAATGCATTAACATTATTTTCCTCAAATTCTATATTTGTATTTAATCCTCTATAAAAATTAAATAGATCTTCGTCCTCAAAACTTAGGAGCTTTTGTAAATCTAATAGATCCTTCTCATTTAATTGATTAATATAAGCATTCGTAAATGCTCCTAGTAATTTATCCATTTCTTTTGTACCACGATAATTTGATCTATAGATAATTTTTTTTTTTAATTGTTCTATGTCAGAATTCATAATTAGAATATATAAGTTGTAAATGTATAATAAAAGCAATTATCAATATTTGTTAAAAGATTTATCAACTTTAAAAGGAGTTGGTGCTAAAACTTCTCAAATTTTGAAAAAAAAAAAAATAAATAGTATTTTTGATCTATTATGGAAACTACCTAAATCATTTACAGACCGAACTCTATCTTCAAAAGTTAAAGATTTGAAAATAGGCGAAAATCAAACAATAACAATTTTTCCAAAAAAGTATTTATTTCCTAGAGTAAGAAATCTACCAAACAGGGTTGTTTGCTCAGATGATACTGGAGAATTGGACTGTGTTTTTTTTAACAGTTATGAAGGATATATAAAAAAGATCCTGCCTATAGGTAAAGAGGTTACAATTAATGGAAAAATTGGAATGTTTAAAAATAAATACCAAATAACCAACCCAAAATATATCTCAGAGGATTCTTCGTTAATAAAACAAAAACATAACAAATATGCCCTATCAGATGGTATTTCAGAGAAAGTTTACAACAAAATAATAAATCAAATAATTGTGTCGCTCCCAATATTAGATGAGTGGCATTCTAAGGACATATTAGCTAAATTTGATTATATAAGCTGGAACACATCAATAAGAGAGTTACACAAACCAGAAAATATTGGAAAGTATAAAAAAAACTTTTATCAAAGACTTGCATATGACGAAATTTTTTCAACATTTTTAGTTAATTCAGAAATAAGAAAAAAAATTAAGAAGAATAAGAAGAAAAATAAAACTTTACATTTAAATAAACAAAATAAAATTATAAATAAACTTGATTTTTCATTAACTAAAGATCAATTAAAATCATTGGGAGAGATCAATCAAGATTTATGTTCATCAACCAAGATGTTTAGACTTTTACAAGGCGATGTTGGAAGTGGAAAAACAATTGTTTCTCTTTTAGCTGCACATAACACTGTTAATTCAGGTTTTCAAGTTGCAGTCATGGCTCCAACTGAGATTTTAGCAAGACAACATTTTAATCTTGCAAAGAAAATTTTTGCTGACGAATTAAATATTGCACTGATTTCTGGAAAAACTGAATATAAAGAAAAAAAAGATATAGTTAGTAAACTTTTACAAAATAAAATTGATATCGTCTTTGGTACACATGCAATATTTCAAAAAAAGGTAATCTTTAAAAATCTTGGATTGATAATAATTGATGAACAACACAAATTTGGTGTAAGCCAAAGAAAACGTTTATCTGATAAGGGGGGAAAAGATTGTGATATATTACTAATGACTGCTACGCCAATACCTAGAACCTTAACAATGACTATTTTTGGTGATATGGACATTTCTATAATAAAAGAAAAACCTAAATCAAGAAAATCTATCAAAACATATAGTAAATTAGAAAATAAGATAGATGATGTAATAAAGTTTGTACAAAAAGAAATTAGTCTTGGAAATCAAATATTTTGGGTTTGCCCACTAATAGAGGAGTCTAAGAGAATTGATCATACTTCAGCTATAAAAAAATTTGAATACTTAAATAAATTGTTTCCAAAACAAGTTTTATTACTACATGGAAAGACCACTATCGATGAAAAAGAAAATATTTTAAATAGTTTTTTAAAAAATGAATTTAAAATATTAGTGTCAACTACAATCATAGAAGTTGGTATAGATTTTCCTAATGCCAATGTAATAATCATAGAAAATGCAAATAAGTTCGGGTTGTCTCAATTGCACCAACTAAGAGGACGTGTGGGCAGAGGTTCTAAAGCGTCTTCATGTATTTTGATGTTTAAATCAAATTTAAGTGAGAATGCAAAAAAAAGAATTAATATTTTGAAAGAATCTAATGATGGTTTCATAATTTCAGAAGCAGATATGGCTATAAGAGGTTTTGGAGATTTATTGGGTTTTAAACAAAGTGGTATTAAAAATTTTAAATTAGCTGATCCAATTCATAATAAAGATCTTTTTTTATTAGCTGAAAAAGAGATTAAAAGAATTGAAAAATCAAACGAAGATATAAAAAGATTTAAACCACTTATTAAACTTTATGATAGAGCTGATATTATAAATGATATTGCTTAATTCTTACCAGTAGAAGTACCAGCAGATACAATAAATTTAGATGCTTCTTCAAAAGTCATATCTAAATAGATTACTTCATCTAGTGGAAACATAAGTAAAAAACCACTTGTAGGATTAGGAGTCGTTGGAACAAATACGCTTATTAGTTTCTGATTAGTTTTTTGAGCCATTTCACCTTTATTTTCTTTTGTTGCAAAACCAACTGCCCAAACTCCTTTCCTTGGATATTGAATCAATACAACACTTTTCTTGTCATTTTTGCTATTAGAGAACGTTTCAGTCATTTGTAGAATAGCAGAATAAATTGTTCTTAAGAAAGGTATTCGTTTAAATAGATCATCAATTAACTTTAAAATTTTTTTACCTAAAAAAGATAATGATAATCCACCAACAATTGTAATGATGACTACAGATATTAAAATTTCAAGTCCTGGGACAGCATAAGGCAAGTAGTTATTTGGATTTATGTTCTCAGGTATAATTTTAGATGAAATTCCAATGAAAAATTTTGTGAGATATAAAGTAATTCCAATGGGAATTAATACAACAACTCCTGTAATAAAGTAATTTCTTAAAACAAGCGTTAATGATCTTTTTTTTTTATTTTTAGTCATAATTTTATCTAAAACTTGAATAGATTACGAAAGAAATTGCTACTATGAAAAGTATTAATAATATTTTATTATTTAGATTCATTAATTAATATAATATCAATGTATTAGTAAAATGAATAGAAGAAAATTTTTGTCATATGTTGGTTGTAGTTGTGGAGGGTTTCTTTTAAATTCTTGCTCTACTGCTCCTATCACAGAGAGAAAGCAGCTTAAAATAATACCCGAAGCTAAACTAAATGCTCAAGCAGCTAAGATTTTTGAAAAAGTGAAAGAAAAAGAAAAGTTAAGTAAAGACACAAAGACACTTGATTTGATTAAAAATATTGGAAAAAAAATGGAGGATTCTATTAGTGAATATTTTTACGTATCAAAACTTGACGACCCAACTCAAAATTTCGATTGGGAATACATTTTAATAGAGAATAAAAAAGTAAGAAATGCCTGGTGTATGCCTGGTGGTAAAATTGCAGTCTATACTGGAATGCTTGAGGTCACTAAAAATACAAATGGTTTGGCAGCGGTCATGGGTCATGAAATAGCTCATGCAGTTGCAAAACATTCTGTTGAAAGAGCTAGTAGAGGAGCAATACTTAATACTGGAACACAATTATTAGATATTTTTACTGGAGGAAAGCTGTCCCAAGTAAATAGAGCTACTGGAATGGATACAATAGGTTTGCTTTCTCAACTTGGCATAATGAACCCTTTCACAAGAAAACAAGAAAGTGAAGCGGATTATTTAGGAATGATTTTTTCTTCTCTGTCGGGTTATGATATTAGAGAGACTACAAAAATTTGGGAAAGAATGAAAGAATTTAACAAAGGAAAGTCGCAACCGGAATTTTTAAGCACCCATCCATCTGCTGACAATCGAATTAAAAAAATAAATGAGTGGACAAATAAGATTATTTTAGAATACCCACCAATAAAAATTTCCTAAAAATGGTGAGCCCTGATGGACTCGAACCATCGACCCATTCCTTAAAAGGGAATTGCTCTACCAACTGAGCTAAGGGCCCAAAATTTAAAGGATTGAAGCTTATATATAGATAAATTTATATATTTCAAATGACATTTTTGACAAATTTTTTAGCAAAATTTACAACTTATCTATGTATTTATCGTGAAATTTGTCAAAGGTACCTTTTTGTATATTTGATCTAATTGATCTCATCAATTCTTGGTAAAAATTAATATTATGTAATGTTAGAATCATTGATGCAAGAATTTCATTAGTGTTGAAAAGATGATTTAAATAATTCAAAGAATACTTGTTTAATTCTAAATTGTCACAATCTTTGTCTAGTGGAGAATTATCATTTTGATATTTTTTATTTTTAACATTAACTCTACCATTCCAAGTAAAAGCTAAGCCTGTTCTTCCTAATCTCGTAGGTAAAACACAATCAAACATATCAATACCTCTTTTGACTGCTCCTAAAATGTCAGAAGGAGTGCCAACACCCATTAAATATCTGGGTTTTAGCTCAGGTAGATTTAATTTAATATCATCTAAAACTTGAAACATCTCTTTTTGAGTTTCTCCAACTGCTAAGCCACCAAGCGCGTATCCATCAAAACCAATTTCAATTAGAGAATTTAGCGACTCAAGTCTTAAATCTTTGAATAAACCTCCTTGTACTATTCCAAATAAAGCTTTGTGCGGATTGTTACCAAAAGCTTTTTTTGACCTTTTCGCCCAGTATAACGACAAATTCATAGAGTCTTTTATCAAATTATAGTCATTACTTTTTTTAGGGCATTCATCCATAATCATTACAATATCAGAATCTAAACCCAATTGAATTTTTATACTTTCTTCTGGACTTAAATTAAATTTTTTCCCATCAACATGTGAATTAAAAATTGCACCCTTTTCTCTATCAATTTTATTTAATTTAGATAAAGACATAACTTGAAAACCGCCAGAGTCTGTTAAAATAGGAAGATCACAATTCATAAATTTGTGCAATCCTCCAGCATTTTTAACACGGTCTACACCTGGTCTAATCATTAAATGATAAGTATTAGAGAGAATTATTTCTGATCCAGTTTTTTTAATATCTCTAATTGTACAAGCCTTAACAGTCGCTTGGGTACCGACTGGCATGAAAGCTGGTGTATTAATATTTCCTCTATGTGTTTCGATTAACCCTGATCTTGCAAAATTATCTTTAGCTAAAACTTTAAAGGCAAATTTTTTCAACTTGATTAAAGTTTATAAGGATTTAAAACTAACTATTTTGTCAGGATCAGAAACTGAACCATTATTGTTTTCATCGCCTCTTTTAATTTTATCAACAAACTCCATGCCTTCAATAACTTTTCCAAAAACTGTATATTGTCTATCTAAAAAAGGAGCGGGTTTAAAACAAATAAAGAATTGACTGTTCGCACTATTAGGATCAGATGAACGAGCCATTGATAAAGTTCCTCTATCATGAGGTAGACCACTAAACTCTTGTTTTAGATCGGGCAAATCTGATCCACCCATACCAGCTCTATTTAGATCAAAATTATTTGAGTCTGATTTGCCAAATTGAACATCACCGGTTTGAGCCATAAAGCCATCTATTACTCTATGAAAAACAACATTGTCATATTTTCCTGAGTTGGCTAATTCTTTTATTCTATTTACGTGATTTGGTGCAACATCTGAAAATAATTCAATTTTTACATCTCCATCTTTTAATTTTAAAATCATAATATTCTCCTGTGCTATTGTTTGATTGATAAATAAAGAAAAAATAAATAAAATTTTTATAAAAAGCTTATTCATATTTTTCCTTTAATGACTTAATTGTACTTTTGGTAGTAAATTTTTTTATATCACCTTTTAATTTGACAATTTCTTTAACAAACTTAGATGAAATTATCTGATTTTCTACATCCGACATTAAAAAAATTGTCTCAATCTTGTTATTGAGCTTCCGATTCATGCCTGCCAATTGAAATTCATACTCAAAATCTGAAACTGCTCTTAAACCTCTTAAAATGATATTCGATTTATATTTTTTACATAAGTCTGTGGTTAAAGAAGAAAAAGAAACAACAACTATTTTTTTTTTATCTAATTTGAGATCGGAAAACAGAGCTTTTTTGACAATTTCTATTCTCTCAAAAGGGTTGAAAAGATAGTTTTTGTTTTCGCTGTCTGAAACACCAACAACTAATTTATCAAATAATTTTAAAGATTTTTTTATAACATCAATATGTCCAAAGGTTATTGGATCAAAGGTACCTGGATAAATAGCAACTTTTGGCATTATATCAAATTATCATCAATCTTTATTGATGAAACAACTTTTTCATCACCTGAAAGTTTAATTATTCTAACCCCTTGAGTGTTTCTACCTGCAGTTCTAATTTCTTTAACTGCAACTCTTATTACTCTCCCTTTGTTTGTCGATATCATAATTTCATCACCCTCAAAGACTGGAAATGAAGAGGCTATGTTTCCATTTCTTGGTGAATTTACAATCCCAATTATCCCCTTTCCACCTCTGTTGGTAACCCTGTAATCTTTATGAGATGTTTTCTTACCGAAACCATTTTCTGTAATTGATAAAATAAATTTTTCGGTAGCTTTTAATTCAGATTTTTCATCTTTGCCATTTTTAGTGCTTTTTTTAATTTTGTCGTTATCAATTATTGATAGTGATACAATTTCATCATTTGGTGCTAATTCAAGACCTTTAATTCCTTTAGAGGATCTGCCTTTAAATATTCTCAGTTTTTTAGATTCAAACCTTATACATTTACCAAATTTTGTGCTTAAAATAATATCTTGATCATCTTTGCAAATTTTAACTCCTACTATCTTATCGTTACTGTCGAGTTTCATAGCAATCTTTCCAGAAGCATTGATTGATGAAAAATCCTCCAAACTATTTTTTCTAATTTTTCCTTTAGAGGTTGCAAAGACTATTTGAAAATCTTTTAAGCTATTATTATCATCAGGAAATGGCATTATAGAGCTTATAGATTGATGATTTTTTAAGGGTAAAATGTTAAATAAAGATTTTCCCTTGGATGAAGCTGAGCCTTCAGGAATTTTCCAAGCTTTTAATCTGTATACCAAACCTTCTGTAGAAAAGAAAAGCATAGATGTATGAGTATTTACAGACAAAGTTTGAATTACTGAGTCTTCATTTCTAGTTGTTATGCCAGTCTTACCCTTGCCTCCCCTTTTTTGAGTTTTTAGATTATTTAAAGATCCTCTTTTTATATAACCTTGTAATGTGACAGTTATTATGACTGATTGTTTCTGAATGGTTTCCTCTATGTCATAGTTGAGCACTGCATCAATAATTTTTGTTCTTCTAGGAGAAGAATATTTGTCTTTAATTGTTTTTAATTCCTTACTAATTACTTTTAATAATTCTTTTTTAGACGAAATTATCTTTTTATATTTTGAAATTAGCTCAGACAGTTTTTTTATCTCAATTTCTATTTCGTTAATTCCTAAAGCAGTAAGTTTTTGTAATCTTAGTTCTAAAATAGCATTAACTTGTTCCTCAGATAAATTATAAATATCTTTTTTACTTTTATCTTCCACTAATGAAATTAATTTTTTAGATTTATTAATTTTCCACTTAGTTTTTGAAATAGATATTTTTGCTTCATCAGGATTTTTCGAACTTCTAATAATTTTTATAACTTTATCTAAATTTTCAACTGATACTGAAAGACCTATCAAAATATGAGCTCTATCCTCAGCTTTACGTAAATCAAATTTTGTTTTTTTAATTACTACATCTTCCCTAAAATTTAAAAAACTTGAAAGAAAATCTTTTAGATTACATGTTTCTGGTTTTCCATCTACTATAGCTAAAGTATTAAAACCAAAAGAACTCTCTATCTGTGTATTTTTATACAATTGTCTTTTTACTGTTTCTGGCTCTACTCCACTTCTCAAATCTATTGAAACTCTAATACCTTCTCTATTTGACTCATCTCTTATGTCTCTAATGCCCTCTATTTTCTTTTCTCGAACTAACTGAGCTATTCTTTCATTTAAAACTGATTTATTCACTTGATATGGTATAGAAGTTATAACCAATCTTTCTCTATTATTTTTTAAACTTTCAATTGTTATTTCACCTCTTATTTTGAAAGATCCTCTGCCTTTATTATAGCCTTGTTTGATAATATCTTTGCCTATTATTACCCCTCCTGTAGGAAAATCTGGACCAGGAATGTATCTCATAAGATCTTTAATCTTAATATCTTTATTTTCGATTAAAGCTAATGTTCCATCAATAACCTCTCCTAAATTATGCGGAGGTATACTTGTTGCCATTCCAACTGCGATACCACCCGCACCATTGACCAATAAATTTGGAAATTGCGCTGGTAAAACAGTTGGTTCTCTTTCTGTTTCATCATAATTACTCTTGAAATCAATTGTATTTTTTTCTATATCATCAATCAAAAATTGAGAGACTTTAGACAATCGTGTTTCAGTATATCTCATTGCCGCAGCTGGATCGCCATCTATAGACCCAAAATTACCTTGGCCATCAACTAATGGAAGACTCATTGAAAAGTCTTGAACCATCCTTACTAATGCATCATACACAGATTGGTCACCATGAGGATGATATTTACCAATAACATCTCCAACTATTCTAGCAGACTTTCTAAATTGTTTTGACCAATCATAACCACCCTTATACATTGCATATAATATTCTTCTATGAACTGGCTTTAATCCATCTCTTATATCTGGCAAAGCTCTACTTACTATAACGCTCATTGCATAAGAGAGATAAGATGAACTCATCTCATCATGAACGGAAATTAGTTTTATATTTTGATCTTTAGAAGTTTCTGATTTTTCCATAAATTTTAAAAAGGAATATCGTCATCCATATCATTTGATATTTGAGACATTTCCTCATTATTTTTAGAAGACTGTGTATTATCATTAGCAATTCCTCCTCCAGAATTGCCACCTCCTAACATTGTAAGAGATGAATTATAACCTTGAATAACTATCTCTGTGGAAAATTTATCTTGACCAGATTGTTCATCTTTCCATTTCCTAGTCGCTATTTGACCTTCAACATAAATTTGTGCACCTTTTTTTAAATATTGTTGCACAACATTCACCAATCCTTCATTAAATACAACTATACGGTGCCACTCTGTTTTTTCTTTTTTTTCACCTGTATTTTTATCTTTCCAAGATTGACTTGTTGCTAAGCTCAATCTAGCTACATTTTTTCCGTTAACCATTTGTTTAATCTCAGGATCTGCGCCCAAACGACCAATTAAAAGTACTTTATTTAAACTTCCAGCCATAATATTTTAATATTTGTTATTTTAATTTATAGGATTTATATCACAATTTACTCTGAATAATAATTTTATTAAGTCAAAGCAACAAAAATTATGATTAAAAAGATAGTTATTAAGGGAGCTAAAGAACATAATTTGAAGAATATTTCTTTAGAGATTCCTAAAGACAAATTTGTAGTAATAACAGGTCTATCTGGATCGGGAAAATCTTCTTTAGCCTTTGACACAGTTTATGCAGAAGGCCAAAGAAGATATGTTGAAAGTTTATCTGCCTATGCCAGACAATTCTTAGATAAAATGAAAAAACCAAATGTGGATTTGATTGAAGGATTAAGCCCTGCTATATCCATTGAGCAAAAAAATACCTCAAAAAATCCAAGATCTACTGTTGCAACTGTTACAGAGATTTATGATTACATGAGAGTTTTGTATGCAAGAGCAGGAATTCCTTATTCACCTTTTACAGGTAAACCAATAGAATCACAAACCGTAACTCAAATAGTTGACAAAATTAAAACCTTACCAAAAAAATCAACCATCTATCTTTATGCACCAATTGTTAGAGGACGTAAGGGTGAATATAAGAAAGAAATTTTAGGGTATAAAAAAAGAGGCTTTAGAAAAATTAAGATTGACGAAATTCTTTATGATATAGAGAAAGTTCCTGAATTAAATAAGAAAATTAAACATGATATATCAATTCTTGTAGATAGAATTGTTTTGAATTCGTCTTTAGGAAATAGATTGGCTGAAGGTATTGAGACGGCCATAAATTTAGCTAATGGTTTACTTTTTGTTGAATATGAAGACGAGACCTTACCAAAAAAATTCAGAAAAACTGAAAAATTAATATTTTCTACTAAATTTGCTTGTCCTGAAAGTGGTTTTACAATTGAAGAAATTGAGCCTAGACTTTTCTCTTTTAATAGTCCTTTTGGTGCGTGTGAGGAATGTGAGGGAATAGGCATAAAACTTAATGTTGATCCAAATTTAGTAATTCCAAATGAAAAAAAGAGTATCGCTGATGGTGCAATAGAACCGTGGGCTAAAACAACTACATTATATTATGCACAAACATTAACATCTTTATCAAAACATTATGGTTTCTCAATGGATGATAAATGGTCAAAACTCTCAAAAAAAATCAAAGATATTATTTTATATGGTTCAGATGAAGAGGAAATTAAATTTACATACGATGATGGCTACGAAAAATATTCTCATAAAAAGACATTTGAGGGCGTTATTAATAATTTGGAGAGAAGGTATCTTGAAACTGATAGTGATTGGAAAAGAGAAGAAATAGCTCAATATCAGTCTGACACAAAATGCGAAAGATGTAATGGCCATAGACTAAAAGATGAGGCGCTTTGTGTAAAAATTGATGGGATGCATATAAGTGAAGTCACAGAAAAATCTATATTAGATGCTGCAAAATGGTTTGAGAATCTCAAAAATAAGCTTGATAAGAGACAATTTAAAATAGCTGAACATATCTTGAAAGAAATTAATGAAAGACTAAATTTTCTTTTAAATGTTGGTTTAGATTATTTAACTCTTTCAAGAGAATCCGGAACACTGTCTGGTGGTGAGGCTCAAAGAATAAGATTAGCTTCACAAATAGGATCTGGATTAACAGGTGTACTTTATGTTTTAGATGAACCATCAATTGGTTTGCACCAAAAAGATAATGTTAAACTTATTAATGCTCTAAAAAGATTGAGAGATTTAGGAAACACAGTAATTGTAGTAGAGCACGACACTGAAACAATGGAAAATGCAGATCATATCATTGATCTTGGTCCAGAAGCAGGAAATAAAGGAGGCGAGGTTGTTGCTCAGGGGACATTTCAAGATATAAGTAAAAATAAAAACAGTATTACAGGTAAATATCTTTCAAATAAATTTAAAATAAATATCCCAGCTAAAAGACGTTTAGCTAAAAACGGTAGATTTTTAGAAATTACTGGAGCAAGTGGAAATAATTTAGATAATGTTAATTTAAAAATACCTTTAGGAAGTTTGACCTGTGTTACCGGTGTATCTGGAAGTGGTAAATCTACACTTGTATTACAAACTTTGTATAACGCTCTAAATTTAACTTTAAATAATAATAAATCTAGAAAAATTCCAAAACCTTTTAAAGGTTTCAAGGGAACTGAATTAATTGACAAAATAATAGATATTGATCAATCACCCATTGGAAGAACTCCTAGATCAAATCCAGCAACTTATACTGGTGCTTTTGGACCAATCAGAGACTGGTTTACCGGATTACCAGAGTCAAAGACGCGTGGTTATAAACCAGGAAGATTTTCATTTAACGTTAGAGGAGGCAGATGTGAGGCTTGTGAAGGAGATGGTGTTATTACTTATGAAATGCACTTTCTTCCTGATGTTTACATTCAATGTGATGAATGTAAAGGCACTCGTTATAACCGAGAAACTTTAGAAATTAAATTTAAAGACAAAAGTATTGCTGATGTTTTAAATATGACTGTTGATGAGGGATGTGAGTATTTTGAAAATATTTCAAATATAAAAACTAAGCTGTTAACTCTAAAAAAAGTTGGCTTGGGATATATCAAAATAGGACAACAAGCGACAACTCTATCGGGAGGAGAGGCTCAAAGAATCAAGCTTGCAAAAGAATTATCTAAAAGATCCACTGGAAGAACAATGTACATCTTGGACGAGCCGACAACAGGTCTTCATCAGCACGATATTAAGAAGTTACTTGAAATTTTGCATACTTTTGTGGCCTTAGGTAATACGGTAGTTGTTATAGAGCATAATTTGGATGTGATTAAAACCGCTGATTATATAGTTGATATGGGCCCTGAAGGAGGTGTTAAAGGCGGAAAAATTATTGCTGAGGGGAAACCAGAGGAGATATGTAAAATACATGAGAGCTATACTGGCAAATATTTAAAGCCTCTTTTATATTAAAATTTATGACCTATTTTAATAAAATTAGTATATAATTTAACCATGACGAGTTTACTTTCATCACTCTCAAGAACAGTACATGTATCCGTAATAATTTCTATTATACTTTTTGTAGGATTTTTTTTTCATAATGAGGGATTTGCTTTCGATAGATTGTTCTGGAGTTGGTTGGCTAGATATACACACGTATTAGTTGGCATCATGTGGATTGGCCTTTTATGGTACTTTAATTTTGTTCAAATACCAAATATGGCAAAAATTCCCGATGAACAGAAACCAGCTATTGGAAAAGTTATTGCACCAGCAGCATTATTTTATTTTAGATGGGCAGCTGCCTTTACGGTTATTTCTGGATTAATATTAGCCGGTCTAAACGGTTATTTACATGATGCTATGACACTAAGTGTTGGATCAGGTATACCTAAACATACAGCAATTGGGATAGGCATGTGGCTTGGTTTAATAATGGCTTTTAATGTTTGGTTTGTAATTTGGCCAAATCAAAAAAGAGCTTTAGGGATGGTTGAGTGTGAGCCTGATCTGAAAGCAAAGTCAGCTAAAACTGCTATGCTTTTTTCTAGAACAAATACTTTGTTGTCAATACCAATGTTACTAACAATGGTAGCTGCACAAAACTTGTATTAATCCTTTTCGTTATCTTTTAGAATTGTTTTTTGAGATACATTAAGTCTAACTAAAACAGTATTTGCAATATATATTGATGAATAAGTTCCAAAAATAACACCAAAAATCATAGCCAAAGAAAAACCTTTTAAAATTTCACCACCAAAAAAAAATATTGATAATAAAGCTAATAAAGTTGTTATAGAGGTAATTAATGTCCTTGATAATGTTTCGTTAATAGAAATATTTGTTAATTCAAAAATTTTAATGTCAGCATACTTTCTTAAATTTTCTCTCACTCTATCAAATATTACGACTGTATCGTTCATAGAATAACCAACAATTGTTAAAACGGCAGCAATAATTGACAAGTTAATCTCCAGTCCAAGTAAAGAAAAAAGTCCTAAAGTCACAATAACATCATGAAATAAAGCTAGAATAGCTCCTAAACTAAATTGCCATTCAAATCTAATCCAAATATAAATAAGCATTAGTGCTAGGGCAACAGATATTGCAATCACTCCAGATCTTAACAATTCGGCGCTCACTTTGGGTCCAACATTTTCAACTCTTCTAAAATTAAAATTATTTCCAAAAGATTTATCTAAATTTTTCTTTATTTCCTCAATTACATTTTTATTTTCATTATTTTCAAATTTAATTAAAAAATCTGTATCGTTTCCAAATTTTTTAACCGAAACATCACCTAAATTCATTTGGCTAAGATTATCTCTTAGAGATGATACATTAATTTTGTTATCATTTGATCTTAATTCAATAAGTGTTCCACCTTTGAAATCTATTCCAAAATTTAAACCCTTAAAAATCAAAAACAATAAAGAAACAATAACTAAGGATACAGATAATATATTAAACTGATTATAGTATTTATTAAAAGCAATCATCTTAAATTAAGCCATCTTTTTCTTTATTTTTTGATACATACAATACAGTCAATAATCTAGCGATAAAATAAACTGAAAAAAGAGTTGTAAAAATACCAACACCTAGTGTAAGTGAAAACCCTTTTATAGGACCTGAGCCCATGAAAAAAAGAATTATCGCTGCTAATAAGGTCGTAATGTTTGCATCTAATATTGCAGTTCTAGATTTTGTATAACCGCTATCAAAAGCAATTAAATTATTTTTTTCATTTTTTAATTCTTCTTTAATTCTCTCAAAGATTAAAACATTTGCATCAACTGCCATACCAACTGTTAGTATTATTCCTGCTATTCCTGGTAAAGTTAAAGTTGCTTCAAAAATTGTTAAAACGCCAACTAATAAAAACAAATTAATAATTAACGCAACATTTGTTATTAACCCAAATATTTTATACTTTACAAAAATAAATAAAATGACAAGAGCAAATCCAATAATTAAAGCTATGATCCCAGCATTAATTGAGTCTTGTCCTAAATCTGGACCCACAGTCCTCTCCTCAATAATACTTAATGGTGCAGGTAAAGCTCCAGATCTTAATAATAAAGCAAGATCTGTGGCTGATTGAAAAGTAAAACCTCCGCTTATTTGACCAGATCCACTAGCAATTACATCTCTTATTACTGGGGCACTGATTATTTTTCCATCTAAAACAATTGCTAATTGTTTTCCTATACCAGTTGATGTAGCTTTTCCAAATCTTTTAGCACCTACCCTATCAAGAGTGAATGAAACAACTGTCTCATTATTTTCACTATCCATCCTAGGTTGAGCATCAAGAAGGTTGTCACCACTAAGAATTATTCTTTTACTAACCATTGCCTCTTCAGAATTATCTTCATACATTAATTTTTCTGCTCCAAAGGAGTCCTCGTCATTATTTGTTACAAATCTAAATGTTAAATTTGCAGTTTTACCAAGAAGGGCTTTAATTCTCATTGGATCATCAAGACCTGGTAATTCAACTAAAATTCTATCATTACCACGCTTAAGGATATTGGGTTCATTAGTACCTATTTCGTCTACTCTTCTTCTAACTATTTCTAGAGCTTGGTCTTGAGATGAAGTTTTGATTTCAATAATCCCCTGTCTTGAAAAATTTACAATGAGAACATTATTAACTTCTTCGATTTCTAATTGGTGTGATTTAAATCTTTGATAATAAGGATTAATTTCACTCTCTTCGTCACTAAACTCGTCTAGGATAATTTGTTTAAATTCATCATCTACAGAAAATGATAATTGTTGATCTGAAAGTTTTATATTCCTAATTCTAATATTTTTTTCTTTAAAATAATTTCTAATAGTAATTGATAAATTTTGAAGTTTTTGTTCAATAACTGGACTATTATCAATTTCTAATAATAAATAAGATCCACCTTGTAAATCTAAACCAAGATTAATTTTTTTATTCAATATTTCATTACTGAACTTAAGTAAATTAGATGATGCAAAAAAAATAAATATTAAAGATATTAAGGAAATAAAAATTATTCTTAATTTAGAAAAGTATAACACTTTAAAAAAATGAAATTTATTTCTTTACTTCTTGAGAACTCATCAGACTTTGAATGCCAGTCCCTCTGATTACTTCAACAGTAACATTTTCAGCAATTTCAACTTCAACTTTATCGTTATCTATAACTCTAGTTATAATTCCTGTAATTCCACCTGAAGTTACAACTTTATCACCCTTTTTTAAGCTCTCTACCATTGCCTTATGCTCTTTGACCTTCTTTTGCTGCGGTCTTATCAAGAAAAAATAAAAAATTACGAAAATTAATATTAACGGTATAAATTGACCTATTCCTGCACTATCCATAAAACTCCTTAATTAAAATTGACTATTTATACTATCTAAAGCCTTAAAACAACTTTAATTGATCGAAATTTTTTCTAAATTGTTCATATATGGTCTAAGTACTTTTGGAATTGATATTGAACCATCTTTTTGTTGATAATTTTCCATAATAGCAATTAAAGTTCTTCCTACCGCTAAACCACTTCCATTTAGAGTACCTGCATAAAGAGTTTCTTTTTTTTCATCTTTGTACCTAGCTTTCATCCTTACAGATTGAAATGTTGAGCATGATGAACAAGATGAAATTTCTCTATATTTTTCTTCTGATGGAAGCCAAATCTCAATATCATAAGTTTTTTCAGCACTAAAACCCATATCGCCAGTACATAAAATTATTTTTCTATAGGGTAATTCTAAAAGATCTAAAATTCCGGTTGCACAATCAGTCATTCTCTCAAGTTCCTCTAAACATTTTTTTTGCTCAACAATACTTACCATTTCAACTTTGTAAAATTGATGCTGCCTGATCATACCTTTGGTGTCTTTTCCATAACTGCCCGCCTCTTTTCTAAAACAAGGAGTGGAGGCAACAAATCTCATTGGTAAAGATTTTAGTTCAATAATCTTATCTTTTACCATATTAGTTAAAATTACTTCTGCAGTTGGGATTAAAAACTTTCTATCTGAACTCTCCTCTAGTTTTACTTCAAACTGATCCTCTTCAAATTTAGGAAGCTGACCAGTACCAAACATTGTGTTTTCAGATGCTAATAATGGAGGAGAAATTTCTTTATAACCATTTTTGTTAATATGAGTGTCTAACATAAAATTTGAAATCGCTCTTTCTAGATAAGCTAATTTATCTTTAACAAAAACAAATCTTGAACCAGTAGTTTTAGTTGCAAGATCAAAATCAAGCATGTTTAATTTTTCACCTAATTCAATATGAGACTTAGGTTTAAAATCAAATTTAGGAATTTCACCTTTTTTCTCTATTTCAATATTATCATTTTCGTCTTTTCCAACAGGAACATCTAAATGAGGAACATTAGGAATGCTAGATAAAATTTTTTCCAAATCAGCTTTAATAACAATTTGCTGATTATTAATTTTTTCTATAGAAGAAGAAATTTCTTTTGATTTAGCAAAAAGAGACTCATCTTTTGATTTAGAAATTTCTTTTTTTTCTTTTTCTAAGGCTTCTTTTTTTTGAATTAATTCTCTATTTTTTATATCCAAATCCTTTAATTTTTCAAAATTAACTTCAACAGATCTTTTTTCAATTGCTTTTCTAAAAGTATCAAAATCTTTTCTAATTTCTTTTAAATTATGCATCAGAGTCTTTAAAATTTTTATTTTCTATAATTTTTACTGAATATATAGACAATTCATATAATATTAATAAAGGTATAGCTAATCCAATTTGAGTAATTGGATCTGGCGGTGTAAGCAAAGCTGCAGCAGCAAATATTATGACAATGACGTATTTTCTTCTTGTTTTTAAAAATTGAGAATCAACTACTCCAATTCTAGCTAATAAACTCAATACTACTGGTAACTGAAAACTTATTCCAAATGCAAAAATAAGTTTCATTACTAATGAAAGATATTCATTCACTTTTGCTTCTAATTGGATTGGTAAGTTAGTTGACAAACCTGCGCTCTCAAATGATAGGAAGAATTTGATCGCTAGAGGCATAATCAAATAATAAACTAACATACCACCTAAAAAAAATAAGATTGGTGTTAACACCAAATAAGGTAATATTGCTACCTTCTCGTGTTTATACAAACCCGGTGCTATAAATTTCCAAATTTGCATCAAAATGAAAGGACATGTAACAAAGAAGGCTGTGAAAAATGAGACTTTTAAATATGTTAAAAAAGTTTCCTGAAGTGCAGTAAAAATTAACCTTCTCTCAGTACCATCATCTCTAACAGCTCTAGCAAAAGGTTCGACTAAAAAACCATATAAATGTTCAGCAAAAAAATAACAAACAACAAAAAATATCACTAAAAATATGAAACTGTGGATTAATCTTTTTCTTAATTCAGCTAAGTGACTTATAAAGCCACCCTCTTTTTCTTCACGACTCATCTTTTTTTTCTTCTTTTTTATCTACTTGATTATCTTCAATATCTATATTTGAAACTTCACTTTGAATATTATTAATATATTTTTTGGCAGTACCGATCATGGAGCCAACTTTTTTTAACATAATGGGAAAGTCTTTAGGCCCAAGTACAATAATTGCTATTGCTACAACAATTAAAATCTCAAACCAACCAATAGTAGGCATGTGATTTATTCTTTTTTGTTTGAATCTTGATTTTCGTCAGAAATATTTTTGGGATCTTTGTCATCAGTCACATCTGATGCCATACCTTTTTTGAAGCTTTTGATACCTTTTGCAACGTCACCCATTAAACTAGATATTTTTCCTCTACCAAATAATAAAACAACAAGTATTACAACTATTGCTATTTGCCAAATTCCAATGCTCATATAAAACTTATAACCTTTTTATTAATATTTTAAAAGTACCTTTTTAACTTGTGACTGGATGGTGCTTTATTTGTTATCATCATTATCAAGGGTGCTATTCAACATTTCATCAATATTTGAATACAAATCCTCTTTTTTATCATCTTGTTTTTCTCTGTAAAATTTTCCTGTTCCAAAGATTGCATTATCTATATTTGTATTATCGATTAAACCTGCAGCACCTAATTCATCAACAGTGGGTAAATCAGATAATTTCTGAAGATTAAAATGACTTAAAAAATCATCAGTTGTGACGTATTGAATAGGTCTTCCTGGAACATCTTTTCTACCACCGGGTTTCACCCAATTAAGTTCCATTAAAATTTCAAGTGTGTTTGTGCCAAAAGCAACACCTCTTATCTCTTCTATTTCGGCTCTAGTTACTGGTTGGTGATAGACAATAATTGCTAATGTTTCTATAGCTGCTCTGGATAATTTTTTTTCTACTGTCTTTTCCTGTATCATTAAATTTGATAAATTTGGCGAAGTTCTGAATGACCATTTTTTAGAGATACACACAAGGTTAATACCCCTACTAGAATATTCAGATTGAAGTTTTAACAAAACTTTTTCAATACCTGTTTTTGTTGAAATTTTGCTTTGAATGGTTTCAATATCTAATGGCTCAGCAGCTGCAAAAATAATTGCCTCGATTTCTTTTTCTAAAGAAGAGGGTTTTTTAGGAAAATCAATAATATTATCTTTTTTTTTAATTTTCTTTTTAATCATTTACTTTCTCTTATATAAATATCATCAAATAAATTTTCTTGTTTTATTTTTAAATTACCCTCTTTTACCAGTTCTAATGAACCGGCGAATATTCCCGCTTTTCCAGTTCTTTTAAACTTACTTCCTTTTTTAAAATTTTTTGGTATTAGATCATCTAATTTTTTCCAATCAATCAATTTTCCATAAAATTCTTTAATAACTTTAACTCCTTCTTCAGCAGTGAAAACTGGTAATTTAGGAATATTTATTGTTTGGAAATCTTTCGTCATAATTATAGTAGAATAAGTTTTTAGTAAATCAAACAGAGTTACTTTAAGTTCACTATTGTATATTGGTTTAATTCCAGCTCTCATTCCTCTAGTTCTAATTTCTCTTCCAAGTCTTTTTCTTTTTAGCATTTGTTCAGATAGCAGTCTGATTAATTCTAGCTTTTTTAATTGTAATTTTAATCTTTCAGCAACCTCGTTAACTTTAAATTCTTCTTCAGGAGATCCAGGTAATAAAAGTTTTGATTTTAAATAAGCTAACCATGTTGCCATAAGTAAATATTCTGATGCAATTTCTAAATTAAGATTTTTTTCTTTAGTTATAAAATCATTAAATTGATCAGCTAATTTAGTAATTGAAATTTCTTCTAAATTTACTTTTTGAGTTTTTGCTAAATCAAGCAATACATCTAAGGTGCCATTGTAATTATCAATATCTACTTTAAACAATTCAGAATCGGTTGAAATCATTATCAAATATTAACTCAAAACTTTATAAAATTGCGAAGTTTTTTTAATTATAAATTTACTTACTAATGGTGAGTTTTTTCCAATAATCTCCATTTCTTTATAATTAGCGTTGCAATGTAAAACAAGATTACATCCAGAATTAAACGTTCTGATTGTATTTTCTTTTACATTTCCTTTTAAACTCTTCATAGATATATCGTCTGAAATAATCAAATTTTTAAAACCTATTCTATCTCTTATTATTTTAATCATTTTATTAGAATGAGTGACTGTATTTTTCTGATCAATTTTATTAAATATGACATGCGCAGTCATAGCGAACAAAGTTTTTTTATTCTTGAAACATTTAAAATCATTTTTGATTAAATAATTTAAACTTTTGTTAACAATTGGTGTGAAATAATGGCTATCTACTTTAGCCTGACCATGACCCGGAATATGTTTAATTACAGTGCCAATTTTATTCTCTAGAAAATATTGAATACAATAATCACCTATTTTTGATACAATTTTCGGATTTTTTGAAAATGATCTATCTCCAATTATATTTGATGAACCTTTAATTCTCAGATCTAATACGGGAACAGTATTAATGTTTATTCCAATTGATTTTAATAAGTATGAAGTTTTATCTATAAACAATTTGTAATAAAATTTAAATTCTTTGTAATTTTTGATGTATTTTTTACCAAAAAATTCTGAAGTTAAGTTATCAAAAGAAATTATATTTTTTAATCTATTAACTCTACCACCCTCCTGATCAACTAATATCGGATATTTATTGTCATTAAAAATTTTTCTAATTGATTTTGTTAATCTAAATGTTTGTTCTATGTTTTTAATATTTCTAGCAAATAAGATTACACCCCAGGGTTTATATTTTTTAAGAAATTTTTTTTCTTTGGATAAGAGAATAGTCGACTTTATACCAACAATGAAAGATCTACGATTATTCATCAGATTCTAGAAGTTTCCAAAAATTGAACTTTTTTTTCTTATTATTTGATTGCTCTACATATTCTATGATGTTTTTAGTATCATCCTCTAAAACTGGTAATTTTTTTGAATAAACTTTAATTTTTTCATCAATATTATTTAAAGATCTATAGGATTTCTTTTTATTTACGTCAGAAAAATAATATCTACCAACAAAAAAAGAAAAAAGACAAATTACTAAAATGAATATTAAATATTTTATTTCTTTTAGCATTACATTTTTTTGGGTGCTGATACTCCAACTATATCCATGCCAGATTTAATCACATTTGATATAGCTTTTAAAAAAACTAATTTGTCAGTAGATATCTTTTTTTGATCATTAATAAATCTTTTTTCAGGATTATCTTTACCTAAATTCCAATATGAGTGAAATAATGAGGCTAGTTCATATAAATAAGTTGGTATTCTATGTGGCTCAAGTTTATTACAGGATAAATTAATACACTTGGGCCACTCAGAAATTTTTTTTAAAATATCAATTTCATCTCTAGTATAATTAAAATCATACTTATCAATTTTAATTTCAGTATTTAAATCTCGATCAATATGTCTAAATACTGACGAAATTCTTGCGTAACAATATTGAACATAATAAAGTGAGTTATCTTTAGATTTTTCAATTACATTATTAAAATCAAAATCTAACTCTGCATCACTACTTGTGTTTAACATTATAAATCTAGTAGCATCTTTTCCAACTACATTAATTAAATCATCCACTGTTATATAATCTCCTTTTCTTTTTGACATTTTAAATGGTTTCTTGTCTTTGATAAGTTTAACTAATTGGCTAACTTTACAAAGTAACTTTGACTTTGAACCAGATAATGCTTCTACAGATGATGAAATTCTTTTAATATAACCAGCATGATCAGCACCCAAAATATTGATAAGAAAATCAAATTTTCTATCAAGTTTATTTTTATGATAAGCCACATCACTTGCAAAATAAGTCCATGCTCCGTCAGATTTTTGTAAAGCTCTGTCCTTATCATCACCAAAATCTGTAGATTTAAAAAGTAATTGATCTCTTGAGACCCAATTTTTTTCATCCTCACCAGCTGGAGCTTTTATTTTTCCTTTATAGACAAATTTGTTTTTTTGAAGATAGTTAATAACACCCTCTACTTCTTGGTTTTTAACTAATTCTTTTTCACTAACAAAATTATCATGATTTATTCCTAAGCTTTTTAGATTTTTTTTAATTAACTTCAGTGCCTCCGCTACAGAAGCTGTCGTTAATAAATCGGTATTTTTTTCAAAGTCACTAAAATCAACTTTTTTATTTGAATTTATTATATTTTGAGCAAAATCAATTAAATAATCGCCAGGGTATAAATCATCATTTTCAGAGGGAAATGGCTCTTTAAAAATAATTTCTCTAATTCTAAAATAAACAGATTTAGTGAAATTTATAATTTGATTACCGTAGTCATTTACATAATATTCTTTTGTGACCTTATGATTATTAAAAAGTAAGACATTAGCAATTACATCACCTAATATCGCTCCTCGACAATGACCTACATGCAAAGGACCAGTTGGATTGGCTGAAACAAATTCAATCAAATAATTGTTCTTTTTTTCTTTTTGATTTACCCCAAAAGTTTTAGAATTATTGATAATTTCCTCTACAAACTTTGTCCAGAAAATTGGCTTAAACGTTATGTTTATAAAACCAGGTTTGGCAAAAACTATATTTTCAATTAATTCATCCTGCTTTTTTATTTTTTCTATTAAAATCTCACTTAATTCAGATGGGGACTTGTTATTTATTTTTGATAAAAACATCGCAACATTTGTAGAGATATCGCTATCAAATTTCTGAGGTGGAGTTTCTACAGTTATTCCATCTAAGTTTTCTGGTAAAACCAGATTACTATATTTAGATAAATCTAGTAAGATTTTTTTTATTTTTTCTAGGTATAAATCAAAAATATTCATTTGACACTATTATAAAGATTGATTGCGTATCGATCAGTCATCCCTGATATAAAATCTGAAATCACTCTATATTTGTTTTTTGCTAAATATTTATTGGAGATAAATTTTTTTGGATTACTATTTATCTTTTTAAATAATCTACTTATTATTAATTTTCCTTTATTATTTTTAGATAAAACGCTTTTATTTTTATACATTTTAGACCTTAAAAAATATCTAATTTCATTTTCAGAATTTTTAATCTTATCAGAAAAATCAACAATTAGAAAACTTGTTTTATTAATGTCTTTATAAGATTTAATTTTATTATACTTCAAATTTTTTTTTGTATTTAAAATTAAATCTTTTATCATTAAGTCTATTGAGTCTCTAATAATTTGATAAGTTGCTATTTTAAAATTACTTTTATTTATCTTTTTTTTGTATTTTTTGTAAATTTCCTTAAAGAAATTAATCTCGATTAATTCATCAAGTTTAAATAGATTTGCATTTAATCCATCCTGAATATCGTGATTATTATATGCAATATCGTCAGATATTGATGATATTTGCGCTTCTAATGGTGGGTAAGTATTAAAATTAATCTTATTTTTAAAAGATTTAACTCCAATTAAGTTATCTACCAAATCTAGATTATCCACCGGCCCATTATGTTTTAAAAGACCTTCTAATGTTTCAATTGAAAGATTTAACCCTCTAAATTTTAAATATTTATTTTCCAAAAACATAACAATTCTCAATGTTTGTAAATTATGATCAAAACCACCAAAATTTTCCATACATTCATTTAAAGACTCTTCTCCTGCATGGCCAAATGGAGTATGACCTAAGTCATGGGCCAGGCTTAAAGTTTCTGCTAAATCTTCATTTAAATTAAGATATTTTGCAATAGATCTTGCAATTTGTGCTACTTCCATCGAATGAGTAATTCTTGTTCTAAAATGATCTCCCTCTGTGTTTACAAATACTTGTGTTTTATGCTTTAGTCTTCTGAAAGAGGCGCTGTGAATAATCCTATCTCTGTCTCTTTGAAATGGACCTCTATATGTAGATAAACTCTCCTTAAAGATTCTACCTTTACTTTTGAATAAACCTATCTTTGAGTATTTTTTCATCCTTTAAATTAAAAATTTAAGTATTATATTAGTAATACCAGTGATCATTTATGATAAAAGAAATTAAATTTACCGATAAAGCGCTAAAACAGATCAATGCTCTATTATCTAAAAAAGATAAAGGCTTATTTTTTAGAATCGCCATTAAAGGTGGTGGTTGTTCGGGATTTCAATACGAATTCACTTTTGACAAAGAAAAAACAGATGAAGATTTAAATTACGAAAATATACTAATAGATAAAACTTCGGCAGATCTTTTAAAAGGATCAGAGGTAGATTATGTTTCAGAATTAATTGGTGAGCAGTTTAAGATAACCAATCCACAAACAAAATCATCTTGTGGTTGTGGTGTTTCCTTTTCACTTTAATGATAATTTCTTCATGGAATGTAAATTCAGTTCGAGCAAGAATTGAAAATATTAAAAGTTATCTTCTAAAATATAAACCAGATATTTTATTGATGCAGGAAATTAAAACTGAAGAAATAAATTTTCCTTTTGATGATTTTTCTTCGATGGATTATGAGTGTCAGGTATTTGGGCAAAAAAGCTATAATGGTGTTGCTATTATCTCAAAAAATAAACTTACTAATATAAAAAAAGATCTAATCAAAAATAAACTTAAACAGTCAAGAATAATTTCTGCAGAATTTCAATATAAAAAAAAAGATATTCAACTTATTAATATTTATACACCTAATGGAAATCCAGTTGATACTGAAAAATACGATTATAAAAAAAAATGGTTAAATGATTTGTTAAAACAATTGAAGATCTTATTAAAAAAAAACCCAAATGTAATAATTGGAGGAGATTTTAATATCATTCCATCAGCAGAAGATGTTTATAATCCTAAAAGTTTTGAGGATGACGCCTTATTCAGATTAGAGATTAGAAAAAAATTGCGAGAAATGCTTAATCTTGGATTTCATGATGTTTATCGACATTTTTATGATGCCAAAGAAGGTTATACTTTTTGGGACTATATGAGAGGCGCTTGGCAAAAAAATAACGGAATGAGAATAGACCATTTTTTAGTCTCAAATTCTCTGATAGACAATATTAAAAGTATCAATATTAATAAAGACCCTAGAGGACGAGAAAAGCCATCAGATCACACTCCTATAGAAATAACTTTAGCTTAAAGACTTTGTCTTACTTACTAGGTTGTCATTTATATTTTGGGATCTTTATTTAATTTATTTCTAATGTTCATGATTATGCTCTTCATTTAAATTCTTTATATCTATCTCTCGAATATCAATAATCGGTTTTGCTATCCGCCAATTTCTTACTCTTCCACCCTCTGCTCTCTCGGTTATTATGGTTTCTATAGGCGGGCAATTAGGTTCATGGCAACTTAACTCAGCCATACTTAAAATAGATGTTTCAGGTATTTGATATCTTTTCGAAAATAGAACTTTTAAATTTCTAATAGTTTCCGCATTTGGTTTTTTTTTATTGAACATAAGTTAATTTTTTTCCTCATCCCAAATCGATGTCCATAAAATATTTCCTCCCATATCTCCTATTAAAAGATGTGAGCAATCATCAGTGACCGCAATGGCAGAAACTTCAAATTCAGTAAAACTTCGAATAATTATTGTATTATTTGCTTTTTCAATTTCTGATAAATAAACTGAGCCATCACTTAGTCCAGTTAAAATTGCATTTTCATTAGGAAATGACTCAACAAATGTGACTAATTGTTTTCCTACATACGGAAGACAAATTGGTTCACGACCTACTGGTCCATCGCCGTCAAATGGCCAACATACAGCGTCATTCGCACCAGATGTTGCTAAATATTTTGAGTCACCTACAAAGGCGAAACTTTTAACTTTTGCACCATATCCTGACATTGCAGAGTCAATCTTGTCTTTTAATCGCCAAAAATGAAGTTGGTTTTCCTGCATGGACGTCACCAAGTATCTGTCGTCAGGACTAAAAATAACTTTATTATGAGAACCTTTCCAAATTAAATCAGAAGAAGTCCATTTGTTGCTATAATCTTTTTTCCAAAGAGTAACTCCACCATATCTAGAAACTGCTAATTTTCTACCTTTAGAGTCGAAGGCCACACCACCAATAGTGCTGTCATGCTCTAACAGTTTTGGTTCTTTTTTATTTGGCATCCAGAGATATACAATATTTCCAGATGTGCAAACCACGCTGCCATTTTTTGATGTAACATGATCTACCCAACGAGTACCAAAGTTACTAATCTCATTTATATTTCCATCTAGAGAAATTCTTAAAAAACGACCATCATCTCCACCAGTTAAAATATGATCTCCATCTTTTGCCATACAAAGAACAATACCTTTATGTGCTTTTATCGGTTCAGAGCTTTTTCCAGACGAGAAAATTCTAACAGTTCCATCTCCAAATCCAACAGCTATAGAATTGCCAACTGTAACAGCATTAATGACGGGAATTCCTAGTCTAAACTCTTTTCCTCGGTTTTCAAATTTGGTTTTATTTAACTGTGGAAAATTATTTAGATCAGCTTTCATGCCGATTTGCAGTTTTCAAATCCTTCCTTCAAATTCATAGTTTCAAGATTTCGGCCAATAAAAACTAATCGAGAACTACGTTCTTTTCCTTTTGGCCATTTACCCATTGGTGAAGCATCCATGAGCATATGCACACCTTGAAATACATATCGATCACTTTCTCCAGTAAAGTCAAGAATTCCTTTTGTTCTTAAGATATCTTGACCCTTGGTTTGTAATAATTTGGTAAACCAATCTTGAAATTTCTCCATATCTAAAGGAGTATCAGAAACAAAGGATAAGCTAGTTACATCGTCATCATGCTCATGATCATGATCTGATTTAAGAAAATCAGGCTCTACTTCTAAAACACGTTTTAAACTAAATGCATCAAGATTAAGAACTTCGTTCAAAGGAACTCCACATTTAGTGGTATTAATAATTTTAGCAAAAGGATTAATTTTTTTAATTCTCTGTTTTACAACTTCTAATCCATTTTCATCGACTAGATCTATTTTATTTAGTAATACAACGTCTGCGAAAGCAATTTGTTCTTCTGCTTCATGATGATCGGTTAATTGAGAACTTAAATGAACAGCATCTGCAACCGTAACAATTGCATCTAACTTTGTGCGATCAGCAACATCTTGGTCAACAAAAAATGTTTGAGCTACAGGAGCTGGATCAGCTAACCCAGTAGTTTCTACTATTATTGCATCAAGTTTGTCCGCCCGCTTCATTAGTCCACTTAATATTCGGATTAAATCACCTCTAACGGTGCAACATATACAACCATTATTCATCTCAAAAACCTCTTCATCAGCATCAACTACCAAGTCATTGTCAATACCTTGTTCACCAAATTCATTAACTATTACAGCATATTTTTTACCATGCTGTTCAGTTAATATTCTATTTAAAAGAGTAGTTTTCCGGCACCTAAAAAACCGGTTAAGACAGTAACAGGAACTTGTTTGTTTGTTTCTTGCACTAATTAAATTAACAACCCTTAAAAGAATTAGACATATTTTTAATTAAATCAAAATACAAGTTTTTTCCTGGATCTAATGTTGCACCTAATGGATCTATAACCCCTGTTGCAACATTTGTATCTTTTGCAACAGCCTTAATAATGTCAGGATTAAATTGCGGTTCTGAAAAAATACAGCTTACTTTATCATGCTCAATTACTTCTCTTATTTCAGCTAATTGTTCAGCACCTGGCATAACATCAGTGTTCACTGTAAATGCCCCAAGAATATTTATCCCAAATCTTTCTTCAAAATATTGATATGCATCATGAAAGACTATTGATTTAAAATCTTTATTTAATTCAGATTTTACTTTCTTAGTTAGTTTATCTAAATCTTTATGAGCGTTTTTTAAATTTGCTTTATATTTTGCCTCATTTTTTTGATCATTTTCAATTAAGTGTTCTGCCATTTCACTTAAAATTATTTTTGCATTCATCGGATCAAGCCATATGTGTGGATCAAACTCTCCGTGAGCATGTCCCTCGTGTCCATGGTCATCGTGACCATCTTTTTTATGACCTTTTTTATCATGTTCGTGTTCATCATGACCATGTTCCTTCTCTTTTTTATCATGGTCGTGATCATCATGATCATCCTCTTTCTTAGCATGATCGTCATGATCATCTTCCTTATGCCCATGATCGTCATGACCTTCAAAAATATTTCTTTCTCTAAATTTAAGTTTAGTTAAACCTTTAATTTCCATTAATTCGATTTTTTCAGCATCTTTTGCAATTGTTTTTAATGGTTTCTCTAAAAAGGTTTCGATATCCTCACCTACCCAAAATATAATATCTGCATTTTGTATCATTTTAGCGTGTGATGGCTTAAGTGCAAATCCATGTGGGGAAGCATAACCATCAACAATTAAATCTGGTTTACCAACACCATCCATTAGATAACTTGCAAGCGAATGGATTGGTTTTATTGCTGCAACTACTTTAATCTCAGCGTTAGCTGGTGCAAATATTGTTAAGAATGATAATAGTGATAGGATTAATGGTAATTTTTTTAAGTTTTTCATATGTTGTATATTTAGATTGTTATAATATAACATCATGTAATAATATAACACTTATTAGTCAAGAAAAAAAATGAGCACTGATCAAAATATATTGGTAAAATTAAACGATGCTGGTTTACAGTTGAATAACAAATGGCTAGTCAAAGGTGTTTCACTACAGGTTGAAAAAGGGGAAATAGTTACTCTCATAGGTCCAAATGGATCAGGAAAAAGCACAACAGCTAAAATTGCTTTAGGTATTTACAAAAAGATTGATGGTTCAGTTGAAAAATACACGAATAAAGTTGGATATGTCCCTCAGAAAATTTCAATTGATTGGACGTTACCGCTAAGAGTCAATGATTTCATGATGTTAACAGAAAGTCTTAATAAAGATACAATAGATGAAGCTCTATCTTTAACTGGAGTAATTCATCTTAAAGATAAAAATTTAGGAGATCTATCAGGTGGTGAATTTCAAAGAGTACTACTTGCTAGAGCCATATCAAAAAAACCTGATCTATTAGTGCTTGATGAACCAGTGCAGGGAGTAGATTTTACTGGTGAAATAGCTTTATACGAATTAATTAAAAAAATTTCTGATGAATTAAGTTGTGGGATCTTATTAATTTCACACGACTTACACACAGTAATGAGTGCAACAGACCATGTTGTTTGTTTAAACGGCCATGTTTGTTGCTCGGGATCTCCAATGGATGTTGCAAAAAACAATGAATATAAAGCTTTATTTGGAGAACAAGCTTCTCAGATATTATCAAGATATGAGCACAAGCACGACCATATTCATACAGATGAAGGTGAAATTAAAAAAAATTAGATGTTTGATGATTTTTTTATAAGAGCTTTGGTAGCTGGAATTGGGGTTGCTTTTGTAACAGGACCTCTTGGTTGCTTTGTTATATGGAGAAGATTATCTTATTTTGGTGACACCTTGGCTCACTCTGCTCTATTGGGAGTGACATTAGCTTTTACTATGGAATTTAATATTGCTATTTCAGTATTTGTTATTTCTTCCATAATAGCTTTAATTTTAATTCAACTTCAAAAAAAAACTAACTTACCAGGTGATGCTTTATTGGGTCTTCTAGCTCATTCATCTCTGGCAGTTGGACTTGTTGTTATTGGCTTTTTAACATTCATTAGATTTGATATTATGGGATTATTGTTTGGAGATATTTTAGCGGTTTCGGTTGATGATCTATTGATCATATGGATTGGAGGAGCATTAATCCTATTAGTTCTAAAATTAATTTGGAAACCTTTATTCGCTTCAACAGTAAATTATGAACTAGCGGAGGCAGAAGGATTGAATCCGGATAGAGCTAAAGCTATATTTACAATTTTAGTGGCAGCAATCATCGCTATTTCAATAAAAATGGTTGGATTACTATTAATTACTGGAATGCTGATTATCCCTGCTGCAATGGCTAGAAATTTGTCATCAAGTCCACAAAGTATGGTTATCTATTCAATTATAGGGGGATTGTTATCTGTAATTATAGGATTATTCACATCTTTAGAGTTTAATACATCTTCGGGTCCATCAATTATAACAGCAGCTTTATTATTGTTCATACTTTCATTATTTAAAATAAAACAAACGATTAAATTGAAAAATTAATGAGGAATCAGTAAAATGAAAATTATGCATAAAGAACATACTCTCACAAAAAATCAGCAAATTATTTTTGATTTAATTGATAAATCTCCTGAGCCATTAAAAGCCTATTCAATACTCCATAATGTTCAAAAGAAAGGTATAAAAGCTCCACTGCAAGTTTATAGAGTCTTAGACAAATTAATTGAAATAGGAAAAATTCACAAAATTGAGAGTAGGAATGCTTTTATTGCATGTCATAATTCAAGCTGTCAGGTAGCTAAAGCTACTGCTTTTTCAATTTGTGAAATGTGTGAAAAAGTTACTGAAATAAGTAGCGCAGGCCTTTCTAAATACTTAGCTAATTTCAAGGACAAAGATGGTATGAAATACAGTAAATACAATCTTGAGTTTTTTGGTTTATGTAAAAAGTGTAGAACTTGATACTTACTCAACTATCAAGGTATCTTTCGATCCACCACCCTGTGAACTATTTACAATTGTGCTTCCTTTTCTCAAAGCAACCCTAGTCAGGCCGCCAGTTGTCACATAATTATTTTTGCCACTTAAAACAAATGGTCTTAAGTCTAAGTGTCTAGGCTCTATATTTTTCTCTGTAATGGTTGGAGCGGTTGACAGTGTTTCTAAAGGTTGTGCAATATATTCTCTTGGGTTTTTTTTAATCTTCGCTGCCACTTCTTCTCTTTCTTTTGTAGAGGCCTTTGGACCTATCATTATTCCATATCCACCAGAGGCATTAGCTGGTTTTACAACCAATCTAGACATATTTTCTAATACATACTCTCTTTGTTTTTTGTCATGACACAAGTAAGTTTCGACCTGATTCAATACAGGTTGCTCACCTAAATAATAGATAATCATTTTATTTACATATGAATAAACCACTTTATCATCAGCTACACCTGTGCCTATTGCATTAACAATACCTACGTTTTTTTTCAGCCAGCATTTAAATAATCCTGGAACACCAATGACAGAGTCCTTATTAAAAGCTTTAGGATCTAAAAAATTATCATCCAATCTTCTGTATATGCAGTCAACTTTTAAAGGACCTTTAACAGTTTTCATATAAACGTTATCATTTTCAACAAAAAGATCTTTTCCTTCAACCAATGCAATGCCCATTTGTTCAGCTAAAAAAGAATGCTCAAAGTAAGCAGAATTATAAATGCCCGGTGTTAGCACTACCATGTGTGGATGAGCAGTTTTCTTAGGTATACATTCGTTCATACAATTAAAAAGTTTGTTTGTATATTGATGTATTGATGCAACTTTATATCTGGTAAAAAGTTCAGGAAACACATCTCTCATGACCATTCTGTTTTCAAGCATATAAGAGACGCCCGAGGGTACTCTGAGGTTATCCTCTAGAACTAGGTAATCTCCATTTTTATTTCTGATTAAATCTACCCCAGATATATTAGCCCATGATTTATATTTAGGTGAAAATCCTTCACATTCCTTTACATAATAAGGAGAATTAAAAATGATTTCTTTAGGTACAATGTTATCTTTAAAAATTTTCTTTTGATTATAAACGTCATCAATAAATAAGTTTAAGGCTTTAACTCTTTGCTTTAAACCTTTGGTTACCTTGTTCCATTGAGATTTTGGAATTATTCTTGGAATAATATCTAACGGCCATTTCTTTTCCTCTGCTCTGTTATTAGCAGCATAGACTCTAAAATTAATACCTCTCGCACTTATTGTGCTTTGACAATTTTTTTCAATTTCTTGAAGTTTATCTTTTCCGTATCTTTCTAAAATATTTGAAATTATAACTGCGTGTTTTCTTAGTTTATTCTCACTAGTAAAATATCCATCATATGCTTTAGTGGCATTATAATTATCCCATAATTTACTACTCATTAAAGAATTGTTCAATAATTAGTGTAAACAATCAATTGCGATATAGTTATATCAGCTATGCTTGAATTTAATTATATGTTAATTAATTAATAATTATTAATAGTATTATGACTTATTGTGTTGGCATTAAAGCTCACGACGGAATTGTATTTGCCTCAGACTCTAGAACAAATGCTGGATTAGATAATGTCAATATATACTCAAAAATGTTTGTTCATGATGTTGGTGATAGGAGTGTCATTATAGTTACCTCTGGAAACTTAGGTACATCACAGGCAGTATATAAATCTATTGAAAAAGATCTTAAAGGCGACAGCGGTATAATGAATTTAAATACCTGTAAAGATTTTGATCAAATTGCGTCCTATATAGGTTCATTAAATATTGAACATTCAGCACCAAAGGGAATAAATACCGATACAGTTTTATTAGGTTCGTCATTTTTAGTTGGTGGTCAAATTAAAGGTCAACCTTTAGAATTGTACTTAATATATTCGCAAGGAAATTATATTAAACCAGCTGATAGCAAACCTTATCTAGTTATTGGTGAAGTAAAATACGGCAAACCCATTTTAGATAGAGTTATAAAACCAAGCGTATCTATTGGTGATGCATCACGTTGTGCTCTAATTTCAATGGACTCAACATTAAAAAGTGATTTAACAGTTGGCCCTCCTATTGATTTTGCTGTCTATAAAAAAGATGAATATAAAATTGCCTCACAAAAATGCTTAAATATCACTGATACTGAATATTCTAAGGTCTGTGATCAATGGTCGGATGGCATATTTAAAATTTTTGATTCTTTTCCAAGATTTGATTGGGAAGACACAAAATAAGATTATTTTTCCTATTAACTGTAATAAATTCTTAACATAACTGAAATAATAACAACGAAAGGGGATTTTATGTTTATAAAAAAATATCTAAAGTGGATTAGTACGTTTCTAGTTTTAGTGGGAATACTCCTTACTAATTTAAATATATATCCATTAAATATATATTTTCATGGATTAGGAGTTGTTGGATGGACTATCGCTGGATTTATCAGCAAAGATAAAGCGATACTTACTAACTTTGGATTACAAATTCCATTATTTGTTATTGGAGTTTATAAGATTATTTTTTAAATGAAGAATATATTGTTTGTTTGCACAGGTAATTCAGCAAGAAGTATTATTGCTGAATGTATAATAAATAACGAGTATGACGATATGTATAAAGGTTTTAGTGCTGGGAGTAATCCAACAGGAAAAATTAATGAAGATGTGAAGAATTATTTATTATCAAAACATTATGATCTTTCAAATTATAGATCTAAAAATTTTAATACGTTCATTGATAGTCAAATTAAAATGGATTACGTGATTACAGTTTGTAATAATGCCAATAACGAAGTCTGTCCTATTTGGCCAAATAAAGATCAGATAATTCATTGGGATATAGAGGATCCTGTTAAATTACTTAATGAAACAAACGACTTAAATAAAAAAGATGAAATAATAGAAAAAGTTTACAATAATATTCATAAAAGAATAAAGGAACTGATTTATGAAAAATAAAAGCCGCTATTTTCTTGCTGAACTATTAGGCAGTTGTTTTTTAGTAATGATTATTGTTGGTTCAGGTTTAATGGCTGAAAACTTAACTAATGATGTTGCTGTGATGTTAATAGCTAATACTATAGCAACAGGAGCAGGTTTATTTGTGCTTATTACAGTTTTTGCTGATGTATCAGGAGCTCACTTTAATCCATTTGTAAGTATCGCAATGACAATAACAGGTAAATTAAAAAAGAAACTATTACCCTTTTATATTATTGCTCAATTGGTTGGTTGCTTGATTGGTGTTGGTTTAGCCAATTTCTTTTTTGAACATGAAATTTATGAATTATCTACTAAATCAAGAGATGGGATTTATATACTAACATCTGAAGTGATAGCAACATTAGGACTTATAGTGATAATTTTTGGGTCTATGAAGTCAGGCAAAATTGCTGTTGCTGCTAGTGTTGGTCTTTATATTACTGCAGGTTATTGGTTTACTTCTTCAACTTCTTTTGCAAATCCTGCGGTTGCTATTGCTAGAACATTTACAGAATCTTTTACTGGTATTAGTTATTTAAATACTCCTTATTATATTTTAGCTGAGCTTATTGGAATGTTAATTGCTGTACTTATTGTTAAAAAGTTATTTTTAGAAAAAAATTGAAAAATATAAAACTTACCAATCGAATAAGTTTAATTAACAAAAAATTTAAAAAAAAAGAGTTTTATCATTATCTTAAAACTTCTAATCTTTCATTAGTAATACCTAAGATTAAAGACAAATATGTAGTAGTTTCCCAAAAAAGAGTTCCAATTAATAAAATTAATTACGAGTTTCCTTCTGGCATAGTAGAAAAAAAGGAAACAACTCTCCAATCAGCATATAAGGAATTAAGAGAAGAAACAGGATATAGATCAAGATCAAAATTGACTAAAATAATAACTTTTTATAATGAACCTGGAAGACTAACTACTAAAATTACTGGTTATTACACAGAAGACTTAATTAAAATTTCGAAACCAGAACAAGGTATTAGAATTCATCTTTTTAATCAAAGAGATATATTCAAATTAATATTAAATCAAAAATTCAATAATAGTTCTCATATAGCAATGTTTTTATATTTAATAAAAAATATTAAAAATCTATAAACTACAGGTTGTATTAAATTAACTTTTAGATTTATGAATTATGTGATTAAATTAGTCATATAATGATAATTTGGAGGTGGAAATGGGAAAAAAATTAAAAAAAAATGAGAAGAAAAAAACAAAAATTTTAAAAGCAATTGATAGATTGAAAAATAAAATTACAGCAAAAGAAAAAAAATTGTCAAAAGTTAATATTAAAATTGCTGGTCTAGAAAAAAAGGTTGCTGAAAAAAAAGCAAAAAAACTTGCTAAGAAGAATGCAGAGCAGTCTCCTGCATCTATAAATAATTAATTCCAAATTGTCTTTCTTCCTTCTCTTAAATGAGAAGGAAGAAAGAAGCTAATTAACAAAATTTAAACAGGGGAAAAAATAATGAATATTTAAATTTTGTAAATTATCTTAAAAAGATTAAGTTACAGAAATATTTACTTATTATTAAAGTTTAATTAATTTAAGTTTATTTTGAATTATTTGAATAAATTACTCTTGGCTCTAAAAATAATTCTCTAGCAAGAGCTTTAAATCTTTTGGTAACTTGTTTTGAGATTATTTCTTGATGTCGTGATGGAATTTTTAAAAATACAGCATTACCTCTTTTATACAATTTAAACTCTTCAAGAAATATCGTAGATATCGAGGTCAATGATTGTGAAAATCTCAATGCTGCACCAACTTGTTTGCTTGAAAAAATTTCATTATTATTCAAAAAAGTTAAATACTCGATCTTTGGATTATACTTGATACTACAGTACCGCCAATAGCATGACAAAGCTAATTGTATTCTTTCTTTATGAGTCAATCTAAGTAAAGGAGTATTTATCGTTTCTTGAAATACCAATTCAGCTTTTTGAAATGCTCCCAATCCCCAATCCATATGACTTAATACACATGCCAGATATAATAATTTCTTATTAAAGTGCTCATTACCTTCAAAAACTGGATGAATAAAATCATAATATTTTTTATAATTTGACCCTAAATCACCTCTTTTTTGCGCAACCTTCTCAATTGCTTTGTAAAAAATTTCAGATTCTTTTACATCTTTAAAATGGTCAATTGATAAAGATCCTTCACGCAAACCACTGATAGAACAAATAATTTTTTTTGGATTTGAAACTTTCATAATTTCATCAAGTATAATACAGCTATAAGGTAAATATGGTGTTCTAGATTTTGAAATATATTCAACTGTTTTAAGTTTGGATTTATTAAAAGAAGAAATTTTTTCAACAAACTTAGATAAAACATTATTATCAATACTATATTGATGAATTATGTGTACTGGATGATTATTTTGAAAAAGATGTAATTTAAATAATGCACGCCAAGTACCTCCAACTAAATATAAATTATTAAATTTCTTTTTTGAGAGCCATTTTTCATCTCTTAATAATTTTTTAATATATTTTGCTAAATTTCTTTTTTTAACTATAGGATTATTCATTAATCTTAAAACACCAACAGGTAATGAGGTTTTATTGGTTACTATATTGTTTTCAACTCGAGCTAATTCTAAACTACCACCGCCAAGGTCAGCAACTAATCCATCAACATTTTCAAAACCTATTTTTACTCCCTCAGCTGTGCATTTAGCTTCTTCTTCGCCTGATAATATATTAATCTTAGTTTTAAAAAGTTTTTCAACTTCATCAATAAAAGGTTTTGTATCAGTTGCTTCTCTTATAACTGCTGTTGCAATAATCTTTAGATTTGTGATTTTTGAAACATTTAAAATTTCAGAAAATCTTTTTAAAACTTTTAAAGCATATTCAGTACCAGATCTGTGAAGTTTTTTCGATTTATCTAAATTTTTTCCAAGTTCACAAACTGCTTTTTCATTAAAAAAAGGCACACGAGAAGAACTGAAATCTTCATAAATTAGCATTCTTATAGAGTTTGATCCAATGTCTATTATAGCTAATTTAGCCTGATTTAATTTTAAACTATTTTTACTTTTAATTACTTCCACTTTTAATCAATCTTAAGTGCAGTTGTTTAGGCTGCATTCTTAGTTTAGCTTTACCTCTTCCAGATAAGCTCGGATTATTCATAAAATATTCATGAGCTGAAAAGGAATCGCTCTTACTATATTTAATTTTTTTATAATTACCATCAGCTTCAAGTTCCCAGCTCTGATTAGTATCAAGATAATTTGCCAACATTATTTGATCTAAGATCTGTTCATGAACAGTCTCATTTTCAATTGGGACTAGAAGTTCTACCCTTCGATTTAAATTTCTCGGCATTAAATCAGCTGACGAAATATATACTTTTGCATTTCTATTAGGCATTTTTTTTGTACCATTACTAAAACAATAAATTCTAGAATGCTCTAAAAATCTTCCTATGATACTTTTTACAAATATGTTTTCTGATCTATCTTTTACTCCTGGTCTTAAACAACAAACACCCCTTACAAATAAATGAATTTTTACACCAGCATTCGAAGCTTCATAAAATTTATCAATAATTTCTGGATCTACTAAAGAGTTCATTTTTGCCCAAATAGCTGCAAATTTTCCATTTTTAGAATTTTTAATTTCAGCATCAATATTTTCATTTAAGGTTTGCCTCATATTTACTGGCGAAATAGAAATTTTATTTAAATTTTTTGGTTTTGCGTATCCTGTTACATAATTGAAAAACTTTTCAACATCTGATGCCATTTTCTTATCACAACTAAATAAAGACAAATCAGTATAAATTTTAGCATTTACTGGATGATAATTGCCAGTTCCTAAATGAAAATAAGTTTGTATTTTACCCTGTTCTCTTCTTAAAACTAATGATGATTTTGCATGAGTTTTATATTTAGCAAAACCATAAACAATTTGAACACCTACTTTTTCTAAACTTCTTGATAGTTGAATATTAGCTTCCTCATCAAATCTAGCTTTAATTTCAATTAAAGCGGTAACTGTTTTTCCGTTTTCTGCAGCTGTTATTAAAGCTTTAACAATAGGTGAGTCTAGAGTTGTTCTATATAGAGTTTGTTTTATAGCTATAACTTTTTTATCATTTGCTGCTTGGTTTAAAAATTCAATTACTGAGTCAAATGTTTCAAAAGGATGATGAACAACTAAATCTTTCTTTTTAATAGTTTCAAAAAAATTATCATTATATTCTTTTAATCTTTCAACTTCTCTAGGTGTAAAATGTTTAAATCTTAATTTTGGATTTTTTACTTTACATATTTGATCTATATCTTGAATTCCAACAAGGCCAGCAACATCATAAATATAGTCAGGATTTATATCTAATTTATTAGTTATAAATCTTATCAATTCGTTATCACTATTTTCAAGAACCTCTAAACGAACAATATCACCCGTTCTACGTCTTTTTAAAGCCAATTCAAAAGATCTAACCAAATCTTCTGCTTCCTCTTGAATCTCTACATCGCTGTCTCTTATTACTCTAAAAATCATTTTCTTTTCTAAATCATGATCTGGAAAAATTTCATTAGCAAAAAAACTTATTACATCATCTAGAATCACAAATTTCTTATGATTTTTTGAAGACTCAATTTCAATAAATCTAGATAATGCTTTTGGTATTACTATTATTGAGTTTAAAATCCTTTTTTTATTTTTTTTTCTTAGCTTCATTACAATTGCTCTTCCTTGATTGATTATAAATGGAAATGGATGTGCAGGATCAATTGCTGATGGTGTTAATAAAGGGTAAATCTCTTCTTTAAATATTTCTAAAAGTTTTCTTTTATCCTTAGTATTTAAATTAACTGGTTTAACTAAATTGATATTATTTTTTTTTAATTCCATAATCAGTTGAATAAAAATTTTGTTCTGTTTTTTTAATAGATTCTTAGTTTCAAGCACTACCTCATCCATTTGCTCTTCAGGTGTCAAACCATCAGAGCTTAGTGAGTCAACTTCTTGTTTTATTTGACTATATAACCCAGCTACACGGACCATAAAAAATTCATCTAGATTAGACCCAGCAATTGATAAAAACTTTACTCTTTCATAAAGAGGATTTTCGATATTTTGCGCCTCTAAAAGTACTCTATCGTTGAATTTTAACCAAGAAAGCTCTCTATTTATATATTTAGATTTCAACTCTTCTTTATGTTGTTTTTTTAAAGCAGTCATATATTTAGATTTTATGTATCAATTATACGTCATGAGACACGCAAAATCTAGTTGGGATGATTTAAGTATTAATGATTTTGATAGACCACTTACTAAAAGAGGCAAGAAAAATGCAAAAATGATTTGTGAATTTTTTGTTAAAAAAAAATTTGAATTTGATTATGCATTAATTTCATCATCAAAAAGAACAAAAAAAACTTTTCAAATTTTATCCAAAAAAATTAATAAGCCAAAAAAAGTTAATTTTTCAAAAGATTTATATTTAGTTGATGAGAATGTAATTGTAAAAAAAATTAAAGAAATATCCAGTGAATATAAATCAATTTTGATTATAAACCATGAACCATCAGTGAAAAATTTAGTACGAAATCTTACAAAAAATCATAATACGAATAATTTTAAACTAATGAATTATAAATTCCCAACAGCAGCATTTGCAAAAATTGAGTTTGATATTAAATCCTGGAATGAAGTTGAGAAAAAGGGAGTATTAAAAAAATTTATAAGACCCAAAGATCTTCAAGATTCTAAAGAATAACCAGCTGATCTTACTGTTCTAATTAAAGGTTTTGTATTTTGTATGTTAATTGCTTGTCTTAATCTTCTAATATGAACATCAACTGTTCTAGACTCAACATATATATTTTCTCCCCAAACATTGTTTAAGAGTTGTTCTCTTGAATAAACTCTTTTTGGATTTTTGATAAAAAAATCTAAGAGTTTAAATTCAGTTGGACCCAAAGTAATTTCTTTATCTTTTCTATAAACTCTTTTTGTAATCCGATCTATTTTTAAATCAGTAAATTCTACAATGTCTGATGATGATTGAGGTTTAGATCTTCTCAATAAAGATTTAATTCTAGCATTCAATTCTTTTTGACTAAAAGGTTTAGTTACATAATCATCTGCACCTGTATCAAATGCTTTTAATTTGTCTTCTTCCTCCCCTTTTGCAGTTAACATAATGACAGGAATATCATTAAACTTATTATCTTTTTTTAAGTTTTTACAAATTTCAACACCAGATAATTCTGGTAACATCCAATCCATTAATATTAAATCTGGCTGTTTTAATTTTATTTGTTTAAGAGCATCTTCTCCATTTTCTGAATGACTGACTTTATAACCTTCTTTTTCAAGATTGTACTTTAACAAACTAACAATTGATGCTTCATCTTCAGCTATGAAAACATGAGCTGACATAAATCATTTTTCTCCGGTTACAATTGGCTCTGTTCCCTTGGGTCTATCACCTTCTAAATATTCGCCTTTAACTAAATAATAAACTTGTTCTGCAACATTTGTAGTATGATCACCAATACGCTCTATGTTTTTAGTTACAAACAATAAATGGGTTCCATCTTCTAAATTTTTTTCATTTTCTTTAAGATATTTTATAACTTCTTGCATACAAAGATTTGTTAGATCATCTATTTGCTCATCACCTTCCCAAACATTTACTGCCATTGGCGCAGATCTTTCTAGATAAGCATCTAATGTTGATTTTAATTGTTTTTGAACATTGGTAGATACTCTATTCAATGAGTCTACCAAGTTCTTTGGAAGATTTTCGTTAAGCAAAAGTGTTCTCTTGGATATATTTTTTGCTAAATCACCTATTCTTTCTAAATCTGAAGACATTTTCAAAGCCGTTACTGTCTCTCTTAAATCAATTGCCATAGGTTGTCTTAAAGCAATTAAATTCACAACTTGCTGTTCAATTAAAGTCTCATATTTATCTATTTTTTCATCTTCTTGAATAACAGCTTCTGCAATATTATTATCTCTTGATGTAATGGCTTGAATTGCTTTACTTAAAGAATCTTCACATGCACTTCCCATTTTAATTATATTAGCATTAAGATTTTTTAGTTCTTCTTCGTAAGATTTGACTGTATGTGGTGCTTCAGACATTATCCAAACCTCCCTGTTATATAATCTTGCGTTTTTTTATTATCAGGATTCTTAAATATTTTATCAGTAGATCCATGTTCAATCAATTGTCCTAAATGAAAAAAACCTGTATTTTGAGAAACACGTGCTGCTTGAGCCATAGAATGAGTTACAATTATTATTGTGTGCTCTTTTTTTAACTCATCAATCAATTCTTCAATTTGTGCTGTTGCTATTGGATCTAATGCTGAACAAGGTTCATCCATTAATATAACTTCAGGTCTTACAGAAATCGCTCTAGCAATACAAAGTCTTTGCTGTTGTCCTCCAGATAATCCAGTTCCAGGTTCATGCAACCTATCTTTTACCTCTTCCCATAGTGCAGCCTTTTTCAAACTAGTTTCAACAATTTCATCCATTTCTTGTTTTGATTGAGCCATACCATGAATTGTTGGACCGTAAGACACATTTTCATATAAAGTTTTTGGGAAAGGATTGGGTTTTTGAAAAACCATACCAATTTTTTCTCTTAGTCTTACGACATCACAACTTTTATCATTGATATTAAAATCATTAATTAAAATTTCTCCTTTAACACTACAGATATCAATTACATCATTCATTCTATTAAGACATCTTAGGAAAGTTGATTTACCACAACCAGATGGACCAATTAATGCCGTTACTTGATTTTCCTCAATATCTAAACTTATATTAAAGAGCGCTTGTTTTTTTCCATAAAAAACATCAACATCTTTTGCTTTAATCTTTATCATTTTAACTCCATTTTTTCTCAAACTTATGTCTTATTATTTGGGCAAATAAATTCATTATTATTAAAAAGCCAAGTAAGACCATTATACATGCCGAAACTTTTTCTACAAATCCCCTTTCAGCACTTTCAGCCCAAATATAAATTTGAACTGGTAAGCTTGCAGCAGGATCCATGGGTGATCCAGGTATCGTGTTAACAAAAGCAACCATTCCAATTAAAATTAAGGGTGCAGTTTCTCCTAAAGCTTGAGCTAAACCAATTATTGTTCCTGATAACGTGCCAGGCATAGAAAGAGGAACTGTATGATGCATTGTGGTTTGCATTCGACTTGCTCCCATAGCAAGTGCTGCCTCTCTTATACTTGGTGGAACTGCTTTTAAAGATGCTCTAGCGGCTATAATTATTGTTGGTAAGGTCATTAAGGACAAAGTGATACCTCCAACTAATGGGGTAGACCTTGGTAATTGAAATATAGCCAATAAAACTCCTAATCCTAATAGACCAAAAACTATAGATGGAACCGCTGCTAAGTTGTTTATATTTACTTCAATAAAATCAGTAAATCTATTTTTAGGGGCAAATTCTTCAAGATAGATTGCCGCTAGAACCGCAACAGGAAAAGCTATCATTAAACAAACAAGTATAGAAAAAATTGAGCCCATAAATGAACTTGCTATTCCAGCTAACTCAGCTTCTCTTGAGTCAGCATTTGTAAAAAAACTTATATTAAATTTACTTTCAACCTTACCATTTGCAACAAGTTGATCAAAAATTTTTAATTGATAATCGCTTACTCTTCTTTGGTCTTCAGGTAAATCTCTTGGATAATTTCCTTTAAAGACTTGGTCTAAATCATCTGAAGCAGTTAGATAAACTTCCTTTGTTTTTCCTATTAAATCAGGGTCATTTAAAAGTTCATTTTTAATTTCTTTTTCAAAAAAATAAGACACCATTCTCTTCAATTCATTTTCTTGATCTTCATTGGCGTTTGGATCTAAATCAGCCATTGATTTTAATGCTATATCGTAATAATCAGCGTCCTGTAAATCTTCTTTAGAAGGATTTTGGTCTAACATCATTAATTCAGCATCGAAAGTTACTGGAACAATAAGCCATGTTTTTTGAAAAGCTGAATAGCCAGTTGAAAAAATTTTAAAAATAAAGATTGTTAAAAATAAAAGTGCCATAAAAATTGCACTCAGACCGTATAAGCGAAATCGCTGTTCAGCTTTATATCTTTTATTTAATAATTGTTCTTTATTTTTATTCATATTTTTCTCTATATTTTTTAACTACTCTCAAGGCCACAATATTTAAACAAAGTGTTACTAAAAATAATGACATACCTAAAGCAAAAGCAGCTTGCGTTTTTGGGTCGCCAAAAGCTTGGTCACCAATTAGAATAACTACAATTTGAGCTGTAATCGTTGAAGTAGACTCTAAAGGATTTAAAGTTAAATTAGCAGCTAAACCAGAGGCCATAACAACTATCATTGTTTCTCCAATAGCTCTTGAAACACCAAGTAAAATAGATCCAACAATCCCCGGCAATGCCGCGGGAAAAATAACTCTCTTAATTGTTTCTGATTTAGTTGCTCCCATAGCGTAACTTCCATCTCTTAAACTTTGAGGCACACTTGTAATGACATCGTCACTTAAACTTGAAATAAATGGTATAATCATAATACCCATTACCCCTCCTGCTGCTAAAGCACTTTCAGCTGAAACTTCAAGACCCATTGAAGTTCCTAATTCTTTCAAAAATGGTCCAACAGTTAGGGCAGCAAAAAAACCATAGACAACTGTTGGTATACCAGCTAAAATTTCAATTAATGGTTTTGCATATTGTCTAACTTTAGTTGATGCATATTCAGCTAAATAAATTCCACTCATTAATCCAATTGGGATAGCAACGCACATAGCAATAAATGCAATAAAAAAAGTACCTGCAAAAATAGGGACTGCTCCAAAAGTATCTGAATACATTGTCGGATCTAAAGCCTCAGAAGAATCTCTAACAAAAGCTTTTGCTGGATACCAGTGAGTTCCAAAGACAAAATCAAATAATGGAATTACTTTAAAAAAATCTATAGTTTGAAATATAAGTGAGAAAACTATTCCAACAGTAGTTAATATTGCAGCCAAAGAAGCTGTAAATAAAACTGCGTTCAAAAATTTTTCAACTGGTTCTCTTGTTCTAGAATTAGATGAAATTCTTTTATACGCATAAGCAACAGAAGCAATAATTGCAGATAATACTATAACAACTTTTGAACTTTGAGCTATTGATCGAAGACTTAAATATTTTTCAGCTGAAGCTTCAATAAAAGGTGTAATTTCTCCAGTGAATTGCCCTCGAGACAATGCTTTTGATTTTTCGTATAATAAATTTAATTCATCATCAAGATAACCTTGATTTGAATAATCACTTAAGATTAATAGTTTTACAATTGTGGGCTCAAAAATTGCCCATAATGAAAAAATTATAAAGGCTGGTATTGCACACCAGATTGCAAGATAATAACCATAAAATTGTGGTAATGCGGTTAATCTTTTTTTTGTAGATTGAATTGTATATGCTTTTTTGCGTCCAAAATAATAGCTTGTGAAACCTAGAAGAACAATAAATGTAAATAATATTAAGTTCACAGAATCTCCTTAAGTGAGGACTTTACTCTTTTTTAAAAAAAAGGGGTCTAAAAAGACCCCCTTTTTGATCATTTGTTAACTGAGGAATAATTAATTACCCATAGCAACTAGCTTCGTAGCATTAGTTCTAGTTGTTTTATACAACTTAGAGTCTAATGGCACTAAACCAATGTCTGCTAAGTAACCACCTTTTCCAATAGCTTTCTTAGTTGTGAATTCTTTCACAAACTCATGTAAGCCTGGAATTACTCCAACGTGTGCTTTTTTCACGTAGAAGAATAAAGGTCTAGCAACAGCATAACTGTAGTCTTGAATAGACTTTAATGACGGTTGTCCACCATCAATACTTGCTGCTTGCAATTTATCTTTTGCAGCTAAGAAATAACTGAAACCAAAGAAACCAAACATTTCTTTATCTTGAGTTAACTTTTGGATGATTAAACTATCGTTTTCTCCAACTTCAATAGCAGCACCATCTTCTCTGTAAAGTTTTTGAGGTTTTTTGTATTTTTTATTTCCAGCTTCAAAACCAGCTTTATAAAGAGCTTTAGCTTCTTTAGTCATACCTTTTTTCATTACTAAAGAATTCCAAGCATCTCTAGTTCCTGATGTTCCTGGTGGGATCATCACTGAAATTTTTTGTTTTGGTAAGCTAGGGTCAATTTGGTCCCAAGTTTTATAAATATTTGGAACTAATTTACCATCAACAACTGTATGAGCAGCAAGTGCTAAATATAATTGTTCTTTAGTAAAGTTTACTGGTTTTGCATCTTTGCTGTAAGCTAATGTAATACCATCGTTACCAATTACGATTTCAACGATATCATTAACACCATTTTTCTTACATAAAGCTTTTTCTTTATCTTTCATAGCTCTTGATGCATTTGTAATATCTGGATGTTGTTCACCTACACCAGCACAGAATAGTTTAGCTCCACCACCAGTACCAGTAGACTCGATCACAGGAGTTTTAAATCCTGAACCACCAAATCTTTCAGCAACAACTGTTGCGTAAGGGAATACCGTAGAAGAACCAACTATCTTAATTTGATCTCTTGCTTGAGCAACAGTTGCTATTGATAAAGCAACTAAAGAAGCGATCACTATAGTTAGTTTTTTCATTATCTTTAATCCTTTCGTTATTAATTAATATAAAGATGAGTGACTCGTATAAATTAATTGAATCTTTAATATTACAGAATTGTTACACTTTTGTTAAAAAGATAACTTTTTAGTTGTATTTCATTGAGATTATAATCTCATCATTTTCTGTTTCTAAACCACCTTTACAAGAAACAGGGTTAACTTTATCTTTAAAAGCAAGCTCAGTTGTAGGTCTCAAAATAACTTCAAGTTTCACTAAATTAACTAATTCTTCTAAGACGCTTTGATCGTATCGCCATCTTGGCCATGTGCTTGGAGTAGAAAAAACAGATGTTAAATAACTAGTTGCCATAGTAAACCTATAATTACTTAAATTTTCGTTTCTCAACAAATGATCTCTTACTGAATTAAATATATTTCTACATCTAAATGAGTCTGACATATAATTCTCTTTTTTTAAATTTTCATTTACTGGGATTGAAACAATTAAATCTACTGTATTTCTCCAATAGGAACTGACAACATCCATATATATATCTTCATAAGGCACATCTTTATGTTTCTTTACAGCAGGATAAGAACTCTTTAAGTCCTCTTCTAATCTAAAAATACCTATGTCAAAAACTGTTAATTGCTGAGTACGTAAAAGAGTAGAAAGGTCTTTTGAATATACACTAGTTGTGAAAAACAAGATTAAATAAAAAAATATTAAAATATTTTTGAGTATTTTAAACATTATAAAAACTTAAATAAAATCTATACACGAATCAATCAAAGAAATGTTAAAGTTTTCTCAAATAAGGGTTGTAAAATGAAGTTTTTTTTAAATTTTTATTTCGAAGGCAAATATATTTTAATTTCAGTACCTTTACCAACCTCTGAAAGAATCTCAAAATCACCTCTGTGTTGAGTAATTATGTGTTTAACAATAGCTAATCCTAAACCAGTTCCACCAACTTTATTACTTTGTTCTGTGTCAACCCTGTAAAATCTTTCTGTAACACGCGAAATGTGTTCATATGGAATGCCATAACCTTCATCTTTAATACTAATCATTATATTCTTTTCTAATAGTTTGTTACTATTTTCATTTTTAGAAATATATATATTTTTATTTTCTGGAGAATATTTTATTGAATTATCCAAAAGATTAGAAAAAACTGTATTTAATCTTTTTTCATCACCTATAACAATTGATGTATTTGTTAATTGATTTTTAACAGTTATATTTTTCTTTTTTAAAACAATTTCAAAATTACTAATAATAGTTTCAAAGATTTCATTAATATTTACTATTGAAGTAGGTCTTATATGTTCATCAAGTTCAATCCGTGTAAGAATTAATAGATCATTAATTAAACTTTCCATCCTTGTTGATTGTTCAGATAAAATTTTCATAAATTTTTTTTTAGCCTTTTCATCATCAGACGCTGGGCCCTCAATTGTTTCTAGTGATCCTTTGATTGCCATTAAAGGTGTTCTTAATTCATGGCTTACATTTGCTACAAAATCAGTTTTAAATTTTTGTGCTTTTGTAATTTCAGTAAAATCTTTTAAAAATAACACAACAGAGTCTGGTTCAGTAAACAAATGAGTTGGGCCAGGAATAATATAAATTTTATAGAATTGATATGATGGGAGGTCTATTTCAACATCGATATTTTTTGTTTTATTTTCTACGATAGCTTTTTCAATATTTTCTATTAATTCTGGTTTTCGAATTATAGAAGATATGTTTTTATCAATTAAATTACTTCCAAATCTTTTTAATGCACTTGGATTGGCATATTTAATTATGTTAAATTTATTTAATGCAAAAAATTGATCTTCAAGCTCATCAATAATTACTCTTTTTGTTTTTTCTTCTCTTTTATTAACTATTGTAGCGGTATTTATTGATTTATTTTTTTTTTGATTAAGTAAATAGAGAAGATAAACTATCACAACTATAAGTAGAATGACGAAATATTCCATAAATTTAGATGGCTTAATTTTGCATCATTACACTTTTTAATGCAAATAAATTAAGGAAAAATTAACTAATGATTTGGTGAAATATTGTTAAAAAATATTTTTGCTGTTTCTTCCCAAGTGAATTTTTTTGCAAATTCAAGACAATCATTTCTATTAACTTTCAAAGCTTTATGTGCTGATACTTTAAGATCATCATCTAAACAATTTATTTTGGATCCTTCAAATATATCTTTAGGACCTGGAACAGGATACGCAGCAACAGGTGTTCCACAATTTAAAGCTTCTGTAACTACAATTCCAAATGTATCTGTTTTACTTGGGAAAACAAAAACATCAGAGGATGCAAAATGTGATGCTAATTCACCATTTGTTTTTTCTCCTAAAAAAATATCTTTAGGGAATTCTTTTTTCAATTTTTTTAAATCAGGTCCTTTTCCTATAATTATCTTTGTACCTTCTAAATCACATTCTAAGAAAGCTCTTATGTTTTTTTCAACTGCAACTCTTCCAACATAAATCCAAATAGGTCTTTTATGAGGTAAATCAATTTTTTTAGGGTTCTTAAAAGCTCCATGATTTCCTCCTCTAGTCCAAGTAATCATTTTATTGTCATCTATACCTATATCGATTAATTCTTTTCTCATAGACTCTGTAGTTACTAAAATTCTCTCAGCCTTATTATGAAAATTTGCTAAGAATTTTTCAGCCCATTTTGCTGGTATAATAGGAAAGTAAAGTTTTAGATATTTATCAAATCTTGTATGGAAACTCGTAGTAAACTTTAGATTATTTTTTAAACAATATCTTCTTGCCATAGTGCCTATCGGGCCTTCGGTAGCGATATGAATTGCATCTGGATTGATTTTCTTTATTAAATTACCAACTCTTGGCCATACATTTATAGACAACTTAATTTCATTATATTTCGGCATCGGAAAAGTAAAAAATAAGTCAGGTGTAATATATTCTATTCTATGACCTTGTTCTTTTAATACATTGCCTGTTTCATGTAAGGTTCTTACGACACCATTTACTTGTGGAAAATATGCGTCTGTAGCAATTAAAATTTTCATTAATTATGAAGCTTTTTTTAATTCTTCAGTTTTAATTGGTTCAATTATTTCTTTATCGTCTAAATATTGTTCTCTTATTTTGTCCCAATATAATATTTCAAAACTACCATCATAATTTTCGGCTAATGCGGTACAAGATTCAACCCAGTCTCCACAATTTAAATAATTGACCCCATTAAAGTCTCTATCCTCAGCATGATGGATGTGGCCACAAATAATTCCATCAAATTTTTTTCTTTTTGCATAATCTGAAAGTGTTTTTTCATATTCACCAATATATTTAACTGCATTTTTGACTTTATACTTTAAAAATTTTGCAAGAGACCAATATTCTTTTCCTCTCAATCTTCTAAAAAAATTAATTATTACATTTAATTTTAATAGTAAATTATAGGCTATTGATCCAAGTTTAGATAACCATTTAGCATGTTTCATAACACCATCCCAAGCATCACCATGAACAACGAGATATTTTTTTCCTGCATTTGTTTCATGAATAACTCTATTAACCATATGGATGTCACCAAAATGCATTGGAATAAATTTTCTTAACATTTCGTCATGATTACCCATTATGTAGAAAACTTTGGTACCATGTCTAGCTTTTCTTAAAATTTTTTGGATTACATCATTATGTTCTTGAGGCCAAAAAAAACTTTTTTGCATTTCCCAGATATCTATAATGTCTCCTACAAGATAAAGATTTTCAGACCTCGAGTTTTTAAAAAACTCTAAAAGTTTTTTCGCCTGACAACCTTTAGTACCTAAATGAACGTCAGAAATAAATATACTTCTATATTTTAGTAAATTAGGCATTTAAAAACCTATTTTTTAATACAACTGTAACACGAATCATGTATTTCTTATTTCATTCTAATGTTACAATTTTGTTAAAAATTTTTTAAGGATTAATTATGTTATATTGTTTGATTTACAATCTAAACTCTTCTTCTGGAAGAAAATCAAAATTCATAAATAGGGTTTTATCTAAGTTAAAAGAAAATAATTTTGTAGACTACTTTGAAACAAAAACAATAAATCAAGCTAAGAAAATTTTCAAAAATTTTAATCAAAAAAATTATGATCGACTAATAGTAGCTGGTGGTGATGGTTCAGTTTCTTTTGCAATTAATGAATTAATTAAAAATAATTTTGATTTTAAAGACGATTTTGCCATAGGTTATATTCCTGCTGGCACTGCAAATTTGCTTCAAGCTGAATTATCAATGAATAAAAAAGTTGATGATATAGTAAATGTGTTGGTTTCTAATAATTATAAATCCTCTAATCTTGTAAAAATTAACGATAATTATTTCTTTTTAATGGCTGGTATAGGATGGGATGCAAAAATTGTTCATTCAATTAATTCAAAAATTAAAAAAATTCTTGGTAAAATTATTTTTGGCATCAAAGGTTTTCAATATTTCTTATTTATGAATAATAAAAAATTAAATGTAACTTTTGATGGGCAATTTTATCAAGCAGACTGGATATTATCCTCAAATACCAAATATTACGCTGGACATCATAAAATAAATAAAACAAATATTTTTGAAGATAAATTAGTCACCTATATTTTTAAGGATTTGACTAGGATCAGTTTATTATATTCTATATTCTTAATAATTCTTAATGGTGATTTAAGTAAAAACAAAAATGTTATTACTACTTATTCACAAAACATTACTATTGATGGAAATGATTTGATACCAGTTCAAATTGATGGAGATAATTTTGGTTCATATAAAAAAATTCATTTAAATCTATCAAATAAAAAGGTGAATTTTCTTGTAAAATAATTATTTTACTCTTCCATAAACATCTTGGTATCTAACTATATCAGTTTCTTTTTTAAAAGAAAAAATAACAAAATAGCTATTATGATTAACAAAATAAATGTTAGAATTTCCATATAAAATTATCTCATTCAAATGTTACAGATTTGTTAAAATTGTTTAAGAGCTCAAAAATCTTAAATAATGTATAAAAATAATGCCTTGCCATAAACAGCCTTATTTTAAATCTTTTGAAGAAACTATCAGGTCCTTCTTATTATCAATTTCATACCAATAACTCTTATATTTTTTAACTTTTAATTTCAATTTGTAATGTTTTATTGAGGTATTTAAAAAATTAGTCATATCTATTTGGGGGTTTTTAATTTTTACAAAGAATTTTTTTAAATTAAGATAAATATTTCTTTTTAATTTAAAAATACCCATGTACTGATATTTAGGAAAATTTTTACTTATCTTGCCTCCTATAGACAACAAAATATTATTTTTAACCAAAACATTTTCAGCATCTTTTTTAATTTTTTTTTTGGACATTCTTTTTTTCCAAATCTTTAACCAATTAATATTTAATGGAATAATATTATTTTTATTATTTAGTAAATTATAAATTTTATGATCAAAAATTATATCTCCATAACAAATTACAACATCCTTAGTAATATATTTTGAGGGTAGAAACATGCTATAAACCATATTTGTTTTCTGGAACTTGCTATTGTGAACCATTTTAAAACCATATTTTTTGGCAAAACTTACTAAAGATTTTTGTTTGTAACCCGTAACTATAAATTTTTTCTTAAACTTATTAAAAAATTTGAGATTATGCTCTATTATAGGTTTACCATTCACTCTAGCTAATGATTTAGGTTTAGATCTTAACTCTTTTGATAATCGAGACCCTCTTCCAGCAGATAACAATATAAGTTGCATTAAAAGAAATTTTTAATTGATTTAAGAATATTTTTTTTCGATTTCATTTTTCGTTCAGGATGAAACATTAAACAAAGTATCTTTTTTGATTTATGTTCAGCAATTTCTATTGAACCATCTTTTGTATTTGAAACTTTGATAAAATTTTTTGGTAAATCCTTTATACAATAATCATGATAAGAATTAACTTTAAGTATCTTGTCTTTAATAAATTTACTTCTATCAATCTTTAATGAATGAAATTTTCTAACATGATTATTAATTTTTTCTAACTTAATACCATGGATATCTGCAATTAATTGAAATCCCCTGCATATAGCTAAGATCGGTTTATTTCTATTGTAATAATATTTAAAAAGTTTTTTTTCATAATTATCTCTAATTTGATTAACTTTATTTTTATGCTTCTTTGAAATATCTCCACCTCCAGCAAGAATTAGCCCATCTGCGTATTTAACTGAATTTAAATCTAATTTATTATTCTTTAATACTACAGGTATAATTTTTACTTTAAGACGATTTAAAAAATTTGATAAATCTTGATCGATATGAAAGTTAATTTTTTTATGTTTATCAATACTAATTTTTGGAGATACAACTAAAGTTTTCATTTAATGAATGATGGAGTATTTTTTATTATTACAATCAATAAAAATTTTTTTAGACATAGATAATTGATCATAAATTTTATCACCAACTCCTATTATCGCGGGTAAACCTAGTTCCATACATCTTATTGCCATATGAGAATTAGAACCGCCGTATTTTGTTATTAAACCTTCAATCTTATAAGAAAATAAAAAATCAAAACCAGGGTCTGCATTTTCAATTAAAACGATTTTATTCGTAACAGATCTAAAATTATTCAGTTTATTTAGTAAAACAACCTCACCAATTTTAGTTTTTTTTGTGATGTAATTTTCCTTACAATTTAAACTGTGAAAATAATAAAAATTTTTACTTTCAGTAATAACATCAGGCGACATAATTGATTGTGAAAACTTGTATGAGTCCTCGTTAATAGCTATATTTCTTGAAATTGTTTTTCTTAATCTTTCTTGTTCAAGATTATTGAATGATTTTAAAATTATATCAATATCTAAGTGTTGAAATTTTTTTATATCAATATTTATTTCACTGGCTAATTTTTCTAAATTTTTAAATATCTCATCAATTGATTTGGTAAAAATCAATTTTGAATATTCTCGGTTCTCTATCGATTCTTTTGCAAATTTTAAAAATTGTTTAAATGATATGTCTAAGCCACTTTTTTTAAATAATTTATCTATCTTTTTAATTTGATCTATTTTAAATCTAAATTTAGTTTTATTACTGAAAACGTCTTTTTTAAGATCTTTTGAAAAATAATTCTTATAATTTTCTTTGTAATTTTTAGTTAATATTGAATATGTTGAAGGCCTTAAATGACCATAATTATCGATAAATTTTTTAAATTTATTATTACGTCTTGATTTATAATAATCATTATTAATTTTTTTGGATATAGTATTTATTGTAAGGTAAAAATTTTCTATGTCTTGTGCTTTGATCATCTTAATTTTTTGTAAACTATCTAAAATTGTCTTACTTATAAATGCGCATCTCGCAATGCCAGCAAATGGTAGAGTGCCATATCTTTTGCAATCACTTATTAGATAATAAATTTTTTGAATATGGCTTAGTTTAGACTTATTGATTAAAAAAATCTTTTTCTTCAATGTGTTTATTTTTTGTAAGTCGTTATTAAGAATATTATTACTAGGTTTAAGGATATTATTTGTCAGTTTTTTTAGAGATGAAAAATAAATTTTTTTTTCAGGTTTAGTGAGTGGTAATGAATTATTTTTAAGTAATGAAAAATCAAAACATGTGTTTATTAGTTCAAATTCAATTTTATCATGTAATTCAGGATTTTTTTTTAGTTTATCTATAAAAAAATTAATAAGCTTATTTGAAATTTTTGGATTCAAGTCGTATGGTAAAAATGAATTTAGATCGACTCTCAAATCGATATAAGGTGTTCCTGCAAAATTAAGCATTAACTTATTAGGATGAACATCTTTATATCCATAATTATATCTTTGTTCAGCCCAAACAGAGTTGGTAATTAATTCAGAATATAAAGATAAAGCTAATTGTGATGGTTTTTTACCAATCATTTCTGCTGGATTCCAATCAGACATATTAGATAAAACAGTTTTATCCCCAAATAAAGTTTCGTTTTTTTGATTAATCTTCTTAAATTTTGCCTCTAAATTAATAATGACTTGATTTAATTTTTCTTTACTAACTTTTTTTTTTGATCCAAGTAAAGGTCTACATTGTAAAATATAAATTCTATTATTTTTAATACAAAACTCTATATCTAAACGATCATTTTTAAATATTTTTTCCAAATTACTTGTAACACTTATCAATTTTTTAAATTTAATAGGAATATTCTTAGAATTTTTATAAATAGTTAATGATTTTATAGTTGGGTTATATTTTCCAGATGTAATTAAATTTGATTTACCTGAACTATCATAGTTGATGTCAAAATAGTAAGAATTTGATGTTTTGTCTTTTGTAAAAATAACACCCGCGATTTGTGGGTCTCTGATAAATTTTTGAACTAGGATCTGATCATTATTTTTTTTAAATTTTTTGATAAGTTTAATTATCTTAACTTCAATTTGATGAAAGTTTTTTTTATAAATTACGTGAGAATCGTAAAATCCAGCGTTACTTTTTTTTTGACTATCTTCATTCACAGCTGAGGATCTTATAATTATATCGGTATCAAATCTTTTTTTTATCTTTTTAATTACTCTTGATTTATTTTTTAAAAAATAATTTTTTTCAAAATAATAAAATTCTGGAACTAATGTTTTTTTATATCTAGTAATTATTTTTAAAGAATTAGCTTTAGTAAAAGACATCATTTTTAATTATGATCGATAAAATAACTTTGTGATTTTTTTATGTTTTTTATTTATAATAGATCTCATAAAAATCATATAATAACACTAAGTTTTTAAGTAAATTTTTTTTTTATCAATGTATCAGCCACGACTTTGTTGCCATACGGGCTTAAATGGCCACCATATTGATCTGGTAAATAAATTTTATTTATATCTTTATTTTCAAATATTTTAGTCAAATTAATTATTTTAAATTCTTTATTGAGCATCAAAAAAAAATTTTGGTAATTTCTTTTACTCAATGATAGATCATGTTTTTGTGGAAAAATGATAAAATAAATTTTTTGATTTCTGCTTTTAGATATTTTTTTTATTTTTAACATCAGTTTTTTTATAAGAACTTTATTTTTCTTTTCTAAAAAATAATCATCATTTTTAAAACAATTTTCTTTTATTATAAACTCATAAATTTTATTTTTATTGATACCAAAAATTTTTAACAGAGAGTAAAATAACAATTTTGTATTATGAAATGGGTTTAAAAGAATATAATAAATAAATGGGAATCCTAATTTATGTTTCATAAATTTTTCTTTATAAAAAAATTCTTTTTTCTTTAAATTGTTGATAATTGAATGAATGTTTTTGAAACTATTTTTATCTTTTATAGGATTTTTTATTAATTTTAAGCTATTTTTAGATAAAGAAAACTTTGGTTTAAAACCATAAATATTATTAAATTCATGATAATGTTTCCAAGAACATAGGCATCTAGAAAGAGTTTCTGGAACAAATCCTATATATACCGTTTTAATATATTTTGGTAACTTTGTATTTAAATATTTTAAATAAATCTGGTCTAACCCATAATTACCTACACCAAAATTTAGACCTTTGCTATTTGCTGACTTTTTTAATTGTTCTTGCCATGTTTGATTATTTTTTACATATCTACAAAAAACAAAAGAGTCACCGAAAGAAGCAAAGTTATCTTTTTTTTTTAAAGACTTAACACCTTTTCTTTCGCCTAATTCGCCAAAATAAATTTTGTTTGTTTTATCAAAAATTTTTTCCTCATGTTTTGCATTGGGTTTCCAATTCCAACCTAAATTTATATCATGTGTTTTTTTTAAAAAAGTTTCAATCTTATTTAAATCAAAAATTGGATATTCGTCTTCATTTGTAATTACCCATGGAATTTTTAATCGTAAATAGTTGACTAATAAAAAAAGTATTAATTCAAACAAAAAAATAATTAAAAGAATATTTAATACAAGTTTTGCCATCTGAATCATATTATAAAATAAATTATATATAATGAAAACAAATTAACTTACTGGATTTGTTTAAATTAAATTTACTTTATTAAACTAATAATCTTTTTTAAAAAAATTTTAATTGGTGATATTCCAGAAAATCTTTTTGTTAAATATATGCTTTTATCACTCGTTTGTAGTGGTTTTTTCCAATCACCGTACTGATGAGTTAAATAACTTTCTGGTGGGTCTGGAACAAAATGATCCTTTTCAAATAATTTTATTTTACTCATTTTATTAAATAAATGATCTGGAACTCTAAATTTGTTACGCCAAAAAACTCTTTTTTCTTTATCATGATTCCAACCTTGAATGGTATAAACTGTAGTTTCTCTTGAAAATTTTCCAATAAAATCTATTTTAAGTCTCGATAATTCTTTATAATATTTCTCAACCTTGAATCCAGTTTGTTCAATTTCATGAAGTAATTGATCCATTTTAGGTTCTACTTCGTTTGCATATACACTTAATTCAACATCCCAATCCCAAGGAATAAAGCCTTTGTGTCTAATTGCTCCAAGTAAAATTCCAGTTTGTAAAAAATATCTTATTTTAAGCCTATCCAATAACTCACAGATCTTTAGGAATTCAATTTTTCTTACTTCCAATTCTTCTTTTGTCCTAATTCTAACCTTTTTGTCTAAATTTTCTTTATTTCCTCTAATTACCTCATCATTATTAGACTCTACCATATTTATCCTTGTATCTTACTATGTCAGATTCTTTCAAAATTGATCCTAATTGAGATTCCATAATTCTAACTGGTTTTTTTCCAGGATTTTCAATTCTATGTATTGATCCTACATTTATAAAGATATGTTCATTGGGTTTTTTAATAAAAGTTTTTTTATTTAGTGTTATTTTTGGATTTCCTTTAATAACTAACCAATGTTCAGATCTGTGATAATGTTTTTGTAAACTTAAAATCCCTTTTGGTTTTACGTATAATTCTTTTATCAAAAAATTTTTACCTACAAATAAATTTGTATACTTTCCCCAAGGTCGAATATAAACATTGCTTTTTTTATAATATTTACTTTTATCTTTATCGTACATTTTTAATATTTCCTTCCACGATCCAAGATCTGACCAAGGAATATCTAATTTAATCGCATTTATATCTTTAGTTTTTTCTAATATTGCATAATCAAAAGACTTAGCTGTTGCTTTGGTAAATGCTTGTTTGTTTAAATAATACACATTACTTTTATATTTTGCTTTTGTTACAGCTTTGTTACAGTTTTGGTAAATATTTGGCTGGTGTTTTTTAAAATTGTTAATGATTGAGTCTTTTCTCAAATAAAACATTCCAGAATTCCAATAACCTTTTTTACTAATTATTTGTTTAGCTTTAGCCTCTTTAGGTTTTTCTACAAATCTAGATACTTTATTATTTTTTGTTAAAAAATAACCAAATTCACTTGAAGGCATAGTAGGTTTAATTCCAAAGATAAAAATATTATTATGAGTGAGTTTCTTTTGATTTTTTTTGATAGCTTTATTGAGTAACCCTATCTTTTCTATCAAATGATCAGCAGCCAAGAACATTAGAGGTTGTTCGTTTGGAATATCCTTTATTAAAGCAGTGCTTAAAATTGCTGGCGCTGTGTTTCTTTTAGCTGGCTCTAAAACTATTTTGAATTTTCTTATTTTGTGTTTCTTTAGATGTTGTTTTACTTGTCTTAAATACTTTAAATTAGTACTTATAATTGGAGCATCAAATATAGATGCTTTAACTCTCTCAAGAGTTTTTCCCAATAAAGTCCAATTACCAAAATCTATAAACTGTTTAGCTTGATGTTTTTTAGCTTTTGGCCAAAGTCTAGTGCCAGCTCCTCCGCATAAAATAACTGGTCTAATTTTCATTAAATTAATTCTTGTTTTGTTATTTTAATATTATAACCCTCTAATCCAATTACTTTTTTTGGAGATTTTGTTATTAAAATCATTTTTCTTATCTTAAGATCTTTAATAATTTGGGCACCAATACCATAGTTTCTTAAAAGTTTATCATTACTTTTTTTATAAGAGCCTTTATTTTTATAATCTTTTAATGTTTGAGTAACTGATTTTAGATTTGTGTCTTTAATAAAAACTAAAACACAGTTATTAAATTTTTTAAAATAATTAAGTGTTTTATTGAATGAATTAGGTAATTTTTGACTGATCAAATAATTATGAACAATGTTAGAGGAAATAACTCGAACTCTTGGAACTACACCCTTTCTAATAGCTCCTTTTACTAAGGCAAAGTGTTCGGAACCATCTAATAGATTTTCATAAATCTTAATTTTATATTTTTGATTTTTTACTTTAATTTCTGATGATTTTTTTAATCTTACCAACTTTTCTCTTTTTAACCGATAAGAAATTAAATCCTCTATTTTTCCTATTTTCAGTTTATGTTTATCTGCAAAATCAAAAAGATCTTGGCCTTTAGCCATAGACCCATCCTCATTCATTATTTCACAAATGACTGCTGAATTATTCTTTTTTGCTATTTTTGAAATATCTACTGAAGCCTCAGTATGACCTGCCCTAACTAACACTCCCCCATCTTTAGCAATAATAGGAAATACATGTCCTGGGGAAACAATGTCTTTTTTACTGACATTTTTTTTTGAAGCAATTTTTATTGTTCTAGATCTATCTTTAGCAGATATTCCTGTTGTAATTCCTTTTTTTGCTTCAATCGAAATTGTAAAAGCAGTTTGATTTCTTGATTGATTAACAGGTGACATCAAAGATAAATTTAATCTTTTAGCTTGTAAGCTGTCCAAGGCTAAACAAATTAAACCTCTGCCATATTTAGCCATGAAATTTATATTTTTTGAATTTGTATCGGAAGTAGATATAACAAGATCACCCTCATTTTCTCTTTTTTCATCATCAACTAAAATGAACATGCCACCTTTTTTGGCAATCTTAATTATTGTTTCTATTGATGAATAATTACTTTTTGGCATTGAAAAAATTTTTAACGTATTTAGAGAGAATATCTATTTCAATATTAACTAAACTTCCTTTTTTAACCTTAGATAGATTTGTTAGTTTGAAAGTATGAGGGATTACCCATATTTGGAAACCTTTTTTAGTAACCTTTGATATAGTTAGAGAAATACCATTGACACAAATTGAAGCTTTTTCAATGATATCCTTTTTATCTCTACGATTTATTTCAAAATCAAAGATATAGGATTTATCCACTTTTTTTATACTTAAAACCTTAGCAGTAGTATCAACATGACCTTGGCATATATGTCCTGAAATTTTTTGTCCATATTTAAGTGGAAGCTCTAAGTTTATTAAATCGTTTTTTTTTAAGAATTTAAACTTTGATCTTTTGACTGTTTCATTTGAAAGATAAAATTCCATAATCTTATTTTTAATTGTAATGAGTGTTAAACATACGCCATCGCAAGCAACTGAAACTCCTATATCTTTACTTTTTAATTTGAGGTCTGACTTTACAAAAATGTTTATGCCTTTGGCTCTTTTGGATATGCCTGTAATTAATCCTCTATTAAATATAATTCCGTTAAACATTTTATCTTTTATAGATGGTAATATTATCTTTGGCTAGTTTTGGGCTAATGTTGGTTTTGTTTTTGTATTTACTATTCAACGTATCTAAAGATGTAAATGTCATATGCTCCTTACTAATTAGCAAGTTTTTAGGGCTTTTAAACAGGTAAAATTTATCAATTAATCTATTTTGAATAAGATTTTTTGTTATTTTATCTCCGCCCTCTACTAATAAATTCCTAACACCAAGAATATATAGTTTTTTTAAAACTGCTTTTAAGTTAAACATTTTCTTATTATCAATTTTAGATCTAATTAATTTTATTCCTTTTTTTTTTAAAATTTTTATTTTTTTGGTATTTAGAGCGTTATAAAAAATTATGGTGTTGTCTTTTTTGGCAGACTTAAAAATATAACTATTTAATTTTATCTCTAAATTCTTGTCTAAAATTATTCTTCTGGGTGAAAAATTTTCAAATCCCTTAAGCCTACAATTCAGTTTGGGATTATCAATATTAAGTGTTTTGGAGGAAATCATAATAGAATCGTTTTTATACCTTAAATAATGGGTTAATTTATCGGAGGTTTCATGAGTAATTCTTTTGGTGCCTTTGTTGTAAATTAACTTGTTTTTAGAAATTGCAATCTTTGCAGTTACAAATGGTAATTTTTTATTTCTATTAACAATATATGAGTCATATAAATTTTTTGCCTCATTTTTTAAAAGTCCCTTTTTTACTTTTATTTTCTTATTTGATAAAATTTTAAAACTCTTTCCTTTAACTTTTTTATCAATATCATCCATGCCATAAATAATTTCACTAATACCACTTTTAATAATACTATTAGTACATGGGGGTGTTTTTCCATAATGATTACAAGGCTCTAAAGTTACATACATTTTTGAGCCTTTTACGTTTTCAACAGAATTTTTTATTGCATTATGCTCTGCATGAGGTCTACCGTTTAAGCCTGTTTGCCCAATAGAAATAATCTGGTCATTTTTTACTATCAAGCAACCTACAGAAGGGTTTTCACCAGTTAAACCTTTTCGAGCACTTGCTAAATTTATAGCAAGTTTCATAAAGTTTTTATCTTTAAGTGTAAATTTATCTTTTTTTGAAGACATCTATTTTGTCCACAAATTGTACAAAATCTTTTTCTTCTCTAAAATTTCTGTAGACTGATGCAAATCGCACATAAGCAACTGGATCAAGATCTTTCAAGCCCTCCATAACCATAGTACCAATTGTATTACTTGAAATTTCATTTTGCCCTAATTCCTCTAAAGATCTTGAAATTTTACTAATAAATTTTTCAACTGTTTCGGTATCTAACGGTCTTTTCTTTAATGCAATGTAAATAGATTTTGAAAGTTTATCTCTATCAAACGATGATTTTCTTCCATTTTTTTTAACAACCATTATCTCACGGTGTTGAATTCTCTCAAATGTTGTAAATCTTGCACCACATGCACAAAGTCTTCTTCTACGAATAGCTGTACCATCTTCAGTTGGTCGGGAATCTACAACAGAAGTCTCACCTTTCTTTTCGCATGGGCAGATCATTTATTGAGATTTTTGTAAATCGGGAAATTCGAACACAAATCAATGACTTCATTTCTCACTTCTTCCTCAACTTTACTATTATCCTCGGGATTTTTTGATAGACCTTTTATAACTTTTGTTATTAATTCTCCAACTTTTTCAAATTCTTTTAAACCAAAACCTCTTGTTGTTGCTGCCTGAGAGCCCAAACGAATTCCAGAAGTGATCATTGGTTTTTCAGTATCAAATGGTATACCATTTTTATTACATGTAATATTAGCTCTACATAAACTTTCTGATGCTAAATTTCCTTTTACATTAAATGGTCTTAGATCAACTAACATTAAGTGAGTATCTGTACCACCAGAATAAATTTTGAAACCATTATTTTTTAAAGTCTCTGCTAACATTTTTGCATTAGCTAAAACATTTTTTATATAAGTTTGAAAATCAGGTTTTAATGCTTCATAAAAACCAGCGGCCTTTGCTGCAATAACATGCATTAATGGACCACCTTGATAACCTGGAAATACGGCTGTATCAAATTTTTTACCTAAATCTTCTTCATTAGACAAAATAATTCCACCTCTTGCACTTCTAAATACTTTGTGCGTAGTAGATGTAACAACATGAGCATAATCACATGGATTAGGATATCCTTTTCCTGCAACTAAACCTGAGAAGTGAGCCATATCTACCATAAAATATGCTCCAACTTTATCTGCAATCTCTCTAAATCTTTTGAAATCTATAACTCTTGAGTAAGCACTACCTCCAGCAATAATTAATTTAGGTTTATGCTCAAGGGCAAGTTTTTCAACATTATCATAATCAATAAGCTCAGATTTTTTATCTACATCGTAGCTCACAGCATTAAACCATTTACCTGACATAGAAATTTTTAATCCATGAGTGATATGTCCGCCAGAATTTAAACTCATTCCCATAAATGTATCATGAGGTTTTAATAAAGCTAAAAAAACTGCACCATTAGCTTGAGCTCCTGAGTGAGGTTGAACGTTTGCATATTTACAATTAAAAAGTTTTTTAATTCTTTCTAAAGCTAATTTTTCAGCTACATCAACATGTTCACATCCATTATAATATCTTTTACCAGGGTAGCCTTCAGCATATTTGTTTGTTAAAACAGACCCCTGAGCCTCTAACACTGCCTGTGAAACAATATTTTCTGAGGCAATAAGTTCTATATGATTTTGTTGTCTAATTAGCTCATCATTAATTGCTTTAAATAAATCTGGATCCGCTTCAGATAAACTTTTTTCAAAAAAGTTTTGATAATCTGAATTTAAATATTTTTTTTCACTTGACATAATAACCTATATTTTTTTTACTCTTTTTAAATGCCTCCCACCTTCAAATTTAGTGTTTAAAAACACATTAACAAAGTTTAAAGCATTTTTTTTATTTAATAGTCTAGAGCCTAATGTAATGATGTTTGCATCATTATGCAATCTTGATAATTTGGTTGATTTTAAATTAAAACATTGCGCTGCGCGCACATTTTTGTGCTTATTTGCTGCAATATTCATACCTGTACCAGATCCACATACTAATATACCGACATTATTTTTGTTCAACTTTACTTTTTTTGCTACTTTATGGGCAAAGTCTGGGTAGTCTACACTATTATCGTTCTCTGGACCTAAATCGAAATATTTATATTTTTTTCTTTCTAAATATATTTTAATAGTTTCTTTCAGTTTGAATCCAGCATGATCTGATGAGATAAAAATTTTTTTCAAATTAATTAAATTTATGATTTAAAACGCATGCCACTAAATGGATCCTATTTTCCTCACCACCATTAAAGGCATTATGATATTTCGTGTTATTAGTAATCCATACAGAACCATCTGCAGGCAGATGTTTTGCAACGTTATCTATAACCATGATTGACCCAGGATTAGTAATTATTGGAATGTGAAGTCTTGGTTCTGGATCTCTATGCCAGCTTAAAGTAGATCTTGGTTCTTTTAATAAAATTCTAACTCTTCCAAGTTTATATTTTGAAGAAAGAGCATCAAAAACTTCTTTAAAGTACGTTTCCTTATATTCATCTATAAATTCTGAGTAAGCTTCTTCATTTATCATTTCATCTCTTACTACTTCTTTGCCAGAGCCGTTTGGTTTGGTCCAAAAAATACCACGAGCTTTATGTCCTTTGATAGAGTCTGGATCTCCAGGTATCTGAGTTAATGATATTGCACCAAAATTAGAAACACCAGCAACTCCCTCAAATCCTTTTATTTTCAATATTTCCTGATAAGCTTCTTTAAGCTTATCAATATCAAACTTAATATCTTGTTTTTCAAAATCGTTAAAATTTAAGTCCATTTAATTGTTTAATATCCTTTTTAAGATATATTTGTATATTACATTTGTCGCATTTTTTAAATATATTTGAACATGATAACAGGTAAATATCCAGGTTTAAGACTAAGACGTAGTCGTAAAAATGATTGGTCTAGAAGACTAATTGAAGAAAATAATTTAAGTCCAAGTGATTTTATCTTGCCAATATTTTTAATAGATGGCAAAAACAAAAAGCAACCAATCAAATCAATGCCAAGTGTATATCGTTACACTTTAGACAAACTTTCTGGTCTCGTTGATAAAGCAATAAAAAATCAACTACCTATGGTTGCTTTATTTCCATATACAGATAAAAGAAAAAAGAATAATCTGGGCACTGAAGCTTTAAATGAAGACAATTTAGTTTGTAAAGCAATCCAATTAATAAAAAAAAAATATAAAAATCAAATCGGTATAATGACAGATGTTGCATTAGACCCTTACACATCTCATGGTCATGATGGTTTGTTAAAATCTGGATATGTCCTAAATGATGAAACAGTAAGTATTTTAATTAATCAGTCACTGCTTCAAGCACAGATGGGATGTGATGTTCTTGCTCCTTCAGATATGATGGATGGTAGAATTGGCGAAATCAGAAAAACACTTGATAAAAATGGATATAAGATGACTCAAATTCTTTCTTATGCTGTTAAGTATGCCTCAAGTTTTTATGGCCCCTTTAGAGATGCTGTTGGATCTAAGGGACTTCTCAAGAGTGATAAAAAAAATTATCAAATGGATTTTAAAAATAGTGATGAAGCTCTAAGAGAAGTCGCATTAGATATTAAAGAGGGAGCTGATATGGTTATGGTTAAACCAGGTCTGCCATATTTAGATATTATTAAATTAATTAAAGATAACTTTAAAATCCCAGTCATGGCCTATCAAGTATCAGGAGAATACAGTTTATTAGCTAACGCTGTAGAAAAGGGCCTGGTTGATAATAATGTAATCATTGAAAGTTTAATTGGATTCAAAAGAGCTGGAGCTAATGCAATAGTTAGCTATTATGCTGACAGATTAGATAAAATTTTAAAATAATTATTCCAAATTACTTAAAAATTGTGATCTGCTTAAGGGCTGATTTAAATTATTAGGCTTCAATATAGATTTTTCAAGAAAATCACTAACTAACTTAATTCCTTGGATCAGGTCCTCATCATTTGCTGAAAAATCATTCTCAATAAGAAAATTAGGTATAGTTCTGTCTTCAGATTGAGATTTTAATTTATAAAAAATATTTTCATCTTTTACTATTTTGGTGACAATTTTTTCTAATTCAAGATTATAACCTAATAAACTAAATAATTTTAATTCCCACAAAATATAATTTTTAATCCACTCGTCACCTTTTAAAATTATAAAAAAATTCTCAATTAATTCAAAAATTTTTAGATTTGGTTGTGCCTCTGGATTTAATATTCTTACCAATTGTAGGGCTGACGTTAAGCAAGACAACTTTTTTTTATTATCAAAAAAAAATGGTGTTTCAGCTTTAATTATCTCAAATTTAAAATATCCTACTTTATTATCGTTTTTTGCATTATAGTTTGTGTATAATTTGTTCCCAATTTGTAGATAGCTTTTAATTTTTTTAGATGTTCCACCAAAGAGAATACCTGAAATCTTACCATGTTCTTTTGTAAATACCTCTGCTATCAAAGAGTTTTCACTATATTTGTTTTTTGAAAGTAAAAAACCTGTATCGTCCCAATTCATCGTTATCCCAAATTATCTAAACATAATGTTGCGGCTTTTTGCTCCGCATTTTTTTTAGATTTTCCTTCACCATGGTAAATTTTACCATCTGATAATTTGACACTTACTTTGATAACAGGCTTGTGTCTAGGACCCGTGTTAGAAATTAATCTATAGATTGGTAACTTTTTGAAATTTTTCAGTGAGTACTCTTGTAACTTTGTTTTTGCATCAATTATAGTTATGACACTTTTATCAATTTCATCTTTCCATAAACGTAAAATGAAATTTTCAGCAACATTAAATCCTTTGTCTAAGTAAATTGCACCAATTATAGCTTCACAAGCATCAGATAGAACTTTATCTTCAATATTTGATTTACTTTTAGTCGAACTTAAAATTAATATAAATTTTTCAATACCTAGCTTTTTCGCAATGAGAAGGCAGGTTTTTTTATTTACTAAAGAAGCGAACTTTTTATCCAAAATCCCCTCTTTTTCATCGGGATAAATTTCTAATAATTTTTTTGCTATTACTAAGCCTAAAACTCTATCGCCAAGAAATTCGATTTTTTCATTATTGTTTATTGGCTCATAACTTTTATGAGTTAATGCTTGTACTAACAATTTAGGATTTTTAAATTTAATCTTTAATTTTTTTTGAAATAATTGAAAATTTTTTTGCATTAATTTATCTTTTTAAAGAATCTATCAAACCGGATAGAGTCTTTCCATTTCCAAAAGAAAAATAAATTACCTTTTGATTTATCAGATGAAAAAAAAATAAACCTTGCTTTACCAACAAGATTATCTTTATGAACATAACCAACACTTGATAAAAATCTACTGTCTTTTGAGCAGTCTCTATTATCACCTAAAAAAAAATAAAAATCTTCAGGCACTTCAAAAATATCTGAATTTTGATAACCAAAGTTTTTTAAGTAAACAGTTTTGTGCACTTTATTGTTTGGTAACTTTTCTTCAAATGTAAATACATCAATCTTTTTATTTCCGCAGTAAATAATATCTTTTTTTGAAATTCTTGATTTAAAAATCTCATTATTATTTAAAAATAAATTTGAGTCTAAAAATTGAATTCTATCACCTGGTAATCCAATTAGTCGTTTTATGTAATCTGTTCTATTATCTGCGGGTGTTTTGAATACAACCACATCCCCTCTTTTAGGACTACTGAAAATAATTCTATCTTTAAAAATCGGTGGGCTAAAAGGAAATGAATGTTTACTATAACCATAAGAATATTTAGTAACAAATAATCTATCCCCAACTAATAATGTTGGTTCCATTGATGAGGAAGGAATGTAAAAAGGCTGAATTATTAGTGATCTTATTATTATGGCTATGATTAGCGCATAAAATAAGGTTTTAATATTATCTATAATACTTTCTTTATTAAACATTATTTAGTCTGCAAAGTCGTAAATGCTATTGAATAATCTTTTTCATCAGAAATTGAAAGAAACAAATCATATTTTTTTACTTTGAATTTTTTGTTTACAATAACATCAATCTTTCTAGATTTTGAAAAAAAGGGTTTTCCCTTTTTATCATTTAAAATTTCTATATCTTTGAAATTTAGATTATCTCTAAAGCCACTACCAAGAGATTTCGCTAATGATTCTTTTGCTGCAAAACGCTTTGAAAAATAATTAGTTTTATTTGAATATTTTTGAGAAAATTTAATTTCTTTAGGACTAAATGTTCTCGTAATAAAATTTTTATTTTTTATTAAAGATTTAATCCTTTTATTTTGTATAATATCAACACCAATACCCAATATTCTCATTTTAAGTCTCAACTTTTTAAAATTTTTTTAAAATTTTTTATCACTTTTGGTAAACCATAAAAAATTGACTCACCTATTAAATAATGGCCAATATTGAATTCTTTAATTTCATCAACTTTCACTAAAAGTTTCGTAGTTTTATAATCCAATCCATGGCCGGCATGGACTTCTATACCTAATTTGTGGGCAAGCTTTGAACTTTGAATAATTCTTTTTAATTCATAAGAGTGGTTTTTTTTAGCTTTAACTAAGTTTGCTAATTTTCCTGTATGAATTTCAACACAGTCAGTTTTAAGCTCTTTAGAAATTTCGATATCAGATAAAACAGGATTAATAAATAAACTTGTTCTGATATTTTTACTTTTAAATTTTGAGATAATTTTTTTGATATTTGTTTTATTTTTTTTGAGATCTAATCCACCCTCTGTGGTAATTTCTTTTCTATTTTCTGGAACAATACATATAAAATCAGGTTTAATCTTTAGCGCTTTCTTAACAATCTCGCTATTAGTAGAAATTTCCAAATTTACTAAGAGCTTTTTAATGGAACATATTTTTTGTGCATCTAAATCTTTTATATGCCGTCTATCTTCTCTCAAGTGAATTGTAATAGAGTCAGCGCCTGCTTTACTCACATATTTTGCAGCATAAACAGGATCAGGATGTAATTCCCCACGTGCATTTCTTAAAGTGGCAACATGATCTATATTTACGCCTAGCCTTTTCACTTTATAAATCTACTTCCAGGTGTTGTTATTGGCACTTTTTTCAAATAATCAGGTAATTCATTTTGCTTAAAAGTTGGCACATCAATCTTAAGATGTGAGATGATCTTTTTTTTTATTTTTAAACTTTTTTTTGTAGATCTATCAATTAATGATGCAAAACCAACTAATTTTGCTTTATTTTTTTTTATTAATTTAACACATTCCATACTAGACTTACCGGTCGTGATAACATCCTCAATAATCAAAACTTTTGATCCTTTGTTAATTGTAAAACCTCTTCTTAATTTAAATTTTCCACTTACACGCTCACAAAAAATTGTCTCTTTTTTTAAAATTCTTCCAACTTCATAGCCAATAATTATTCCACCCATGGCTGGAGCTAGAATGAGATCTATCTTTTTAAAATTTTTTTTAATTTTGTTAGCAAATGACTTGCAAATTTTATTGGATAAATGAGGAAAACTTAACAGTTTGGCGCATTGTATATATTTTGCAGAATGTAAGCCGGAGGATAAAACAAAATGACCTTCTAATAATGCATTAGTTTTTTTTAAAATATTTAAGGATTTTTTGGGTGAAAGCATTTCTTTTATCTTCGTGTCTAATTATCTTAAATTTTATACTCTTTTGTTTAAGCTCTGCAATAAAATTAGTAAAGTTTTTAAGATCTCTTATAATCAATTGAAACTTAAAATTGATGTAATTAGGGTTTTTGCCGACCATCTCTAAATTCGAAATATTCAGTTTATGTTCGCCTATAAGAGAACTTACATTGCCTAATTGTCCTGGCTTATCAGGTAATGAAATCCATAAAGTGGTATTATATTTTTTAATTCTTTCTTCCTTTTTTTCTCCTCTATCATGCCAATATCTTCTTATTGCTGCTCTTGCTTTTCCTGTTTTAGTTATTGGTATCCAATGTAAGGAAGGTGATTGTTTTTTAGAGGTAATAATGTTTACCCTATCTCCATTTCTTAAAATTGATTGTAATTCACTCTTATTACCATTAATTTCACAGCCTATTGCGGTATCGCCAATTTTTGTATGAACAGCGTAGGCAAAATCGATTGGGGTTGCGTTTTTTGGAAGTTTAATTACAGATCCTTTAGGTGTAAAACAGAATACATTTTCTTGGAACATTTGAAGTTTAGTATACTCATAAGAGTGTTCAGGATTTTCATTTTTTTCTATTATTTCGACTAAATCCTTTAACCAGTCATATTCTTTCCAAGTTAACGAATTGAATTTTTCAGACGATTTATACTGCCAATGAGAAGCTATACCTCTTTCAGCAAACTCATGCATTTCTTTTGTTCTTATTTGAATTTCTATTGGTTTTTTATTTGAGCCAATTACAGATGTATGAATTGATTTATAACCATTGATTTTAGCAAATGAAATATAATCTTTAAATTTTCCTGGGATACAATTGTACTCTTTATGTAAAACACCAAGTGTTTTATAACACTCGTCTATATTATCTAGAATAATTCTAAAGCCTATAATGTCAGTAATTTGCTCTAAAGAAACTCTTTTTTTTTGTACCTTCCTCCAAATAGAAAAAGGAGTTTTTTCACGACCAAATATATCTGACTTTATATTATTTTGACTTAGTAAATCTTTTAGCTCTACAGATAAAGATTTAAAAATATCTTTTTTATCTAATTTAATTTCATCAAGTCTTTTTTGAATTAATGATCGTGCTTGATTATTCAAAATTTCAAAAGAGAGATCCTCTAACTCATCTCTAATCCTGTGCATACCCATTCTATCTGCAAGAGGTGCATAAATCTCCATAGTTTCTTGAGCTATTCTTTTTCTTTTATCCTCTTTAGTTATCGCCTTGATAGTTCTCATATTGTGTAATCTGTCAGCAATTTTTACAAGTAGAACTCTTATATCTTTTGATGTGGCTAAAATTAATTTTCTAAAATTTTCAGCTTTTGAATTTGATGAAGCTTTATTTTCTAAAACAGATATTTTCGTAACTCCATCTACTAAGTCAGCAACTTCATTTCCAAATTCTCCTTTTATCGTCTCATATGTAGCATAAGTGTCTTCAATAGTGTCATGAAGTAATCCAGTAGTGATTGTTGCGCTATCTAATTTTAGATCTGTAAGAATATTTGCAACTTCAATTGGATGTACTGAGTAAGGATCACCAGATGCTCTTTTTTGATTACTGTGAGCTTTTATAGCAAAATCATAGGCTTTATTCAATTTTTCAGGATTTAGAAATTTATTATAAATTTTTACTTTATTTATTAATTCTTCAGAATTTAACATTACTTATTATAACACTAAATTAAATTTGTTTAATAGATCTTATGTCTCTATTTGGTAAATAAAATATTAATTTTTTTATATGATATTTAGAAACTGGATGTATCCATGACTTATCTAATTCAAATAAAGGTAAAAGAACGAAATTTCTTTGATGTAACCTAGGATGAGGTAAAATAATTTTATTATTAATTTGCTTCTTTTTATAGTCTAGTATGTCAATGTCACATACTCTTGGAGCATTTCTAGTACTCTCTTTTCTACCAAGGGATTTTTCAATATTCTTACAAATCTTAATTAACTCAAGTGGTGTTAGATTGGTATCTACTCTTAATACAATATTCAAAAATTTAGGATAGTTAATGTTAGGCCAAGACAAGCTTTCGTAAAAATTTGAGCAATTGATTATATTTACTCCATTTTGAGCAATTTCAAATTTTGCTATTTCAATATTCTTTCTTCTATCACCTAAATTTGATCCAATACCCAAGTAAATCATTCAGCTCGACTTTCTAATATATCTTGCTTTAGTTCGACTCCAATCTCTATCTTTTTTAACACTTCTCTTATCAAACTGTTTTTTACCTTTTGCAACAGCGAGCTCAATTTTGGCTTTGCCCTTTTTGAAATACATCTTAGTGGGAACCAAAGTAAAACCCTCTCTCTGTGTTTTTCCAATTAGTTTATTAATTTCTCTTTTATTCAATAACAACTTTCTCTCATCCAAGGGACCATGATTTGAGTAACTTGCTTGTTTGTAAGATGCTATATGCGAATTTATCAAAACTATTTCACCATTTTTTTCTACAGCATAAGAGTCTGCAATATTTACTTTACCATTTCTGATTGATTTTATTTCTGATCCTTTAAGAACAATTCCTGCTTCTAAAAGATCTTCAAAAAAATAGTTAAAGCTTGCTTTACGATTAAGGCAAATTATTTTTGAACCAACATTGGTTTTTTTACGCATTAAATCAATTTTGCAGACTTTAAGGCACCCTCAACTATTTTTTTTGTAGCCTCTGTAACTTTTACCATAGGAAGTCTAACCTCATCATCACATAAACCTAATAGTTTTGCTGCATATTTAACAGGACTAGGATTGCTTTCTATAAACATCGAATGATGAACTGGTTGTAAAATTTTATCAATTTTTTCTGCTTCGAGTTTAGATTTTTCATCAGTTAAAATTGAAAACTTTTGAAATTCTGAACAATACTTTGGAGCAATGTTGGCAGTAACACTTATTGAGCCTACCCCTCCTCTTAAATTAAATTCCAAAGCATTATCATCATTTCCGGTAAGTTGAATAAAATCTTTACCTAATTTTTTTAAAGTTTCGTTTACTCTATTTAAGTCTCCCGTTGCATCCTTGACACCAACTATATTTTTAAGCTCAAATAATCTTGCCATAGTGTCGACTGACATATCTATTACCGATCTTCCTGGAATATTATAAATAATAATTGGAATGCCACATTTATCATTTATTGCTTTATAATGTTGATAAAGTCCCTCTTGGGTTGGCTTATTATAATAAGGTGTAACTATTAAAGCACCGTTAGCTCCAATTCTTTCTGCATGAGAAGTAAGAGATATAGCCTCCTCAGTAGAATTTGATCCTGTGCCTGCAATTACAGGTAATTTGCCATCACTCTCTTTAACACACAATTCTATAACTCTTTCGTGCTCTTCATGGCTTAATGTCGGTGATTCTCCTGTTGTTCCAGCTGGAACTAAACCATTTGTTCCATTTTTAATGTGAAAATGAATTAACTTGATATAACTAGCATCATCAAGTTTACCGTTTTTAAAAGGAGTGACTAAAGCAACATTTGAACCTTTAAACATAAATACTTATAACATAGATTGTAGATACATATACTAAAGATTATGTTAAAAAAAATACTATTTTTAATAGTTTTGTTTCCTCTCGTCTGTCTAACTAATATAGCTATATCCGACATAATTCCTCTAATTAAGCCATCTCAAACCACAGAGGAAACTGAGAAAAAATTGTTAATAGATGTGCTTAAGCCGTTACCGAAACCAATTAAAAAAACTAAAAAAAAAGAAATTGACAAAGAAGATATTGCAAAACAGGGTATAAAAATCAACTTTATACTCCCTAAGAAAAAGCCTCTTATAGCAGGATCTGAAAAACCTAAAAATATTAAAATATCAAAATACTATAATAAAAAAGATTTTAGCTTAGCAAATAAAGCTATTGCGGAAATGAAAAAAGCAAAATGGACAGCGGCTTTAAAAACTGCAAAAAAAGCTAAAGATAAATCTATTTATAATTTTATACAATGGAGACACCTTCTTACAAAGGGTAATCAAGCATCATATTTCGATTATAGAACTTTTATCGATAAAAATGAGGATTACCCAAGAATTGGTAGAGTAAAATATTTAGCTGAACATAAGCTTTCAACAGATAAAGTTTCTCCAAAAAAAATTATTAATTGGTATGGCTCTTCTGAGCCATTAAGTGGATTTGGAAAAATGATACTTGGAGAAAGCTATATCTTAACTGGTGAAAAGGAAAAAGGTTTGAAACTGGTTAAAGAGGGATGGATTACAGCAGAATTAACCAAGTCCGAACTAAGATTCTATAGAAAAAAATTTAAGAAATATCTTAATGCGAATGATTATATAAAGAGAGCTGATTATCTAGCATGGAATAATAAGTATTGGGATTTGAAACGATTATTAAGATATTTACCTAAAGAATATGAACTTTTATATAATGCAAGACAATTATTGATGAGCAGATCATATGGTGTCGATAATGCAATATCAAAAGTGCCAACTAAATTTAAAAATGATGCTGGTTTAAATTACGATAGATTAAAATGGAGAAGAAAAAGAGGACGAGTTGATAGTTCTGTTGAAATTTTATTAAAAATTAAAAATACAGAAGATTACTTGGTTAGACCAGACAAGTGGTGGATTGAAAGAGAAATTATATCAAGATCTTTGATTTATAAAAAAAAGTACGAGTTAGCATATAAAATTAGCAGTAATCATTCATTATCTGAGGGTCCAGAATTTGCAGCAGCCGAATGGATGAGCGGATGGATTGCCTTGAGCTTTTTGAATGATCCTTTGTTAGCAAAAGATCATTTTGAAAATTTTTATAATAATGTCGGGTATCCTATAAGTGTTGCAAGAGGAGCATATTGGCTTGGGAAAACTTATAAGGTCTTAGGATATAAAGAATTATCAAATAAATGGTTTACTGAAGCTTCTAATTATCTAACTACTTATTATGGTCAATTGGCTTTTATGGAAATAAATCCAAATGGAAAATTTGAGCTCTCCAAAGATTTTGAGGTAAATAAGAAGTATCGTGATTACTTTTTTAAGAAAGAAATCGTTAAACTAATTTATTTATTAGATGAGTTAGACGAGGATAAGTATGCAAAACATATGCTCAGGCATCTTGCTAATGATAATATTGATAGTGGAAGTGAAGTTTTAGCTGCTGAACTGGCTACAAATATTGATCGTTTTGATTTTGCCATACAAATTTCTAAAATAGCTTCTTATGAAAAAAGATTTCATAATAAATTTAATTATCCAATAATAAGTACTCCAAAATATATAAATGGAAGAAAAATTCCAGAAGCTGCTTTTATTTTATCTATCATAAGGCAGGAAAGTGAGTTCGATCTGAAAGCAAACAGTCACGCTGGAGCCAAAGGTTTAATGCAATTAATGCCTTATACAGCTAAATTAGTTGCTAAACAGGCTAAGCTACCATATTCTAAATCGAGACTCACAACTGATCCAGAATATAATATTAATTTGGGTTCACATTACATTGCTGGTTTAATTCTAGAATATGATGGAGCATACCCTTACGCAGTTGCAGCTTACAACGCTGGGCCAAAAAGGGTTAGATATTGGAAAAGAATCAATAAAAATCCACAAAAAGGACAAACCAATTATATCGATTGGATTGAGCTAATTAAATTTAAAGAAACTAGAAACTACGTTCAAAGAGTGCTGGAAAACTATAATGTCTACAGGTTCATCTTAGAACAAAAACCAATCACAATGAAAGATTTTTTTAAAGATAATCCTTTATTTTGAGAATGGCGGAAGAGGAGGGATTCGAACCCTCGGTACAAGTTTCCTCGCACGGTCATTTAGCAAACGACTGGTTTAAACCTCTCACCCACTCTTCCTAAGCTAATTTATAATTAATATATCTGTTATGATTCAAAATAAATCAACTTATATTTGAATATTAATTTAGTATAATATACCAATTTTTTAAAAAAAAGTATGTACGTTTTTGATGATAAAGATAATTTCAGAGTAAACCTAAGAAGATCTCTTCAAATGGCATTAATTGCCAAGATTAAAAGATTTCTTTCTCCTAAAATTATTAAAGCTAAAAATAAATATATTCACATTGGGTGTGGTTATCATAAATTTAATAATTTTGATAATCTTGATTTTTATAACTCTAGTTTTTCTTTTTGGAAAAAAAAAAATTATATCTCACATGATTTTAGGTACAAACTTCCATTTGAAGATAATGTTTACGAGGGTGCTTTTAGTGAACATACTTTGGAACATCTGTATTTTAAAGACGCAAAATTTTTGCTGTCAGAAATATGTAGGGTTTTAAAAAAAACTGCAATATTTAGGTGTACAGTTCCAGGTCTTGATTTATTTATTGAAAATTATAATGAAAAAAAAAAAGATGATTATTTTTCAAGTTTCGAAAATGGATGTGATGCCATGAGAGATTTAACTAATAACTATGGACATCTTAATGTTTGGGACAAAGAAACTTTGAAAAGAGAATTATTAAATGCTGGTTTTTCGTCCGCAAAAGTGTGTCAATTTGGAGAAGGTGAAAATGAAGACTTAGTAAAAGATTTAAAAGATAGAGCTTTTCAGACTATTTATCTTGAAGCAAAAAAATAAAAATATTATATATATGTAAATGTTAAAAGTATAAATTTTATCTCTTAAGACTTATGACAAATAAATATTCCATTTTTTCTCTTTTTAAAAACGCTCTAACCTATCACGAAAATTGGCAGAGAGCATGGAGAGACCCAGACCCAAAAAAAGAGTATGATGTTATAATTATCGGTGGTGGAGGTCATGGGCTAGCTACTGCTTACTATTTAGCAAAAAAACATGACATAAAAAAAATTGCTGTCGTTGAAAAAGGATGGATAGGTGGTGGTAATACAGGAAGAAACACTACTATTATTAGATCAAATTATTTATGGGATGCAAGTGCTGGGCTTTATGATCATGCTCTCAAGATATGGGAAGGATTATCTCAAGAACTGAATTATAATGTTATGTTTAGTCAAAGAGGAGTTATGAATCTTGCTCATAATCTTCAAGATGTTAGGGACTTAAAAAGAAGAACACACGCAAATAGGCTTAATGGTATTGATGCAGTTTATTTAAACACAGAACAAGTCAAAAAATTTTGTCCTATAATAAATACCTCTCCAAATATAAGATATCCTGTTTTAGGGGGAACTTTACAAAAACGGGCTGGCACAGCACGACATGACGCTGTTGCATGGGGATATGCAAGAGGTGCGGATAAAATGGGTGTTGATATTATTCAAAATTGTGAAGTGAAAGGAATTAAGAGAAATGGTGATGAAGTTGAAGGTGTAGAGACAACAAAAGGATTTATAAAAACAAAAAAAATTGGTGTTGTTGCTGCTGGTCACTCTAGTGTAATTGCTCAAATGGCAGGTCTAAAATTACCTCTGGAAAGTAAACCATTACAGGCGCTTGTGTCTGAACCAGTTAAACCTATAATTGATACTGTTGTAATGTCTAATGCAGTCCACGCTTACGTAAGCCAATCAGATAAAGGTGAGTTAGTTATTGGTGCTGGTACAGATGATTACATATCTTATTCTCAAAAAGGTAGTCACGACATAGTAGAGGGAACTTTAAATGCAATTTTAGAATTATACCCGATATTTAGTAGAATGAGAATGTTAAGACAATGGGGAGGAATTGTAGACATTTGCCCTGATGCAAGTCCAATAATTAGTAAAACCTCTGTGAAAGGCTTATATTTTAATTGTGGTTGGGGAACTGGTGGTTTTAAAGCAACACCTGGATCTGGAGATTTGTTTGCACATACAATAGCTAATGATGAACCTCATAAACTTAACGCTGCTTTTAATTTAAATAGATTTGTAAGTGGTGATCTGGTGGATGAGCATGGTGCTGCAGCAGTAGCACACTGATGTTTCTAATTAATTGTCCTTTTTGTGGAGAGAGAGAACAGAGTGAATTTAAAGCTGGTGGTGAGGCTCATATAGTAAGACCTAAACAACCAACAGAATTAAGTGACGATGAGTGGGCAGAGTATTTATTTATGAGAAAGAATATTAAAGGTGTTCAGTATGAAAGATGGAATCATATTCATGGATGTAGGAAATGGTTTAATATAGTGAGAGACACTTCTAATGATGAAATAAAGGCTGTATATAAGATGGGAGAAAAACCACCAATTTAAAAAATATGAAAAAAAAACTAAGAGTTAAAAGAAGCAAGCATATTGATGAAACTTACAAAATTTCTTTTAAATTTAATGGGAAATTGTATTACGGTTTTAAAGGTGATACGTTGGCTTCAGCACTACTAGCAAATGATATTCATCTTGTTGGAAGAAGTTTTAAATATCATAGGCCTCGTGGAATTATGACTGCTGGATCAGAAGAGCCAAATGCTATTGTGCAACTTCACAAAATTTCTCCTTGGACTGAACCAAATGTTAGAGCTACAGAAGTTGAAATATATGAAGGTTTAGAGGCGTCTAGTCAAAATTGTTGGCCAAGTGTAAATTTTGATATCGGAGGAATAAATAATTTTTTATCCCCTCTTCTGCCAGCTGGTTTTTATTATAAAACATTTATGTGGCCAGCTAGTTTTTGGGAAAAATACGAGTACTTTATTCGTAAGTCTGCAGGATTGGGTAAATCACCAACTAAGCCTGATCCAGATATTTATGAACACAGATATATACATTGTGATGTTTTAGTTATCGGTGCAGGTATTTCAGGAATAATATCAGCTAAAACAGCTGCTAAAAACGGCTTTAAAACACTTCTTGTCGATGAAAAACCTTATCTTGGAGGATCTACCATATATCAAAACTCAGAATATTTTAAAATTAATAATCAAAATTCAGGTTCATGGTTGGAGAAAGAAATTAACGAAATAAAAAAAATTGAAAATTTAGAAATTAAAACTAGAACAAGTGTTGCAGCTTATCATGGGTACAATTATTTATTAGCAAGAGAAAATCTTACTGATTATTTACCGATTGAAAGAAGAAAAAATAAAACAAGACATAAATTGCTCAAAATAAGAGCAAAAAAAGTTATTACAGCCACTGGATCTATTGAAAGACCACTTATTTTCAACAACAATGATCGTCCAGGAATTCTTCTTTCCTCAGCTATTAAAAAATATGCTGATTTATTTGGTGTCGCTTGTGGTGAAAAAAATATTCTTTTCACAAATAATGACAGCGCTTATGAAACAGCTATTAGTTTAATTCAAAAAGGAATAAATGTAGAAGCTATTGTAGACAATAGGGAAGAAGTTGATTCAAAATTAATTTATGAGGTAGAAAAGAATAATGTTAAAATTTTTAAAGGTCACACAATTATAAATACTTATGGATATAGAAGAATTAATAAGATTTCTATTATGCAACTTTCAAAAGATGGGCAGAATGTTATAGGCTCAAAAATTGATTTATTATGCGATTGTCTTGGTATTTCAGGTGGATGGACACCAGCTGTTCATTTATTTACTCAATCAGGAGGAAAGCTTAAATTTAGAGACGAAGACCAAGTTTTTATCCCTAATGTTTACCCTTCAGATCAAATAAGTGTAGGTGCATGTAATGGCGATTTAACTCTAAATTCTATTTTGATGAATGTTCCTAAATCTTTAAAAGATTTTCTCAATATTAAAGATAAAGATAATGTGTATGAAAATTTCGATGTTTTATCCTCATACAACAATTTTAAACGAAATATATGGCTTCTTCCCTCTGATAAAGTTTTGGGAAAAACAAAATCATTTGTCGATTATCAAAATGATGCTACTGCCAAAGATATTAAATTAGCCTTAAGAGAGGGTTTTAAATCAATTGAACATGTAAAAAGATATACCACGACTGGAATGGGAACAGATCAAGGTAAATTAGGTAATATGCATGCTTTGGGTATAATTGCTGAAACCTCAGAGGTTAAAATGGGTGAGCTTGGAACAACAACTTTTAGACCTCCATATACCCCACTCACTTTTGGAACAATTGTGGGAAGAAATGTTGGTGAATATTTTGATGCTTATAGAAAAACACCAATTCACGAATGGCATGTAAAAAACAGTGCAAAATTTGAAAATGTGGGTCAATGGAAAAGAGCTTGGTATTATCCTAAAAATAATGAGAATATGTTTCAAGCGGTTCAAAGAGAAAGTAAGGCTGCTAGAGAAAGTGCTGGAATATTAGATGCATCAACCCTTGGTAAAATTGATATTCAAGGTACTGACGCATCAGAATTTCTCAACCGTGTTTATACGAATGCCTGGTCGAAACTTCAAATTGGTAAATGTAGATATGGTTTAATGCTTAATGAAGATGGTATGGTTTATGATGATGGTGTCACTACACGTTTAGGTGAAAATCACTATTTAATGACAACTACCACCGGAGGGGCTGCAAATGTTTTAGGAAAGTTAGAAGATTACTTACAAACAGAATGGCCTGAGCTCGATGTATATTTAACTTCGGTAACAGATCACTTTGCAACTATAAGTGTTTGCGGGCCTAATAGTAAAAAAATTATTTCCGGGATATTTCCTGGTCTCGATCTCTCAGATAAAAATTTTCCACACATGTCGTTTAAGAAAACAAAGATAGGAAAAATACATTGTAGAATAATGAGAATAAGTTTTACCGGTGAACAAAGCTATGAAATCAATGTTCAGGCTAATTTTGGAAAATCTGTTTGGGAAAAATGTATGGAGGTTGGAAAAAATTACAATATTACACCTTATGGAACTGAAACTATGCATTTGCTGAGGGCAGAAAAAGGTTTCATAATTATTGGTCAAGACACTGACGGTACAATAACTCCTATTGATTTACAAATGGATTGGATAGTAAGTAAAAAGAAATATGATTTTATTGGTAAAAGGTCATTGTACAGATCTGATACAATTAGGGGGGATAGAAAACAATTAGTTGGTTTATTAACTGATAACCCAAACGAAATTTTAGAAGAAGGTGCACAGATAGTTGCTGATATAAACAAATCACCAATTGAAATGTTAGGTCATGTTACTTCAAGCTATTTCAGCCCTAACTTAAAAAAATCCATAGCTCTTGGAGTTGTAAAAGGTGGTAAAAATATGCTCGGACAAAAATTAATAATTCCAATGGAAAACAAAAAAATTAATGTAACAATCACAGATCCTGTTTTTTTAGATAAGGAGAATAAAAGATTAAATGCTTAATTATAATCGAGCTTTATCTGATGAAAAATCATATCAAGATCTTCAAATGAGAGAGGTACAACCTACAATCAAGTTAATCATAAGAGGGAAAAAGAGAGAATTTTTTTCAGCTGCTGGAAAATCTTTGAATATGCTTTTGCCTACAAAACCTAATACCTCTTCACAAGGAGAAGATTTAACAGCTTTATGGTTAAGCCCCGATGAATGGATGATTTATTCTAATAAAACTGTCAGAAATGACACAAACGAATATGAAATTGAAAAATTACTTTATAAAAATATCTCCAAACTTAATCTTGGGGCTATAACCGATGTTTCAGACCAATTTATATTAATAAATTTAAAGGGTGACAAAGTATACGATTTGTTTGAAAGTGGCTGTCCATTCAATTTTAATGAATTTAGAAAAAAAAAGGGGTCAGTTACACAGACAATCCTAGCTAAAATTGACGTAATTATTCATAATCAGAATGAAAGTGACGTAAATCTTTTTGTAAGGCGCTCATTTGCACAACATTTATTTTCTTGGATAAATGACAGTGCGTCAAGATTATAGACATAATTTTTTTATAAATTAGCTATTAATAGTTATGAAGAAAATTTTTACACTATTACTATTTATAATCTTACCATTTTCTCTTAACGCAGAATCAAATTTAGACAAAATTACATCTTCTGGAGTATTAAAAGTTGGAACTACTGGAGATTGGGATCCAATGACCGTCAAAGATCCAGCTACAAATAAATATAAAGGTTTTGATATTGATGTTATGAACGAATTAGCTAAAGATATGGGTGTAAAAATCGAATTTGTTCCAGCAGAATGGAAAACCATTGTTTCAGGTATAACATCATCAAGGTACGATATTTCAACAAGTGTAACTAAGACTCCTAAAAGAGCTGAGGTAGCGGGATTTACAGATACTTATTACAAATATGGAACAGTTCCACTTGTGCTTAAAGAAAATTTAAAAAAATTTCCTACTTGGGATTCTCTTAATAACAAAAATGTAACGATAGCAACAACACTTGGTACATCTCAAGAAGAAAAAGCAAAAGAATTCTTTCCTAAATCAAAATTAAACTCTATCGAGGCTCCTGCAAGAGATTTTCAGGAAGTTTTAGCTGGGAGAGCTGATGGAAATATTACAAGCTCTACAGAGGCAAATAAGTTAGTAATAAAATATCCTCAATTAGCAATAGTGCCTGATGGAGAAAAAAATCCAGCCTTTTTAGCCATGATGGTTCCTAAAGGCGATGATAAATGGAATAGCTATGTAAACGACTGGATCAAAAAGAAAAAATCCTCGGGCTTCTTTACCCGTTTGCTAGCCAAATATAATCTAAAAAGCTTATAATCAATTAGTAATTATTTTTTAATTCTTTATAATTTTAAAAGTGAGAAATTTATTTTTTTTACTTTTAATTTTACCTCTGAGCTCATGTGGTAAAAGTGAGTTAAATTGGTTAATTTTATCTCCTAATAATATTGAAGGACTCACAAATCTAAAATTTTTATTAAGTGGATTAACTACAACAATTTTTATCTCATCAGTTTCAATAATCATTTCTATTTTCTTAGGACTTTTGGTAGCAATTCCATCATTGGCAAAAAATAAATTTCTCACATATTTAAACATTGGTTATGTTGAAATAGTAAGAGCTATTCCATTATTAGTTTTAATTTTATGGATTTATTATGGCTTACCCATAATGACTGGTATTAGTTTTAGCCCTTTTGTTTCAGGTATTATAGCTTTATCAATAAGTGAAAGTGCTTTTCAAGCAGAAATTTTTAGAGCAGGTATTAATTCAATTAAAAAATCACAATGGGAGGCAGGAAGTTCTTTAGGTTTGAGTTTTTTTAGAAAATTGAAATTAGTAATACTTCCTCAAGCTATCAAAAATATTTTACCTGCTATTGGAAATCAATTTGTATATGTTCTCAAAATGTCATCATTAGTATCTATTATTGGAATAGGAGATTTAACAAGAAAAGCTAACGAACTTGTCGTAACAACTTATCGACCATTAGAAATATACACTTTTTTAATCTTAGAATATTTAATATTAATTTTGATTGTTTCATATTTAGTCAGAAAATTAGAGAAAAAATTACAAAAAGATTAATCTTTTTTTCTATACACCCAAGGCATTTCGAAAGTTCCAGCCCATAATCCAAGTTTTTCTTTTTTTGCGTTATTTTCATATGAAATAAATTTCGGAGAATATTTTCTATAAGCTACAGCTTGGCCATTCTGAACCATAAAAGCATTTATATTTTTTTTTCCTTTAAAACACTCAGCTATATGTCTTTTATATCGATCCACGCCTAAAGATTTACAGTTAATAATTTTATTATCGATTTTTTTTTTTAAAAAATTAGTTGATATTTCACCACAAGGATAATCTTTTTTAAATGAGATTGAGGATATTGACAAAAATGGTTTTTTACAAAATTGTTTTTTTTCTGGTGCATCTATTCCAAAAAGTCTTATTTTTTTGGTATCTATTTTGATTGTATCTCCATCTATGACTTTAGCGATGCCTATTATATTCTCAATTTCTTGTGATTTTAAATGAATACAGAATATAAAAAGAATTATAAATAAAATATTAAGTTGATAAAAAATTTTTATTTTGTTTGAAAACATTATTTAAGAAATACCCAATAAATAACAAGACTGCAATTCCCATAATCCAGTTTGTAACTAAAATAGTATAAAATATATCATCGTAGTCTCCCCCTTTTATATTGATTACATACCATAAGCATAGAAAGGGAAGAGCTGTTAATCTTAATATGCTTAAATACAAACTATAAAGAGGTTTTTTGACTGCTTGAAAAACTGCAGTTGTAATGAAAAATACAGGATAAATGGGTCCTATTAAGGCTGCAACTTTTAGGTAAATAACACCATGCTTAATTGCTTCTAAGTTATCTGTAAATAATGAAACTAAAATTTCTGCACCAAAAAAAATTATTATTCCTGCAAAAATCATAAAAGAAGAACCAAATAGCAGAGCTTTTTTATACAGTTCTCTTAAACGGTCATAATTTTTTGCTCCAAAGTTTTGTCCACCTATAGATAAAACTGCAGTATTTAATCCTATTACCGGTAGAAGAAAAACTTGCTCAATTCTTAAAGCAGCACCATAGCCAGCTGTTGCTAAATCGCCAAACTGTCCAATGAAGTAAAGAATATTAAATATTCCAACGCCAATCAATAACATACTGAACATTACTGGGATAGTTTGATAAACAAGTTCTGCTAAAAGATTAAATTTTGGAAAAAAACATTCTAGTTTTAAATATTTTTTTAATTCACAACAATAAACTTTATAAGCCAAATATAGAAGACCAATCAATTGTGATACTACTGTTGCTATAGCAATTCCAGAAATACCAAATGCTGGAATAAAACCATAGCCAAAAATAAATAACGGGTTGAGGAAAATATTTAAAAAGAAACTAAAAATTAAAACATTCCTATAGCTTTTGGTATCACCTTGTGCATTTAAGGTTCCATTTAAAGAAATTTGAATCAAAACTATTATTGTTCCATAAAAAATTATATCTAGATATTTTCTAGTTAAGGTAATTGCTTCTTGATCTGATCCCATCAGAGAGAGTAGAAAATCAGAAACATTTAAACCAAAAAAAGTAACTAAAATAGACAAAAAGATTGAAAATATAATTGATTGAGCGATAAATAATGACGCCTTCTTTTTATTATTAGCACCTATATTATTACCAATTAAAGTATTAGTTCCTGCAGTTAATCCCACACCTATAGCAATAATAGTAAAATAAATTGGAAAAGATTTTGCAATTGCGGCTATTGCTTCAGCAGATATTCTTCCTGCAAACCATGTATCTACTAAATTGTAAAAAGTTTGAAATAATGAACCAACACTTGCAGGAACAGTTACTTTCCTTAACAAAAACCATATCGGATCTTTAGTTAATTTGAGAGATTGTGACAAATAAATCCTTAGTTGAACTCTTTTTGAAAATTATATTTTTTTCCAGATAGCTTTGTCTTGTATATCTGACTTTGTCTCATTCTAAAACGAGATTTTTGATTTTTTGAGAGTTTATCAAAACAATTAGGGCAAGTTACACCCTCCTCATATCTTTTTGATTTTTTATCTTTAATTGAAATTGGCTGTCTACATCCACCACAAATTGAATAACTTCCTTGTACCAATCCATGTTTTAAACTTACTCTGTTGTCAAATACAAAACATTCTCCTTGCCATAGGCTATTTTTTTGTTTGATTTTTTTTAAGTAATTCAAAATTCCGCCCTTTAATTGATAAATTTTTTTAAAACCTTTATTTTCTAAAAATACAGATGCTTTTTCACATCTAATTCCACCAGTGCAAAACATTGCTATTGGCTGGTCTTTTTTTAACTTTTTAAGGTATTTTGGGAAATCTCTAAAACTACCTATATTTGGATTTACCGATTTTTTGAAAGATCCAACTTTATGTTCAAATGGTTTTCTTGCATCTAATAATAAAGTTTTCTTATTTTTTATCAATTTATTCCACTTTATTGGTTCAATATAATTATTCTTTTTTTTGATCCTATTCGATATTTTAAGATCCATAGGAACAACTTCTTTTTTAATTTTTACTTTTGGTTTGTGAAAAGGTTTAAACTTACTTTTCGAGTCATTAAAACTATCAAATTTTTTGATACTCAAAATTTTTTTTAATCTAATAACTGTGGTCCTAATATCTTTATTTGTTCCACATATAGATCCATTTAATCCCTCTTTGGATATAATAATTGTTCCATTTATATTTTTATTATTCAAGAGATTGCTCAATATTTTTTGATTTTTTTTTAAATCATTTATTTTTTGAAATTTATAAAAACTGAATACAGTGAACATTAAATCTTCCTACAAACGGTCATTCCATCACCAAATGGTACCATGACTTTTTCAATTCTTTTATCCTTAGAGATAAAAGCATTCAAATCTCTAATACTTTTTGTAATTTTGTCATTTATATCTTTGTTAACTACTTCTCCATGCCATAATACATTATCGATTATCACTAAACCCTCTTTATTCAATAAATCTAAAGAAATTTCATAATATTTTTTATAATTCATTTTATCTGCATCAATAAAAACTAAGTCAAATTTTTCATTTCTGATACTCATTAAAGTTTCTAATGCTGGTTTAATCATTGTTTTAATCTTATGATCTTGATTAGCCTTTTTAAAAAAGCTTTGTGCAACTTTGGTTGTTTCCGCATTTTTATCTAATGCAATTATACTGCCCTCATCTGGTAATGCTAATGCCATGGATAATGTACTTAAACCTGTAAAAGTTCCTATCTCTAGAACTTTTTTAATTTTGGAAACCTTAATAATCAGATGTAGAAATTGACATTGAGAAATAGATATTTGCATTCTTTTTGAGTCACCAAGTGATAGGTTGTAATCTATTATTTCTTTTTGAATTGGATGTAATTTTAAACCATTCTTTAAAATATAATCTTGTAAATGTTTTGTAATATTAAGGTCTGAACCCATAACCTTATAATTTTTTCTTTAGGATCTCATTGATTAATTGAGGGTTAGCTTTTCCACCTGATGCCTTCATTGCTTGACCAACAAAAAAACCAAATAATTTTTCTTTACCTTGTTTATATTCAATGGCTTTTTCTCTATTGTCATTAATTATTTTGTCAATTAATGCCTCTAAAGCTTTTGGATCACTTTGTTGTTTTAATCCTTTTTCTTCTACTATCTTTTGAGGATCTATATCACCATCGATCATCAATTCAAAAACAGTTTTTGCTATTTTTCCTGAGATAGTTCCATTCTTAATAAGATTTATCAAAATAGCAAAATTCTTAGCACTCACTGGACTTTGAGAAATTTCTAAAGCTTTGCTATTTAAAACAGCAAATAATTCTCCTGTAATCCAATTGACTGCTAACTTAATATCTTTGTTCTTACCCATTTTAGCTACAACTTCTTCAAAGTATTTCGCAGTATCAATATCGGACACTAAAATATTAGCCTCATAAGGAGACAATTTAAACTCTTCAATAAATCTTTTCTTTTTGTCATCTGGAAGTTCTGGAATATCATTTTTAAGTTCTTCAATAAATTTTTCCGAGACTTCTAAAGGTAATAAATCTGGGTCAGGAAAATATCTATAATCATGAGCGTCTTCTTTTGATCTCATTGACCTTGTCTCATTTTTCTTCGTATCAAAAAGCCTTGTTTCTTGATCAATAGTTTTGCCCTCTTCTATTAAATCAACTTGCCTATTAGCCTCATATTCTATTGCCAATTGCATAAATTTAATTGAATTTACGTTTTTAATTTCGCATCGAGTGCCAAATTCTTTTGAGCCCTTTGGTCTTACAGAAACATTCACATCAGCTCTTAAAGAGCCCTCTTGCATATTTCCATCACAAGTTCCTAAATATCTCATTATAGATCGTAATTTTTTAATGTAAGCATTAACCTCATCTGGGGATCTTAGATCAGGCTTGCTGACTATTTCCATTAAAGCTACCCCTGATCTGTTTAAATCAACAAAAGTATTTTGTGGGTCAAGATCATGTATGCTTTTTCCAGCATCTTGTTCTAGGTGTAATCTTTCTATACCAACTTCTTTTTGACCATTAGGCATATCCAAAATAACCTTACCCTCGCCTACTATTGGATCTTTAAATTGTGATATTTGATATCCTTGAGGTAAATCAGCATAAAAATAATTTTTTCTATCAAATACTGAACGTTTATTAATTTTTGCGTTAAGGCCAATACCAGTTTTAATTGCCTGTTTAACACAAAATTCATTTATTACCGGTAACATTCCTGGAAATGCAGCATCAACTAAACTAACCTGCGTATTAGGTTCCGCTCCAAATTTAGTTGCTGAAGTAGAAAATAATTTAGACTCAGATAAAACTTGAGCATGAACTTCCAAACCAATTACTACCTCGTACTGATTATCTTTTCGATTGATCAAATATTCTGAATTTTTTTTACTCATTTTATCCACCAATCAGTAATTTTGTTTTTAAAATTGATCTTTTCTTCCATAGCATAAGCAATATTCAATATATTTTGTTCATCAAAAGCTTTGCCAATAATTTGTAAACCTAAAGGATAACCTTTAGAGTCATGTCCTGCAGGTATTGAGATACCTGGAAGTCCAGCTAAGTTAACAGGAACTGTAAATATATCATTTAGATACATTGACACTGGATCATTTGTTTTTTCACCTATCTTAAATGCTGAGCTAGGTGTTGATGGAGTTAAAATTGCATCAACTTTTTTATAAGCCTCATCAAAATCATTTTTGATAAGTTTCCTTACTTTTTGAGCTTTAAGATAATAAGCATCGTAGTACCCAGAAGATAAAACATAAGTTCCAATCATGATTCTTCTTTGAACTTCAGCTCCAAAGCCTTCTGATCTAGTCTTTTCGTACATATCAATTAAATTTTCACCTTTAGCTCTAAAACCATACTTAACACCATCATATCTTGCTAGGTTTGATGATGCTTCAGCAGGAGCTACTATATAATATGTCGGCAATGCATAACTTGTGTTTGGCAGAGAAATATCAATGGTTTCAGCACCACAATCTTTCACGTACTGAATACCTTTTTGCCAAAGATCTTCAATTTCTTTCGGCATACCATCGACTCTATACTCTTTTGGTATTCCAATTTTTTTTCCTTTAATATTATTTGTTAATTCTTTACTGTAATGATTTCTCTTAAAATCTATTGAAGTAGAGTCTTTTGAGTCATATGAGCTAATTACTTCGTGTAGTAAAGCACAATCTTTTACATTTTGAGCCATTGGTCCTGCTTGATCCAATGATGAAGCAAAAGCAACTATTCCATATCTTGAGCAACTACCGTAAGTAGGTTTTAATCCTACAATCCCAGTGAAAGAGGCTGGTTGTCTAATTGATCCACCAGTATCAGTACCAATTGTAACTGGAGTTAATTGTCCAGCCACTGCAGAAGCTGAACCACCAGATGATCCACCTGGAACCAGATTTTTATCAATAGGGCTTTGTACATTGCCAAAAAAACTTGTTTCATTCGATGAACCCATTGCAAACTCATCACAGTTTAACTTACCCAAAAGTATTGCGCCTTCATTCCAAATATTTTCAGTAACTGTTGACTCGTAAGTTGGTACAAAGTTATTTAAAATTTTACTACCAGCAGTTGTTTTAATATCTTTTGTACAAAATAAATCCTTAACTGCCATTGGAATACCAGGCAGTTTCAAATTTAAATTTGGTTTTTGATCGAATTTTTTTGCTTTATCTAAAGCCGATGTAAAGTCATTTGTAATATAAGCGTTTAATTCTTCAGATTTTTCAGATCTATCAATAAATGCTTTGGTCACATCTGTTGAAGAAAGTTTTTTATTTTTGATATTTTCAACTAGTTCTGTAAGGGATTGTTTTGTAATATCTGACATTATTCAATCACCTTAGGTACTACAAAATAATCCTCGTTATCCTGAGGAGAATTTTTAATAATTTGTTCTCTGATATTTTTACTTTTTACTTCATCAGATCTTAATTTTAAGGTTGTTTCAGCGATAGAAGTTAATGGTTCTACATTGTCAGTTTTTAATTCGTTAAGTTTTTCAATAAATTTAAAAATAGAATTTAAATCACCAGCTAATTTTTCAGCTCTTTGCTCGTCAACTGAAATTCTTGCCAATTTAGATATATGTTTTATTGTTTTAAGATCTATACTCATATGCTATTTAAATATGAGGCAAAGTATCACTTAAGTTTAAAATATACAATATGATCACTTTAGAGGAATTTAAAAAAAAACACTCAGATAAGTGTAGATTGATAGGTTTGGACCTTGGATCTAAAAGAATTGGTGTGTCAATCTGTGATGACAAGCAACTAATAGCCACTCCATTAAAAACAATAAATAGAAATTCGTTAGAAGACCTTGTTGATGAACTAAAATTAATTATCAGTGAAAATAACATAAAAGGAATCATTGTTGGAAATCCTTTGAATATGGATGGATCCTCAGGTAGGTCAGCTCAATCAGTAAAAAATACAACTGAAAATATTGAAAAAAACTTAGATATTCCAATTTGTCTCTGGGATGAGAGACTCTCAACTGTTGGTGCTTTTAATCTGTCTAGCCAATTAGATATTAATGTGAGTAAAAGAGAAAAAAAGATAGATGAAAATGCTGCTGCTTTTATATTACAAGGAGCTTTAGATTTTTTGAATAATTAATACTTGCTATTATATGAGTTTATAGTTATAGAGTTGGTTTTAATGGCAATTAAAACAAATCAGGCTATTAAAATTTCTCAAAAACACCTTTTAGGAATTCAAGATTTATCAATTAATGATGTTAACTTAATACTTGATGAAGCAAATTCATTTATAAAAGTAAATCAAAGTAAAAATAAGAAAGTTGATGTTTTAAGAGGTAAAACTCAAATTAATTTATTTTTTGAACCTTCCACTAGAACTCAAAGCTCATTTGAATTAGCTGGTAAAAGACTTGGGGCTGATGTTATGTCAATGAATATAAACAACTCAGCAATTAAAAAAGGTGAAACATTAATTGATACAGCAATGACACTAAATGCAATGCATCCAGACATTATTGTAATTAGACATCAAGATTCTGGGGCATGTAATCTACTTTCACAAAAAGTAAACTGTGCGGTCCTAAATGCTGGTGATGGAAGAAGAGAGCACCCTACTCAGGCTTTATTAGATGCTTTAACAATTATTACTCGTAAAAAAAAAATTCAAGGATTAAAAATTGCAATCTGTGGAGATATTCTTCATTCAAGAGTTGCCAGATCAAATATTTACTTACTTAGTATGTTAGGAGCAGAAGTGAACATTATTGCTCCAACAAATCTTATGCCAAAAGAAATTGAAAAATTTGGTGTTGATACTTTTACAGATATGAAAAAAGGATTGAAAGATTGTGATATTGTTATGATGTTGAGATTACAAAATGAACGAATGACGAGCTCATATCTTTCATCCAACAGAGAATATTACGAATATTATGGATTAACTCCTGATAAATTAGAACATGCAAAATCTGATGCTTTAATTATGCACCCTGGTCCAATGAACAGAGGTATAGAAATAGATACAATGTTAGCAGATGATATCAACAAAAGTGTTATTAAAGAACAAGTTGAATTAGGTGTAGCGGTGAGAATGGCTTGTCTTAAAATATTTTGTACATAATGAAAAAACAATATTTTATAAACGCAAATATAATTGATCCTTATAACTCCATGAATGAGAACGGGGGTCTGATTATAAGTGAAGATGGAAAAATTGAGGCTATAGGAAAAAAAGTAAATATTAATAATTTACCAAGTAGAGAGAAACCAATTGATTTAAAAGGTAAGTATATTTTCCCTGGATTAGTCGATATGCGAGTTTTTGTTGGTGAACCGGGCTATGAGTATAAAGAAAATTTTAGGACACTGAGTAACGCGGCACTCTCGGGTGGTGTCACTTCAGTTGTAACAATGCCAAATACAGATCCGGTAATTGATAACGTTTCCATAGTCGACTTTTTGAAAAGAAGAGGAAGAGATAAATCAAAGATAAATATTTTTCCATGTGCCTCTTTAACAAAAAATACTGAGGGTACAAATATGACTGAGTTTGGTTTGTTACAAAATAAAGGAATAATTGCATTCACCGATGGCGTTAAAACAATTCAAAACCCAAGATTAATGTCTAGAATAATGAACTCAGCTAAAGACTTAGGTAGCTTAATAATGCAGCACGCTGAAGATTATGAGTTAGCAAAAAATGGTATGATTAACTCTGGAATAATTGCTTCAAAATTAGGTCTATCTGGTATACCTGAAATCGCTGAACGTATTCTGATCGAAAGAGATTTAACATTACTGGAAAAGGTTAAATGTAGATATCATATCTCTCAATTATCATCACAAAAGTCTGTCGAGGTAATTAAATCAAGAAAGGAAATAGTAAAATTCACATGTGGTGTTTCAGTTAACAACTTATCTTTAAATGAAAATGACATAGGAGATTTCAAAACATTTTTGAAATTATCTCCACCATTAAGAAGAGAGGATGATAGACTGGCTTTAGTACAAGGTTTAAAGGACGATTTGATTGATGTAATAGTTTCAGATCATAAGCCTGAAGATGAAGAATCTAAAAGATTAACCTTTGCTCAAGCAGCAACTGGTGCGTCAGGGATAGAAACTCTGCTGTCTCTAAGTTTAGAATTATATCATAACGGATCACTCAAATTAGAGACAATAATAAAAGCATTGACATCAAACCCTGCTAAAATATTAAAAATTAATAAAGGGAATCTATCTATTGGTAATGATGCCGATCTTTGCATAGTAGATATAGATAAACCATGGATTGTAAAAAAAGATAAGCTTATCTCAAAATCAAAAAATACATCTATCGAAAATAAAAAACTTCAAGGCAAAGTCACTAATACATTTGTAAAAGGTAAAGAATTATTTAAGCTTTAGTATGGATATTTTAATCATAGGTATAATTTCATATTTGATGGGATCAATTCCATTTGGATTAATATTAACAAAAATTTTTTTGAAAAAAGATATAAGAGATATTGGATCTGGAAATATTGGAGCTACAAATGTACTTAGAACTGGTAACAAGACAGTCGGTTATATAACATTATCTCTTGATATTTTAAAAGCTGTTATCCCTGTTATATTTGTTAAAATTTATTACACAGATTTATTATATTTGTCGTCATTATGCGCATTTATAGGTCACGTATTTCCTGTATGGCTGAAATTTAAAGGAGGCAAAGGTGTTGCAACATATGTTGGCATCCTGTTTGCAATAAATATTTATTTTGGAATTATTTTTGCTTTATCTTGGTTAATAATTTTTGTCTTAACAAAATATTCATCTTTATCTTCATTAATTGCCTCTATATCAGTTCCTGTTTATTTACTAATCACAGTTCAATTTAATGATGTATTTTTTTTTATAATCATGTTTGTGTTAATATTTTTTACCCATCGAGAAAATATTAAAAGATTGAAAAATAAAGAAGAAACTAAGACAAAAATTTATTAGTTTGACTATCTAACTCTTTTAGGTAGTTTGTTATTTATGAACTTGGTCATTGTAGAAAGTCCAGCTAAAGCCAAAACTATCAATAAATATTTGGGAGACAATTATAAAGTATTAGCTAGTTATGGGCATATTAGAGATTTACCTTCTAAAAATGGTTCAGTTGACCCAGATCAAGATTTTAAGATGGAATGGGAAATTGATAGCTTTTCAAAAAAATATCTTAAAGAAATTACTGATGCAGCCAAAGATTCTTCAAAAATTATATTGGCTACCGATCCTGATCGTGAAGGAGAAGCAATAGCTTGGCATGTAAAAGAGTATCTAAATGAAAAAAAACTTCTTAAAGATAAAGAAATTGAAAGGGTTGTTTTTAACGAGATTACAAAAAAAGCAGTAATTCATGGCATTGAAAATCCAAGACAAATTGAACCGCTTTTAGTTGATGCTTACATGGCTCGAAGAGCGTTAGATTATTTGGTTGGCTTTAATATCTCACCAATATTATGGACAAAACTTCCAGGCTCTAAATCTGCGGGAAGAGTTCAATCAGTAGCTTTAAAATTGATAACTGAAAGAGAGCATGAAATTGAGTCCTTTAAGCCAGAAGAATTTTGGACTTTAAGTATCAAATTTAAAGATGAAAAAAATCAGAATATCCTTGCAAATATTAGTCAACTAGATAACAACAAAATTGAAAAATTCTCTTTTAGAAATAAGGATGAGATAAATAAAGCTATATCAAGCATCAATCAAAAAAAATTTAGTATTACTGATATATCAAGTAAAGTGGTAAATCGTAATCCATCAGGACCATTTACTACATCAACTCTTCAACAAACAGCTTCAAGTCGATTAGGGTTTGGTGCATCAAGAACTATGCAAATTGCTCAAAAACTTTACCAAGGTGTTGAAATTGAAGGAGAAACTATAGGTTTGATAACATATATGAGAACAGATGGTACTAATTTATCAAAAGATGTTGTTGTGGCTTTTAGAGATTATATCAAAAAAGAAATTGGTAATGAGTATCTGCCTGAGAGTGCTTTAAATTACTCCGGCAAAAAGGCAAAAAATGCACAAGAGGCACATGAAGCAATAAGACCCACAGATATTATCAGGACTCCGCAAAGTGTAAAAAGGTATCTAAGCACAGATCAAAATAAACTTTATGATTTAATATGGAGTAGAGCTTTATCTTCTCAAATGCAATCTGCTAAATTTGATAGAAATACTATTACGATTACATCAAATAATGATGATACATTATGCAAAGCAAGTGGATCAGTTCTCAAATTTGATGGATTTTTAAAGATATATAATAATCAAGGTAAGGATGATGATGAAAACATTCTTCCCTCTGTGTCTAAAGGACTTGTAAATATTGAGTCTTTAATAGATGAACAGCATTTTACACAACCCCCTCCAAGATATTCTGAGGCTAGCTTGGTAAAAAAACTAGAGGAATTAGGAATAGGAAGACCATCTACTTACGCAAGTATAATTTCTACAATAGCAAATAGAGGTTACGCAGAGATATTAAACAAAAGATTTTTTCCTACAGATAGAGGCAAACTTATTTCAGCTTTTCTTGAAAAATTGTTCTCAAAATATGTGGATTATAACTTTACTGCTGGTTTAGAGGATCAATTAGACGAAATTACAACTGGTAAAGAAAGCTGGATAAAAGTTTTGGAGCTATTCTGGAAAGACTTTAATAACAATGTGGCTGAAGTAAAGGAAAAAAGAACAAGAGAGGTCTTAGATCTATTAAATGATAGTTTAGGAGATTTGGTTTTCGATAAGGATGACAAAGGAAATATTGTAAGAAAATGTCAATTATGTAATTCAGGGACACTAAGCTTAAAAAATAGCTTTAGGGGAGGTGCGTTTATTGGTTGTTCAAATTATCCTGAATGTAAATTTACAAGACCTTTGTCTAAAGCTAAAGCAGCAGCACAAGCACAGTTGGCTGAACCAAAATTTATTGGAAAACATGAGAACGGCAATGATATATATCTTAAAAATGGAAGATTCGGTCCATATCTACAATATGAAAAAATTCCAGAAGATATAGAAATTGAAAAAATACCAAAGAAAAAAAAGAAAACAAAAAAACTTAAATCGGATGTGAATGAACTTTTAAAAAATGTCTCTATTCCAAAGGGTTTGGAACTAGAAAGTATAGATTTAGAAAAAGCACAATTTTTATGCTCACTACCAAAATCTTTAGGAATAAATCCTGATAATCAAAAAGAAATTACTTTAAATACTGGAAGATTTGGTCCTTACCTAAAGTGTGAAAATAAATCAGCTCGAATAGAAAATATTGAAGAAATTTTCTCTATTGGTTTAAATAGAGCAATAACATTAATTGCTGAAGCTAAACCAGGAAGAATGTCTTCTTCAATGATTAAAGATTTAGGTGAACACCCTGAAGATAAAAAACCAGTTAGAATTATGAAGGGACAATACGGGCCATATATCAAATATAAATCTCTAAATGCGACAATACCTGAGGAAAAGGATCCAACAGAACTCACAATGGAAGAGGCATTAATATTGATTGAGAAAAGAAAAGAATACGATAAAACAAAAAAGAAAAAAAAGAAGAAATGAATTATCAAAAAAATTTAGAAAAACTTGCGTTAAAACTTCCTGATGCGAAAGCACCAGTTGGAAATTATGTTGCAACTAAAATAACAGGAAAGATGTTATTTGTGTCAGGACAAATTTCAATTAATGAAAAGGGTGAATTAATAAAAGGAAAAGTTGGAAAAGATTTAAATGTCGACTCTGGATATAATGCAGCAAAAAGATGTGCTTTAAGTATTATTTCTCAAATAATGAAAGCATGCGACAACGATCTTACAAAGATTAAATCTTGTATTAAACTAACAGGTTTTGTTAATTCTACTGATAATTTTCAGGATCAACCTAAAGTAATAAATGGTGCATCTGATTTAATCGCATCTGTTTTTGGAGATGCAGGAATGCACACAAGAGCAGCCGTAAGTGTTAATAGTCTTCCCCTGGGTGTTGCTGTTGAAGTTGATGCTATATTTGAGCTAAATTAAAAATTTATCTCCCAATACTATAATATTTGAAACCTTGATTTTTAATTTTCATTGGTGAATATATATTTCTCATATCATAAATAATAAATTTTTTACCTCTTGCTAAATTCTTAAAATTGATCGATTTAAAATCGTTCCATTCTGTGTGAATAATTACAAGATCTGAGCCCTGTACAGACTCTTTAATATTATCAATATAAAAAACATTTTTTAAGTTTGAGAACTCTTTTTTAAGACCCGTCGGATCGAAATAATTTACCTTAGCACCCTTTTTTAAGAGTGCAGGTATCATTTTTAAACTAGAAGAGTCTCTCATGTCGTCTGTATTAGCCTTAAATGTGACACCTAAGAAAGTTATTTTTTTATTTTTAATTTTGTTATTTAAAATTTTATAGACTTTTTTAAGTAAAAAATTAGATCTATTTTCGTTAGATTTAATGACTGATTTTATTACAGAGAGATTTATTTTAAACTTATCAGCAGTGGAAATTATAGCTTTAGTATCTTTTGGAAAACATGATCCACCATAACCAGGACCTGCTCTTAAAAAACGACTCCCTATCCTTTTATCTAAACCCATCCCAATTGAAATATCTTCTACATTTATTCCAGTTTTTTCACACAAATTTGCGATTTCATTAATGAAGGTAATTTTCGTAGCCAAAAAAGCGTTGGATGCATATTTGATTAATTCTGCAGCTCTTCTTGATGTATGAATATATTGAGCTCCTTTAGAAATTAGAGGTGCATATAAATTATTAAGTAAACGGTTAGACTTTTTTTCGTTAGATCCAACAACTATTCTATCAGGAAAAATAAAATCTCTGATAGCTTCACCTTCTCTTAAAAATTCTGGATTTGATACAACAGAAAATTTGTTCTTATTACTCTTTTTTTTTAGTAAAATTTTTTCAATTTCATCACCGGTTGTCACAGGTACTGTTGACTTAGTGACTATTATCTTAAACTTATTGATTGATAAACTTATCTCTTTTGCCACTTGAAAAATTTGGCTTAGATCCGCACTGCTACCTCCCTTCTTTGTTGGTGTTCCAACACAAATAAAAATTATATCAGATTCTTTTATTGATTTTTTTAAATCTGATGAAAATTTTAATCTTTTGTTTTTATAATTTTTATTCACTAATTCAGTAAGTCCAGGTTCATAAATAGGAATTTTTCCTCTAGAAAGTAGATCTATTTTTTTTAAGTCTTTATCAACACAAATTACGTTATTGCCTAAATCAGCAAAGCATACACCGCTAACCAAACCTACATAACCTGTTCCTATCATACAAAGTTTCATGATTTTGCTATTTCTAATGTTGATTTGATATAACCACTCATACTTCCACAATCCAAATATTTTCCGGTGAAATTATGAGCGATAAATTTTTCATTGTTTTTTATCAATGATTGTATTGCGTCAGTGATATGAATTTCGCCACCTTTGCCTGGTTTTTGATTTAATAATTTCGAAAATATTTTTCTTGGAAGAATATATCGTCCTATTACAGCTTTATTTGATGGTGCTGTTGAAATTGTAGGTTTTTCAATAACATCTTTTATAACATAATTATTTTTATTTATTTTTTTTCCCAATTTATAAATTCCCCATCTTGATACAGTTTTTTTTGGGACATTAATACTTGCCATTACGGATGATTTATAGCGATTATGTATATTAATCATCGACCTCGAGCAATTTTTCTTAATTATAAGATCATCTGGTAATAACATAAGAAAAAAATCATCTGTGATAAATTTTTTCGTTTTTAATACTGCATCACCTGTTCCAAGAGGTTTATTTTGATAAACAAATTTAATCATCTTTTTATATTTCAAAATTTTTTTATATTCTTTAATAACCCTAGGATCTTTTTTTTTTTTTATTATCTTTTTATAAAAGCTATCCTTGTAATAATAATCTTTTATCATTTGTTTTTTTTTTGAAATTATAAAAACTATTTTTTTGATACCAGCATCTGCGCATTCATCTAAAATATACTCAATTCCTGGTTTTCCATTTATAGGAAGAAGTTCTTTAGCAAATATACTGGTTAAAGGTAATAACCTTGTACCTAGACCAGCTAATGGAATAATTGCTTGTTTAATCATTAAAATGTTTTACTTATTAAAATGTTTTATACAAATGAAAACTTTATTAAGCAATATTGATTTAAATGAGGCATTATTTGGCAATTCAAATATTGGGTTTGTACCTACTATGGGTAGCCTTCATGATGGTCATATCTCATTAATTAAAAAATCTCTAAAAATATCTAATAAAACCATTGTAAGTATATTCGTAAATCCTAAACAATTTAATAACAAACAAGACTACAAGAAATATCCTAGGAATATAAAAAATGATCTGAAAATTTTAAAAAAACTAAAAGTAGATTATGCTTATTTACCTAAAATCAAAGATATCTATAAAGCTAAAAACAAAATAAAGATTAAACTCAACAAACAAGATAAAATACTGTGTGCCAAGTATAGAAAGGGTCATTTTGAAGGGGTGATTGAGGTAATGACTCGCTTAACAAAAATAGTTAATCCATCAAGAATATTTATGGGTGAAAAAGATCTTCAGCAGTTAGTATTAGTAAAAAGATTTGTTGAAAAAAATTTCAAATCTAAAATAATTTATTGCAAAACAATTAGAGATAAAAATAAATTGGCACTATCTTCTAGAAATATTCTTTTAAATAAAGATAATTTAAACAAAGCAGGAAAAATAGCAAAGAATCTTATTATCTTCAAAAAAAAATTATCTAAAAAGAAAAATTTAAAAAATTTAATTTTTAAAAAAAAGAATGAACTTAAAAAAAAGTATGATATTAAAATAGATTATCTTGAACTAAGAGATACAAAAAATCTTAAATTAACTAATAAAATTAAAAATGCCAAAATTTTTATTGCATATTATATTAAAAAGGTAAGACTTATTGATAACTTTTAATATTTACAAGAAGTAAGCTCCAACACCTAAAAATGATACGAACCCAATAACATCAGTTATAGTTGTTACAAAAACACTTGATGCTATAGCTGGATCTATATTCATCTTTTTTAATGTAACAGGAACCAATATCCCAAACAACCCTGCAACGATCATTGTCAAAATCATTGAAATTGAAATTATTAAAGAGAGTATAATGTCCTGAAACCATAACTGAACAATAAAAGAACTTATAATTGCAAAAATAATTCCATTTAAAATCCCAATATTAAATTCTTTAAAAATATTCTGATTAAAATTATTTTTTGTTAAATCATTAGTAGCAAGTGTTCTAACTGTTACAGCTAATGTTTGCATTCCAGCATTACCTCCCATTGATGCAACTATTGGCATCAAGAAAGCTAGAACAACCATTTGTTCAATAGTCGCTCCAAATAAACTAATACAATATGTAGCTAAAAATGCAGTAAAAAGATTTAATAACAACCAATTAAATCGTCTTTTAGTTTTCGTTATTACTCCATCTGTAATTTCTTCATCACCTACACCGGCTAATCTTAATGCATCTTCTTCTGCCTCTTCTTTTAAAACAGTTAGAACATCGTCTGAAGTTATCATTCCAACTAATTTATTATTTTTATCAACAACACATGCTGAATTTAAATTATAATTTTCAAATGAGTTACCGACTTCTTCTCTATCCATATCTACAGGAACTAAAAAAATAGAATCATCCATAATCGATGACATTTTTGTTTCTCTTGGTGTTCTCAAAACTTTAGATGATGGTACAGTGCCAATAGGTTTAAAATTTTCGTCTACAATATAAATTTCTAAAAATTGTTCAGGTAAATCTTTATTTTCTCTTAAATAATCGATAGTTTGACCGACGGACCAATTACTTGGTATAGCAGTGAATTCTCTTTGCATTATTCTTGCTGCACTATCCTCAGGATAACTAAGACCTTCTAATAGAGCAAAACGATCTTTAGGAGGCAGTAGGCTTAGAATGGAATTTTTATTTTTTTCGTCTACATTTTCAAGAATAGCTATCGCGTCATCAGACTCCAAGTTTTTCAATATTCTAACAATTGCATCAGAAGAAAGAAATTTTATAATTTCAGTTTGAACTGACTCATTTAGCTCAATAAAAACCTCAGGATCTATTTTAAAATTATTTAGTTTTATCAAATTTTCTCTATCATTTTGGCCTAAGTGTTCAATTATATCTGCTGCATCAGCAGGGTGCATTTCTTTAAAAGAGTTGGTGATAAAAGTTGCATCACTGTTTGAAATTTTATCAGTGACTACTTTTATATATTCTTTATTAAATTCAAAATTGACTTTTTTATCTTTAATTTTTTTAATTAAAGTCATAAATTTTCCTATTATTTAGGTCGATCTTTTAATACATAATCAAGAGATTACAATTTTTAAATGAGTATAGAAATTAAAAAGTCTGAAAAACCTGTCATTTATGAGGATGCTAAAAGACTGATGGAAGAAAGATTGTTGAATGTTGATCTAAATAAATCAAATGAATTAATTTGGACTTTAGAGCATCCAGATGTTTATACAGCAGGGACAAGCCATAATGAGAGTGATATTTTAGATAAATCAATAAAAATTTTAAAGACAAATAGGGGTGGTAAAATTACCTATCATGGGCCTGGTCAATTAATTTGTTATTTTGTAATCGACCTAAAAAAAAGAAAAAAAGATATTAGAAATTTTATTTCAATAATAGAAAAAACAATTATAGAAACGCTGAATTTTTTTAATATAAAAACTTTTTCAGATAAAGAAAACGTTGGAATATGGTACGAGGATAATTATCAAACCAAAAAAGTTGCTGCGATTGGGGTAAGAGTTAGTAAATGGATAGCCTATCATGGTTTTTCAATTAATATTACTAATAATTTAAAAAAATATAACGCAATAATTCCATGTGGTATAAAAGATAAAGGAATAACAAATCTAAAACAAATTAAAGATCAAGATTATAAAGAATTAGAAAAAAAACTAGTAGAAATCTTCATTTCGAATTTAAATAAGTAAGTCTTTTTATCTTTAATAATTTTTTAAAATAACTAGGGAGTAAAGCTTTATAAGTAAATTTTTTATTTTTAATCATAAATTTTAATTCGTATGCATGTAACATTAATTCCTTGTTAATACCTATATTTTTTGTGAAAGATTTGTATTTATCATCTCCATAAATTGAATGACCAATATTGAAAAGTTGTTTTCTTAATTGATGCTTTCTTCCAGTAATAGGTTTCATTTCAATAAGACTAGAATTAGAATTTTTATCAATAACCTTATAAATAGTTTTCGCTTTTTCAATTATTTTTTTTCCATTTTCATAACGAATTAAATCATCTGTCCATTCTCCTGAATTTTTCTCAAGTTCGCCGTGACATATAGCTAGGTAAGTTTTATGAACTTTTCTTAATCTAAACAATGATGTTAATAATTGCGCTGTTTCTCTGTTTTTAGCCATTAAAAAAACACCAGATGTATCTTTATCTAATCTGTGAACAGAAAAAGGTTTTGAATTTGAAAAAATGTCACTTTTCTTAAATATATCAATTAGGTTTTTTTTTGATTTTGTTCCACCTTGAACTGAAATACCAGCACTTTTATTTAAAACTATAAAATTTTCATTGTTATCTATTATTAAATCTTCATTTGCTTTAATAATTTGATTTGAAGGATTAAAAATAGTTTTTTTTTGTAAAATTCTCTCTTCAAATTTAAAATCATGTAAATCAATTTTGTCATTTAATTGAATTTTATGGGAACTTTTGACTTTTTTTTTATTGACTTTGATTTTTCCTAATCTTAAAGATTTTTCAATTAGTCCTTGAGGAATTTTACCAATAGTATTACGTATCCACCTATCAACACGCATATTATTACACGTTGAATCAACGATGTAATTTTTTACCATAAACAAAAATATTATTTTGATGCAGCTGCTGGTTTTTTATCTTCTTTTTTTTGAGACTCTTTTGAAGTAGATTTTTTCTTTTTATCTACTCTTTTCGCTTGAACATCTCTGTCTACAAACTCAATAATTGCCATTGGTGCGTTATCACCATATCTAAAACCAGCTTTGATTATTCTGGTATATCCACCAGATCTTTTTTCATATCTTTTTGATAATGTTTTTTTAACTTTGTTTGCTGATTTAATATCTTGTAACTGTGAAATTAAGGTTTTTGTGTTATGAAGAGAATCTTTTTTTCCTAATGTAACAATCTTATCAGCCTGGGGTTTTAAAAACTTTGCCTTTGGTAAGGTTGTTTTTATTTGCTCATATTTTATCAAAGAATTAAGCATGTTTTTTAATAATGCTTTTCTATGCTCAGATGTCCTATTAAGTTTCTTATTAGCAAATCCATGTCTCATTTATATAGCTTCCTCTAGTTTTTTAGACATTTCAGCAATGTTGTCTGGTGGCCAATTTGGTATTTCCATACCCAAATATAAAGACATTCCTGTTAAAACTTCTTTAATTTCATTAAGTGATTTTCTTCCAAAATTTGGTGTTCTAAGCATTTCACCTTCTGACTTTTGAACAAGATCACCAATGTAAATAATGTTATCATTTTTTAAACAATTCATTGATCTAACTGAAAGTTCTAATTCATCAACTTTTCTCAATAAGTTTTTATTAAATTCTGGTTCAGAAGAAACTTCTTTTATAGGTGCTTCCACTGGTTCATCAAAATTTATAAACATTTTTAATTGATCTTGAAAAATTCTTGCAGAGTAAGCAACCGCATCTTCTGCAGAGATCGAGCCATTTGTTTCAACTTGCATTGTTAATTTATCATAATCAAGTGCTTTACCCTCTCTTGCTGTACTGACTGAATAAGAAACTTTTTTTACTGGACTATATAGAGAGTCTATTGCAATAAGCCCCAATGGTGGTTCTTCTGGTTTATTAAGTTCAGCAGGTACGTATCCCTTTCCAGTATTTAAATTCATCTCCATATGAAAATTGGTATTTTCGTCAAGATTACAAATTACTAAATCAGGATTAAGAATTTCTACGTCTGCCACTGATGTAATATCAGAGGCTTTTATTTCACCAGGTCCCTTTGCGTCTAAGATTAATTTTTTAGTCCCTTCAGAAGCACATTTTATAGCTAAAGATTTTACATTTAGAACAATGTCTGTCACATCTTCTCTCACACCTTTGATTGAAGTAAATTCATGTAATACTCCATCAATTTGTATTGAAGTTACTGCAGCTCCTCTTATAGAGGATAATAGAATTCTTCTTAAAGAATTTCCTAAGGTGAGCCCAAAACCTTTTTCTAAAGGTTCAGCAACTATAGTAGCCTGAGAAAAATCATCACTAATTTTCACATCTAATTTAGCTGGTTTAATTAATGATTTCCAATTTTTTACGTTCACATTTTCTGTTTCCATTAAACTCTCCTTTTTTTTGGTGGTCGTGTCCCATTATGAGGCATGGGCGTTGTATCTTTTATTGATAAGATTTTAAATCCTCTAGCTTGTAATGCTCTTAAAGCTGTTTCCCTACCAGATCCTGGACCTTTCACTTCTACAGATAAATTTTTCATCCCTAATTCCAAAGCTTTTGATGCAGCTGAGTCAGCAGCAATCTGAGCAGCATAAGGAGTTGATTTTCTTGAACCCTTAAAACCTTTTTGACCTGCAGAAGACCAAGAAATTATATTTCCATTAGTGTCAGCAATTGAGATAATAGTATTATTAAAGGTAGACTGAACATATGCAATGCCATTTGGGATATTTTTTTTAACTTTTTTCTTTTTTGAGTAAGTACTTTTAGAAACTTTTTTTGAATTTTTTTCTACCTTATGCTCTTTACCTTCGGTTTTTTTTTCAATTTTCGCCATTATTATTTTTTAAGTGGGGTTAATTTTTTTCCTGCTATAGCTATTGCTTTACCTTTTCTTGTTCTTGCATTACATCTTGTTCTCTGACCTCTGACTGGTAATTTTTTTTTATGTCTTGAACCTCGATAACATGCTAAATCAATTAATCTTTTAATACTCAAGGAGTAATCTCTTCTTAAATCACCCTCAACCTTGAAATTCTGATCTATGTATTCCCTTATTTTTAATATTTCATCGTCAGTTAATTGATTAACTCTTTTGTCTTTTGGAATTTCTAACGATGAACAAATTTGTTTTGAAAACTTATCTCCAATCCCATAAATATATGTAAGCCCAATTTGAACGAGTTTATTTTGTGGAATATTAATACCTGCAATACGAGCCATAAATAAGTGATAAAATTTAGCCTTTTATATAAGAAGTTATTTTAATGTCAACGGGTTAAACATTGATAATTTCATCAATTTTAGCTGTTATTACCTCAATTTCAGATGCTCCATCGATTTCGTGGAAATTTATATTTTTCGAATAAAAATCCAACACTGGCTTTGTTGTCTCCATATAGGTCTCATGTCTTTTTAGAATAGTCTCTAAGTTGTCATCTGACCTTTTTTCTATATTTTTTCTTTTTTCAATTCTCTTAATAATAATTTCTTTTTTTACATTAAGAGAAAAAATATGGTCAATTTTTTGATTTGAGTCTTTTAATAACAGATCTAAATTTTTTGCCTGACTTAACGATCTTGGATAGCCATCAAAAATCAATTTGTTTTTTTTTTTTGGATCAAATATATAATTTTTAATAAGGTTATTTACTATTTTGTCATCAACAAATTTTCCATCATTCATATCCTGAATTATCTGTTTACCTACCTCTGAGTCTTTTTTAATTTCATCTCTCAACATGTCACCTGTTGAGATTTGAAAACCATTTAATTTTTTTACTAAATATTTGGCTTGTGTCCCTTTCCCTGCTCCTGGAGGCCCAAATAAGATTATATTCACTTTGTATTATTTTCCAAATTTAGTTTTTTTAATCAATTGTTCATATTGTGAACTCATTAATCTTGTTTGAATTTGAGTTACAGTATCAATTGCAACAACAACAACAATTAATATTGATGTTCCACCTAAATAAAATGGTATAGGATAATTAGCAATTAAAAATTCTGGCATTAAGCATACAAGTGTTAAATATAGGGCTCCAATAGTTGTTAATTTTGTTAAAATATTTTCTATGTACAATGCTGTACTTTCACCCGGGCGTATACCAGGAACAAATCCTCCATATTTTCTTAGATTATCAGCTGTCTCTACTGGATTAAACGTAATAGATGTATAAAAAAATGTAAAAAAGATAATTCCAGATGCGTAAAGTAACATGTAAAGTGGTTGGCCTTGAGTAAAATAAGAACTTATGTTTAAAAATGTATCATTGTCAGAAAAATTAAAATTTGAAAATGTTACAGGTAGTAACAAAAGTGCTGATGCGAATATGGCTGGAATAACTCCCGCCTGATTAATCTTCAATGGTAAATGTGAAGACTCTCCACCATACATTTTATTACCCATTTGTCTTTTTGGATAATTAATCAAAATTTTTCTTAACGCTCTCTCCATAAATACTATAAATAGTATGGTTACTATCAGTAAAATAAAAATTGCAATTATCATTAATGTAGATACGGCTCCAGTTCTTCCTAATTCAAATGTTGTAACTAAAGCTCTTGGTATTTCAGCAACAATACCTGCAAAAATAATTAAAGATATTCCATTACCTATACCCCTCTGAGTAATTTGCTCTCCAAGCCACATTAAAAAAATTGTACCCGCTACTATAGTTGTTACAGTTGAAATTTTAAAAAATAAACCTGGATTGATAACCAAGTTAGCTGAAGATTCTAAACCAACAGCTAAACCATAGCCCTGCACTGTAGCTAATAACACAGTTCCATATCTTGTTATTTGAGTTATTTTT
>CACMOQ010000002.1:135000-158895 GCA_902615445.1 uncultured Pelagibacteraceae bacterium | reverse complement strand
ATTCCAGAGGGTGAAAAGTTAGCAAAAAAATTGTGTAAAAAAACTTTTGCTGACTCTGTTATATTTCAAAATAGTGGTACTGAGGCTACCGAGGCAGCAATTAAGGTCGCCAGAAGATATTTTTTCTCGATAGGAAAACCTAATAAAAACAGAATTTTATGCATTAAAAATTCTTTTCATGGAAGAACTATTGCAGCTATATTCGCTAGTGGCTCAAAAAAAATGACAGAGGGCTTTGGACCAAAAGTCCCAGGTTTTGATCATTTCAAATTTGGTGACCACAAATCACTTGAAAAAAAAATTAATAAAAACACAGCAGCAATTATGATAGAAACTATTGGAGGAGAGTCAGGAATAAAAGTAATCCCAGATTTTTGTCTAAAAGAATTAAGAAAGCTATGTGATAAAAAAAAAATACTACTTATATTAGATGAGGTTCAGTGTGGAATTTCGCGGTCTGGAGACTTCCTAGCGTTTGAAAAATCTAAAGTTAAGCCTGATATTGTCCCTATCGCCAAAGGTATAGGTGGTGGATTTCCAATTGGAGCCGTCTTAATGAACAAAAAAGTTGCATCTGGCATGACACCAGGAACTCACGGATCGACCTTTGGAGGGAATCCTTTAGCCATGGCTGTTGGAAATGCCGTTATGGACATTGTATCTAAGAAGAATTTTTTGAATAATGTAAAAAAACTATCAAAATATTTCTTATTCAAATTAAATCAAATTAAAGACAAATACCCTAATATAATAAAAGAAATCAGAGGAAAAGGATTATTAATTGGAATACAACTTCATAAAGATCAAACAGTTTTTATCAAAAAATTGATGGACAATAAGCTTTTAACTATTCGTGCGGCAGAAAACGTTGTTCGTGTTTTACCGCCATTAAATGTAAAAAAAAAAGAGATAGATCAAGCTATAAAAATAATTAATAAAGTCTGTACAGAACTTAAATAAGATGAAGCACTTTATTAATTTGAGAGATATTCCAGCTAAAGATCTTAGAAAAATTATAACTGATGCAAAAAAAAGAAAATTGGTGAGAAAAAATTTAAGTCATCTCCAAATAGATAGGCTAGCACCCCTAAAAGGCAAATTGTTAATCCAAATGTTTGAAAAATCTAGTCTAAGAACAAGATTAAGCTTTTATTTAGCTATTAAACAATTAGGGGGAAGTACATTAACACTTAGACCAGATGAGTTACATTTATCTAAAGGGGGAGAAAGTATTCAAGACACAGCTAAAATATTATCTAATTTTGGAAACGCTTTTATGTTGAGAACAGATGATGACGAAAAACTTAAGGAATTTAAAAAGTTTTTATCCATTCCTATTATAAATGGTTTAAGTCCATCTTCTCATCCAACTCAAATTTTGTCAGATGTATTCACTGTTGAGGAGATTAAAAAAAAACCAATATCAAATCTAAATATTTCATGGATAGGTGACTGTAACAATGTTTTGAATTCTTTGATCGCAGCATCAATCAAGTTTTCATTTAAATTAAAAATTGGTTGTCCTAAAAATTATCAACCAAATAAAAAAGTTTTAAGTTATGTAAAAAGTAAAACTAATAAAATTTCAATTTTTACCGATCCTAATAAAGCTGTAAAAGATGCCGATGTTATTTTTTCGGACAAGGTTATCTCGATGAACGATAAAGTTAATAAGAAAAATAAGTTAATGCATTTTAAGAAATTTAAAATCAACGAGAAATTAATGAAATTAGCTAAAAAAGATTGCATTTTTCTTCATTGTTTACCTAGAGGCGAGGAAGTAGATGAAAAAATTTTCTCGAGTAAAAGATCAAAAGTATGGCAACAAGCAGCAAACAGAATTCACGTTCAAAAATCTATATTACTTTATTGTTTTGGTAAATTAAGGTAATGGTAGCGGATTGTCTCCATTTTCATTCAAATATAAAATTACTGATGCACGATCTTTCTCTTTCCTTAAACCAGCGAATGCCATCTTAGTTCCCTTAATCCATTTGGCTGGCTTTATTAAGTAACCATTTAATTCTTCAAAACTCCATTCTTTATCATACCCAGAAAGAGCTTTTGAATATTTGTAATCACTTACAGCTCCAACTTTCCTTCCTACGACATTATAAAGTGCTGGGCCAATATTATTTTTTCCACCCTTTACTATTGAATGACAAGCTGCACACTTTTTAAAAACCTTTTCACCAGTTGCAAGATCTCCGAGAGCCATCAAAGCAGCCATATCTATTTTTTCCTTAGTCATCTTAGAATTAGTCTTAGCTTTAGTAACAGCGGTTTGTGCTACATCTACGGCGTAACCTGGAACTTCAGGTTTTTCAACGTGAAAAATTACATTTGATAGCTTTCCAATACCAATCACGATTAACGCAACCATTAATACTGCAGCTATTATTTTATTTAATTCAAAAGAATCCATTTATTATAAATTATTTTGAACATATAACACTATAACTATAAAATTGCTTATATATTTTGATGTACATTTTTGCCTCTGTTTATATTCTAAAGAAAAACAAAAAAGACCAATGAAAACATTAGTCATAATTCCTTCTAGGTTGTCGGCTACAAGGTTACCAGGTAAACCTTTGTTTAAAGTCAATGGCTTATCTATTATTTCACATGTTTTTAAGAAGGCAGAAGAAGCAAACATTGGGGAAGTGATTGTCGCGGCTGAGGACCAAGAAATTGTCGATGACGTAAAGAAAAATGGTGGCCAAGCAATTATAACCAACAGTTATCATAAAACTGGAACTGATAGGATTTATGAGGCGCTTGTAAAGTTTGACAATTCAAAAATCGACTTAGTAATGAATTTACAGGGAGATGAACCCTTAATGAATGTTGATGATATAAAACAATTAAATAACCAAATGATTAAAAATAATTCTGATATAGGCACTCTCGCTTCGGTAATTTTAGATAAAAGTTTATACGAAAATAAAAATGTCGTCAAAGTAACAACAAAAGAGAGCTTAACGAATATAAATTTTCCTGAAGCTATCGGTTTTTCTAGAAAAATATTAGATCGAGGTAAAAAGATTTACCATCATTTAGGTATTTATTGTTATCAAAAAGAAATTCTTAAAGAGTTTGTTTCTTACAAACAATCCTTTGACGAGCAAAGATATAAACTTGAACAGCTAAGAGCATTAGAAAATAATATTAAGATTAATGTTGCACTAGCAAAAACCTCACCAATTGGAGTAGATACAAAAGAGGATTTTCTAGCTATAAAAAAAATTATGGAATATAAGTCAAAATGAGTAAATTTTACTTTCAAGGAACATATGGGGCATATTCACACTTAGCAGCTTTATCAATAGAGCCTGGTGCAAAAATTATTCCGTGTAAAACATTTGATGAATGTTTCTTAAAAGCATCAAAAGATCCTGACTCTAAGATAATAATACCTGAGTCAAATCGGATCACAGGAAATATAGGTATTGAGTATCTTATATTTAAATATAGGCTAAATATTTATTCTGAATATTTTCAAAAAATTGAGCACAATCTGTTAGGTCTTAAAGGAGCACAAGTTTCAGAAATTAAAGATGTCTACTCTCATGGCCAAGCTTTATCTCAATGCTCAAAATTCATAAAATCTAATAAACTTACAGAACATGTAAGAGCAGATACTGCTGGTTCAGCAGAGATGGTGTCAAATAGTCAAGATAGAACAAAAGCAGCGATAGCTTCGTCATTAAGTGCAAAAACATATAATTTAGAAATATTAAAAAAAAATATAGAAAATGATAATGGAAACTTAACAAGATTTTTGGTTATGGGAAAAAATGTTTTTCAACCAGAGTATGGGAAAAAAAAATATATCACATCTTTTTTATTTAAATTAAAAAGCAAACCTGCTGCACTTTATCAATCACTAGGTGGATTCGCGATCAATGGAGTTAATCTAACTAAATTACAAAGTTATCCTGAAAAAAATTCATTTGACTCATTTTTTTTCTTGTGTGACTTGGATGGACACATCGAGGATATTAAAGTACAAAAATCTTTAGAAGAATTAGGTTTGCATTGTCAAGATTTTCACGTCCTAGGTGTTTTTGAGGCTGACAAAATAAGGGAAAAATAAATTTTAAATCTTTTTCTGTAGAACTGAATTATTATTGTTATAATAGTTATGGAGGCTAGAGGTGAATGCTGCTTGAACCCGACCAGATCTTAACCGAAGCAATCGTAGAGACAGTTATTCAGGTTCTAGTCTCCTGTAAAAAGTATGAACAAAAATAGTAAAGTTTTAGCATTAAAATATAGGCCTCAAACATTTGAAGATTTAATTGGTCAAAAGATAATTGCGGAGACAATTATAAATTCAATTAAAACTAATAAATCTCCTAATGCATTTTTATTTACAGGTATTAGAGGAGTTGGAAAAACAACATTGGCAAGAATAGTAGCTAAGGCCTTAAATTGCAAAAATAGTATTGAAAAAATCTCTGAAAAAGATCTTTGTGTAAGTTGTCATTGTGAGGCAATAGCTAACTCAAATCATATAGATGTATTAGAGATGGACGCTGCAAGCAAAACTGGAGTGGATGATGTTAGAGATTTGATTGAATTTTCAAGATATGGACCAACATCTGCTAAGTATAAAATATTTATAATTGATGAAGTACATATGTTAAGTAAACAAGCCTTTAATGCTTTGTTGAAAACTTTGGAAGAACCTCCAGAATATTTAAAATTTATATTTGCTACAACAGAAATTAAAAAGATTCCAATTACAGTTGTTTCTAGATGTCAAAGATTTGATTTATCGAGAATTAAGTCATCTGAATTATTTGATTTTTTAAAAAAAATATCTTTAAAAGAAAATGGAAAGATTTCTGATGAAGCTTTAAAATTAATTGTTAAAATTTCAGAAGGCTCAGTCAGGGATGCTCTATCGCTACTAGATAGAGGATTATTGTCAGTTAAAGAAAATGAAGAATTGAACTTACTAAAAGCTCAAAAAATCTTTGGTTTTTTTGATAAAGCTCAGTTAATTAATTTATTTGCTGTAATCTTAGAAGGAAATGAAGCGAAGACTTTGGAGCTTTATCGAAGGATGTATGATCGTGGCATGGACCCAAAACAGTTCATTAACGATTTTCTTGAGCTATTATATTATTTTAAAAATATAGATTCGTTAAAATTTGAAGGATCAAATTTCTCTTTAAATGATTCTGAGTACGATGAGATTAAAAAAGTATCGAGTATTCTTGACAATAGAACATTAATATTGTTTTGGCAGTTCACTATTAAAATTATGGCTGAATTAGATATTGTTTCGAATCAGAATTTGTCAATCGAAATGTTTTTGTTAAGATTAATTTTCTTGAGTGGGACTAAAGAAAATAAAAGTTTTGATAATAACTTAAAAAATAATGAATTAACACTGACAGATGAAGTTTTGAAAGATACAAAAGAAAATTTCTCAAAATCAAATGAAACTATTAATCAAATGAAGAATATTTCTCAGACAACTAAAGTAGAGCCAAGCAAAGAATTAAAGACTTATTCTGAAGGTTTAAAGAAAATTAAGATTGATTCATTCAGTAATTTAATTAGGATTTGTAATGATCAAAAAGAGGTTAAGCTTAAACATGAATTAGAAAATAATGTAAATTTAGTAAAATTCGAAAACCTCAGAATTGAAATTTCTTTTAATGAAAAACTTGATAAAGGTTTTATTAAAGATTTAACATCTAAACTTTACGATTGGACTGGAGAAAGATGGATAATAACCTTAAGCAAGATACCAGGTGAAATTTCATATAAAGAAAATTTAATGAAAAATAAAAAAGAAAAAATCGAAAAAATTACTAAATCAAAATTATTCTTAGAGTTAAAAAATAATTTTGATGATATTAAAATAGTAGACATTAAATATAGAGATGAAGGAAAGTAATGGCTGATTTTACAACAATTCTTAACAAAGCAAAAGAGTTAGAGGCAAAAATGAGAGAAAGCCAAGAAAAGATAAGAAATATCAAAGTTGAAGGAATTTCAGGCTCTAATTCAATCAAAGTAATTTTAGATGGCGAAGGTGAAATGTGTAAAATTGAAATATCAGAAGAAATTTTAAAAGGAGACAAGGTTATAATTGAAGACTTGATAGTTGCAGCTCATAATAAAGCGAAAGCTGAATTAAAGCTAAAGACTAAAGAGGAGATTTCCAAGACAACTGGTGGACTCAACATGCCTGGATTTAAGTGGCCTCTATAGGTAATGCAAAATTTAAATGAAATAGAAGAATTAATTAAGATTATTTCTAAGTTGCCGGGTTTAGGGCCTAAATCTGCTAAAAGGATCGTTTTGAAATTAGTTAACAATAAAGACGAGCTTTTAAAACCCATGGCGAAAGCACTTGCCGATGTATATAGGAATATTTTAAGATGTAAAATTTGTGGAGTATTAAAACCCTCCTCAATTGAATGTAGTTTCAATAATTGTCAAATTGTTAAAAAAAAATATGATAAAATTTGTGTTGTTGAGAATATTTCAGACCAATGGAGCATAGAGAGCTCTAATATATTTAAAGGGTATTTTCATATTTTAGGAGGAACTATTTCTTCAGTAGGATTAAAAAAAGATGACTTATTAATAAAATCTTTAGTTGAGAGAGTAAAAAAAGATAAAATTGAGGAGGTAATTTTGGCAACAAGCGCAACAGTGGAAGGTCAAACTACAGCTTATTATATTCAAGATAGTTTAAAAAATACAAAAATAAAAATTACTAAACTAGCTCAGGGTTTGCCAGTAGGTGGGGAAATAGAAAGTCTAGATGATGGTACTTTATATTCAGCATTTAAGTTTCGATCAGATTTAAATTCTAATTCTGATTAGATTTTTTTTTTATACGATTAAAATGCAACAAAGGTTCTGTATAGCCTGAGGGCTGGGTTTTTCCATCAAATATGAGATCACATGCTGTTTTAAATGCTATTGAATTATCAAAATTATCACTCATTTTCTCGTAGTTTGGGTCATCAATATTCTGTTGATCAACAATTTTGGCCATTTGTCTCATTATCTCTATTACTTGCATTTTTGTAGTTACTCCGTGATATATCCAATTTGCAATATGCTGAGATGAAATTCTTAAAGTAGCTCGATCTTCCATCAGTCCTACATTATTTATATCCGGAACTTTTGAACAACCAATACCTTGATCTATCCATCTAACAACATATCCCAAAAGAGTTTGAGCAGAATTAGAAATTTCAGAGTTGATCTCATCCATTGACCAATTCGGTCTATCTGCTACAGGAATAGTCAATAAATCATTTAGTTTGGCTTTTTTTCTTTTAGCTATTTTTTTTTGTTGATTGAAGATATCTATTTTATGATAGTGCAGACTGTGAAGAGCTGCAGCAGTAGGTGATGGAACCCATGCACAATTTGCACCTGCTTTAAGATGATCAATTTTTTGATTTAACATATCTGTCATTTTATCTGGCATCGCCCACATACCTTTACCTATCTGTGCAACACCAGAGAACCCACATTCAATTCCAATATCTACATTGTTATTTTCATAAGCAGTAATCCACTTAGATTTTTTCATGTCACCTTTTTTTATCATTGGCCCAGCTTCCATTGATGTATGAATTTCATCTCCTGTTCTATCTAAAAAACCAGTATTAATAAAAAAAACTCTATTTTTTAATGTTCTTATACATTCTTTAAGATTTGCTGATGTCCTTCTCTCCTCATCCATAATACCTATTTTGCAGGTATATTTTTCTAAATTTAAAACCTCTTCAACTTTGGTAAAAATTAAATCGGTGAATGCAGTTTCTTCTGGTCCATGCATCTTTGGTTTTACTATATAGATAGAACCTTTTCTCGAATTTCCTTTTTTTTTAATATCATGCAAACAAGCTGTTGTAGTTATAAATGCATCCAATATTCCTTCAGGTATCTCAGATCCATCTTTTAATATTATTGAAGAGTTGGTCATTAAGTGTCCAACATTTCGGTTCAACAATAGACTTCTACCATGTAATTTTAATTTTTTGCCACTCTTAGAAATGTAGCTTCTATCTGGATTTAATTTTCTTTCAAAAATTTTTCCGTTTTTTTCAAATTTAACATTCAAATTTCTCATCATTAAACCAAGCCAGTTTCTATAACACTTTACTTTATCTTCAGGGTCTACTGCAGCTACACTATCTTCGTTGTCACAAATAGTGGAAACTGCTGACTCTAAAATCACATCACTTATTCCAGCTATATCATGTGCAGCACTAAAAGCTCTAGGATTAATTATAATTTCAATATGCAGATTATTATTTTTAAGTATAATTGCAGAAGGTTTGTTACTCGCTCCTCTGTGACCAATAAATTTATTAGTATCTTTTAATCTAAATTCACTTTCATCTTTATATATTATCAAATTTCCTTTATTTACAATTAAATTAGATATGCTATTCCAACTAGTGCCATCTATTGGAATATGATCATCTAGAAATTTTCTAACATATTTTATAACCTCCTGACCTCTTGCAGGATCATATCTTTCACTTCCCCCCTCCTCTGATTTAATTATATCAGTCCCGTATAAACTGTCGTAAAGACTAACCCATCTGGCATTTGCAGCGTTAAGAGCGTATCTTTCATTCATAATTGGAACAACTAGCTGTGGCCCAGCTATACTTGATATTTCAGAGTCTAAATTTTTAGTTTTAATTTTAAAGTTTTCTTTTTTTTCAACTAAATAACCAATTTCAATTAAAAATTTTTTATATTCATTTATATCAAAATTTTCACCTTTTCTTTTTTTGTGCCATTCATCTATTTTTTTTTGTAGCTCTTCTCTTTTTCTAATCAATTTAGAATTAATTTTAGCTAGTTCATGCACAGCACTATCAAATTTTTTCCAAAAAACTTTAGGCTTGATTTTAAGATCTTTAAGTAATTCTTGTTGAATAAAATTTTCTAATTTTTTAGAAACTTTTAAGTTAGATATTATGCTATATTCTTCCATATCGTTTTAAGCTAATAATTAAATTACATAGTCATACTATGTTAATTTTAAATAATAGATCAATGTCAAATATAATCAAACTGAATAACGAATTTAAGCTTTATTTTTTGTCACCTCCTATCATTTTATTGCCTTTTTTTTATATTATGCAAATAATTATTTAATACCTTTTTTATGAAAAATTACCTTAATTTTGAAACTGAAATAAAAGATCTTGAGAATGAAATTGAAAAATTGAAGGACCCTTATCACAATAAAGAAAGTTTATCAGAAGTAGATACTCAGCAAATTATTAAAACTGAGAAAGAGCTAAATTTAAAACTTAAAGAAATTTATTCAAACTTAGATCCCTGGCAAACCACAATGGTTGCTAGACATGAAGACAGACCTAAATCAAAATTTTTTATAGAAAATTTATTTACTGATTTTATTTCTTTATCAGGTGACAGATATTATGGTGAAGATAAATCCGTAATTGCAGGTTTCGCAAAATTCGAAGAAAAGTCGGTTTTAGTTATTGGTCAAGAAAAAGGTGAGGATCTCGAAAGCAGAATTGATAGAAATTTTGGGATGATGCGTCCAGAAGGCTACAGAAAAACAATCAGACTTATGAAATTAGCTGACAAATTTGGAATTCCAATAATTTCTTTTATAGACACGCCAGGTGCTTACCCCGGAGTAGGTGCAGAGGAGCGAGGGCAAGCAGAGGCTATAGCAAAATCAATTGAGTGCTGTATGAGCTTAACGGTTCCGACACTTGCTATTATCATCGGAGAAGGGGGTTCTGGTGGAGCCATTGCTTTAGCTTCATCAAATAAAGTTTTAATGCTAGAAAATTCAATTTATTCAGTTATATCACCAGAGGGATGTGCAACGATTTTGTGGAGAGATCCTAAAAAGATGTTGGATGCTGCAAGGGCTATGAAATTATCAGCGAAGGACCTTCTTGAATTAAATATTATTGATGAGATTATTGAAGAGCCTACAGGTGGTGCTCACAGAGATAAAAATAAAATTTTAGAGAATGTTAAAAATTCATTAAAAAAAAATTTCAAAATGTTTGAAAATGTTAGTAGGGAAGAAGTTTTTAATCAAAGAAAAAATAAATTTTTAAAAATTGGGAGAGACAAGGGCTTTATTAGTAATCCAGAGGAGATAAGTGATTTAAAACAACCTAGTAGTAAATTCAATATTTATCTGAAATTTTTAAAAAAAAATAAAATAAAATTTTTTTTTGGATTAGCTTTTATTATATTGTTTTCATATATTATTTTATAAGGCTCCACAGCAATTTTTATATTTTTTACCTGTCGCTTCACATCGATCATTTCTTGATATTTTTTGGTCCCTTTTAATTAATAGTAAACATTTTGGATCTCCAGAAATATTTTTATTTTTCTCTCTTACAATATTTTCTTTTTTTTCTACAACTTTTAAATTTAATAAAATTGTTAGAAAATCTACTTTAAGTTTATAAAGTAAATTTTCAAATAATTCGAAAGCTTCTTTTTTATACTCTACTAGTGGGTCTCTCTGTCCATAGGATCTTAAGCCAATTACTTGTCTAAGTTGCTCTAAATATTGAATGTGAGATTTCCAATTTAAGTCGATAGATTGTAAGAAAATTCTTTTTTCAATTTCTTGAGCTTGTTTTTCACTTAATAATCTAATTCTTTCGTCTCTTGTAGACTCAAATTGTTTTTTAATTTCCTCTCTGAGATAATCATTTGAATTTTTATTAAAAGAGATTATTTTTTCTTCATTAAAATTTTTACCGATAAAAGATTTCAATTTTTTTTCAAACTCATTATTTTTAGGGTCATTTAATTTTTTTGATTTTAGTTGAATTAAATTATCAATCATCTCTTGTAAAAATTCTTCAGAATACTCAAAAATATTAGTGGAGGCGATAATCTTTTTTCTCTGGGAAAAAATAACTGATCGTTGATCATTAAGAACATTGTCAAATTTAATAAGCGTTTTTCGTATATCAAAGTTCCTTGCCTCTATTTTTTGTTGCGCTCGCTCAATAGCTTTATTAATCCAAGGATGATCTATGCTCTCACCATCTTTAAGGCCCAATTTTTCTAATACATTATTCATAGACTCAGAGCCAAATATTCTCATTAAATCATCTTCAAGACTCACAAAAAAAATAGAACAGCCTTCATCTCCTTGTCTTCCAGATCTTCCTCTGGCCTGATTATCTACTCTTCTTGACTCCATTCTCTCAGTACCTATCACAAATAAACCACCTAAATTTTTAATAATGTTTTTTTCCTCATCTTCTTCTTCAATATCTAAAGAAACTTCTTTTTTTCCTCCTAATTTAATGTCAACACCTCTACCTGATATACTTGTAGTAAGTATTACAGAATTTTTCTTTCCAGCATTTGCAATAATTTCTGCTTCATTTGCGTGATTTTTTGCATTCAAAACAACGTGTTCAATTTTTTCTTTATGCAAGAGCTCAGAATAAATTTCTGATTTATTTACACTCGAAGTAAAAATAAGTAATGGCTGGCCATTTGAATGACATTCTTTTATTTTTTGGATAATAGCATTATTTTTCTCTTTTTCAGTTCTGAATATTTGATCATTAAAATCTTTTCTAATCATAGGATTGTTCGTAGGAATGACAATTACAGAAAGATTATAAATTTCAAAAAATTCTTGAGATTCTGTTACAGCAGTACCTGTGCAACCAGATATCTTTGAATAAAGTTTAAAATAATTTTGATATGTTATAGAGGCTAAAGTTTGATTTTCTGACTGAATTTGAATTTTTTCTTTAGCTTCTAGTGCCTGATGAAGACCATCCCCATATCTACGACCTTCCAAAATTCTACCTGTTAATTCATCAATAATTTTTAAAACACCATCCTTTATGAGATAATCCTTACCTTTAGTGAATAAATGATTAGCTCTTAATGCCTGGTTTACATGATGAACTAATGTTAAGTTTTCTGGGTCGTAAAAGTTGTTATTTTTTAAAATTCCAGCTTCTGTAAAAATTTTTTCTACATTATTAATACCATTGTTGGTTAACATAATATTTTTATCCTTTTCATCAATTTCAAAATCTTCGCTCTTTAATCTTTTGATTAAACCATCAATAGCCAGATATTGATTTGTTTTATCTTCCGCTGCTCCAGATATAACTAAAGGTGTTCGTGCTTCGTCAATCAAACATGAGTCAATTTCATCTACAATTGAAAAAAAATGTTCTCTTTGAACCATTTCACTATTAGAGAATTTCATGTTATCTCTTAAGTAATCAAAACCAAGCTCGCTGTTAGTAGCATATGTGATATCACAATTGTAATTTTTTTTTCTCTCAAAGTCGTCTTGGTCATTATTAATGTAACCTGAGGAGGTACCAAGAAAGCTATAAATTTTTCCCATTTCTATCGAGTCCCTTTTTGCAAGGTAATCATTTACAGTAACAATATGTACCCCTTTTCCATACAATGAGTTTAGGTAAGCAGCCAAGGTGATAGTAAGAGTTTTGCCTTCACCAGTTTTCATTTCAGCAATCTTTCCTTCGTGTAAGACTATTCCACCAATTATTTGTACATCAAAGTGCCTTTCACCTCTTGTTCTTCTTGAAGCTTCTCTTACTAAAGAAAAAGCTTCTGGTAACAATTTGTTGATATCTTCTCCCTTATTAAGTCTTTCTTTAAGTTCATTTGTTTTTTTTTGGGAATTCTTTATCCTCTAGTTTTTCTACTTCTTTCTCAAGTGAATTAATATTTTCAGTAATTTTTTTTAGCCTATCAAGTTCTCTTTGATTTGAGGATTTGAAGATTCTAGAAACAAATTTGAGTGGATTAATCATTATTATTTGATTTTTATTATATATTAAATAATTATATAATTATAAAATTTATATTTTAAACACAATGGGAATAAATTTTAAAAACTTTTTATCTTCAAAGCAAAATAACAATAAGATGGGTGATTACCAGAATCTCGATCACCTAGATGGAGTAGCCATATCAACAGTTTCTGCAAATTTATACAATAATCCGAGAGACGATTTGGTAATGTTTTACTTCAGAGATGGAGCAAGTTTTGCATCATTATACACTCAATCAAAAATAATATCTGAAAATATCAAATGGAATTTGAGTCAAAAAACAAAAAAAATCTATTCTCTTATTGTAAATACTAGAAATGCAAACTCCTTTACTGGGAGTAAAGGATACCAGTCAATGCAAAAGATAGCAGATTTAGCTTCTCTCAAATTGACAGAAAAGCAAAAAAATGACGACAATAATCCTGATAAAATTAATTCACATCAAATTATTTTTGGCTGCACAGGAACAATAGGTGAGAGCTTTCCATTTGAGGTTATTAAAAAAAGTATACCAAACTTAATTGAGCAAATTAAATATACACAAAATAAATATATATGGACGAAAGCAGCGCTAGGTATAATGACTACTGATACAAAACCAAAGTTAGCTATGGAGGAGTGCAAAATTGGAAACACTAAAGTTAAAATTTACGGTATTGCTAAAGGCTCTGGAATGATTGAGCCTAACATGGCAACAACGCTGGCATACATATTCACTGATGCAAATCTTTCTAACGATATTTTAAAAAAATTACTAAAAAAAAATGTTGCCAATACTTTTAATGCTATTAGTTGTGATGGGGACACTAGCACGAATGACATGATTGCAATTTTTTCGACTGGTAAAGCTAACAACCAAAAAATTTTAAATTTTACTGATAAAAAATTGAGTGAATTTGATACCTCGTTAAATAAAGTTTTATTAAATTTGGCAAAAAGGGTTGTTTCAGATGGAGAAGGTGCATCAAAGTTTGTGGTAATAAAAGTCAAAAATTCTAAAACTGAGGATGATGCAAAAAAAATTGGTTTTTCAATTGCTAACTCAAAATTGGTCAAAACAGCAATAGCAGGGGAAGATCCAAATTGGGGACGAGTAGTTATGGCTATTGGTAAAGCCGGAATTGAATTTAATGTTCAAAAATTATCAATAAAATTTGGAGATTTAAAGATTGTAATGAATGGAAAGTTGTATGAAAAGTATGATGAGAGCATCGTTAAAGAATATATGAAAAATTATGCCATCGATATTGAGGTTGACATTTGTGCTGGCAAAAAAGCATTTACAGTATACACAATGGATCTTACGAGGAGATATATCGATATAAATGCAGATTATAGAAGTTAATAAATATTGAAATTCAATCTATAATAATTAAATACTATTTATGATAAAATATCAGTTAATTTGTGGTGGTTGTAACCTAATATTCGATAGTTGGTTTGCATCGTCGAAAGAATTTGAAAAACTAAAAAAAAAGAGATTACTAAGTTGCCATAAATGCAATTCTTTAAAGATTGAAAAATCTTTGATGAAACCAAATGTATTAAATAAAACCAAGCACCAAATAGAACCAATTTTGAAAGAAAAAAATTTAAGTATAAATAAAAAAATTAAAGAATATCAAAATTTTATCAAAAAAAATTTTGATTATGTAGGAAGTAATTTTGCATATGAAGCAAGGAGCATCCACTATGATAAAAAAAAAAGAAATAAAGGTATTTTTGGCAAGGCATCCAATGAAGATTTGATGGAACTAAAGGAAGAGGGAATTGAAACTCAATCTATACCATGGTTTGATGATAAAAATAATTAATTTTTTACAAATCTTCCAATGTAATTAATAGATTTATCGGAACTTATCTTCCACTCATCTTTAAGCAAATTAAACTTCATCCCATCTAATGAGTCTAATTTAAAGTCATATTTTTTTAACATATCTACCAAATCATGAGGTTTTACAAATTTGCTCCATTCATGTGTTCCGATTGGAAGCCAGCGTAGAACATATTCAGCTCCAATTATTGCAAAGAAATATGATTTTAAAGTTTTATTAAGTGTTGCAATAAACATTATTCCATTTTTCTTTAATAGTTTTGAGCATGAATGTAAAAAAAAATCTACATCTTCAACATGTTCTATTATTTCCATATTTAATATTACATCAAATTTTGTGTGTGTATTTAGTTTCTCAGGGGAGGCACAGAGATATTTGATATTCAAATTATTTTTCTTAGCATGATATTTTGCGATCTCAATATTTTTTGCTGAAGCATCAATGCCCATTACTTCGGCACCTAACCTACTCATTGGTTCAGATAATAAACCACCACCACAACCAATATCCAAAATTTTAATATTTTCCAAAGGCTTTATCTTTTGTTTAAGTCTGAATATATTAATTATACTTTCCTTAATATATGAAATTCTTATAGGGTTAAATTTATGCAATGGTTTAAATTTACCATGTGGATTCCACCATTCTTCAGCAATTTTTGTAAATTTTTCTATTTCTTTTTTATTAATTGTGTTATTTTTCATTAGATAGTTGACTTTATATTCAACATGTATTTATTCAATATTTTTTAATTAACGATATAACTTAGCATGAAAATTGTAGTATTAAAATTTGGAGGCACTTCAGTTGGATCAATAAAAAAGATCAAAAAAACTGCTGAAATAATTGCTAGCTATAAAAAAAAAAAATATAATGTCATAGTTGTCTCATCTGCAATGAGTGGTGTGACAAATGAGTTAATAAAAAAATCTTTAGAGATCAGCTCTAATTTTTCAGAGTCAGAATATGACGTTTTAGTTTCATCTGGAGAACAAATGTCTTGTTCTCTGATAGCAGGTAGATTGATTGATAGAGGTTATAAGTCAAGATCTTGGTTATCATGGCAAATTCCAATCATTACTAATGGTGCTCATAAGAATTCAAGAATAAATAAAGTTAATAGAAATAAAATTTTAAAATACCTCAAAGAGGGGGGGATACCAATTATTACTGGTTTCCAAGGTATCAATAATGACGATAGAATTACTACTATTGGGCGAGGAGGTTCTGATGCTAGTGCAATTATGATAGCTAAATTTTTTAAGGCTGAAAAGTGTATAATTTATACAGATGTTGAAGGCATATATACAACAGATCCAAATAAACTTATTGAAGCAAAAAAAATTAAAGTAATATCATATGAGGAAATGCTGGAAATGGCTTCCTTGGGTGCCAAAGTAATGCAGCCAGTATCAATTCAAGATGCGAGACTAAATAGAATTGATATTGAAGTAAGATCGTCTTTTGTAAAAACATCTGGAACAGTTATAACCAAAAGATCAAACATTATTAATAGTAGGATTGTTACTGGGATTTCTACTACTCAAAATGACTCAAAGGTTTCACTTATTGGAGTAAAAGATAAACCTGGCGTGGCCGCAGCTATTTTTAAACCATTGTCAAAAAATTCAATTAATGTTGATATGGTTGTTCAAAATATTTCTGCAAATGGTAAAGAAACAGATTTGACATTTACGATTAAAACAGAAGATTTGAATAAAACAAAAAAAATATTGAAGGAAAATAGTAATATTAATTTTAGAAAATTATTACTAAAAAAAGATGTCTCTAAAATTTCTATTATTGGTGTTGGCATGATTACCACACCTGGTGTTACTTTTAGGATGTTTCAAGCACTAGCTAACAAAAAAATAAATATCCAAGTTATCTCTACATCTGAGATAAAAATCTCAGTTCTGATAAATAATAAAGATACTAAAAAAGCATTAATTGCTTTACATAAAGAATTCAAATTAGATGGTAGTAAATGAGTATTAGACCTTTTAGAGACATTAAAAGAAGAAAAACAAAAGAAATTAATGTTGGTTCAATAAAAGTTGGAGGAAATAATCCTATAACCGTTCAATCTATGACTAATACTCTCACAACCAATGTGGAAGCAACTGTAAAACAAATAAACGAAATTCAAATGGAAGGTGCTGATATAGTAAGAGTTTCATGCCCTGATGAATTATCAACTAAAGCTCTAAAAGAAATTGTAAAACATGTAGAGATACCAATTGTTGCTGATATTCATTTTCATTATAAAAGAGCTATTGAAGCTGCTGAAAATGGAGCAAGTTGTTTAAGAATTAATCCGGGAAACATAGGAAGTGTAAATAAAATTAAAGAAGTTGTAAAAGCAGCACAAAGTAACAATTGCTCCATTAGGGTTGGTGTTAATGCAGGATCTCTAGAAAAAGATATTTTAGAAAAATTTAGGGAACCTTGTCCAGAGGCATTAGTTGAAAGTGCGTTAAGAAATATAAAAATTTTAGAGAATGAAAATTTTGATAATTTAAAAATCAGTGTCAAATCATCTGACGTCTTTTTATCAATAGAGGCATACCGTCAACTGTCAAGGGTCACTGATTATCCTTTGCATTTAGGAATTACAGAGGCAGGTGGTTTTGTATCAGGGAGTGTAAAATCCTCAATCGGAGTGGGAACATTACTCCTAGAAGGTATAGGTGATACAATTAGAATTTCTTTATCAGATGACCCAGTAAAAGAGGTACAAATTGGAAATGAAATATTAAAATCTCTAAATTTAAGAGAAAGAGGCGTAAAAATAATTTCCTGTCCTTCATGTGCGAGACAGGGTTTTGAGGTAATAGAAACTGTAAAAATTTTGGAAAAGCGCCTCTCTCACATAAAAACTCCAATTACATTATCAGTTATTGGATGTGTTGTTAACGGTCCTGGAGAAGCAGCTATGACAGATGTAGGTATTACTGGCGGTAAAAAAGGAAACAATATGCTTTATCTATCGGGCGTACAATCAGAAAAAGTTTTAACAAATGATATGATTGATAAAGTTGTAAGTGAAGTTGAAAAAAAAGCGTTAGAATTAGAAAATAATTAAGATGATACCACGCAAAACAATTGAAGAGTTAATTAGCAAACATTCATTATTAGAAAAAGACTTGTCTTCTGCAAATATAGATAAAAAACTCTTTGCTGAAAAATCTAAAGAATATTCAGAGATAAATGAAATAATAACGGATGCAAAAAAATATTTATCATTTGATAAAGATAAAATCGAATTAGAAAAAATTCTAAAAGATAAAGATTCTGATAAAGAATTTTTAAGAATGGCTGAAATAGAACTTAAAGATTTAGAAAATCAATTTGAAAAAAATGAAAAAAAATTAAAACTATTTTTATTACCTAAAGATGAAGCAGATAAAAAAAATGCAATTATTGAAATTAGAGCAGGTACAGGAGGCTTGGAAGCAAGTCTGTTTGCGTCTGACCTTTTTAAAATGTACGAAAAAGTTAGTCATAAAAAAAGATGGAATATTGAATTAATTTCCATTTCTAGAAGTGAAGCAGGAGGATTAAAGGAGGTTATAGCATCAATTAAAGGTAACAACATTTATTCTACTTTAAAGTATGAAAGTGGAGTTCACAGGGTTCAAAGAGTTCCTGATACCGAGACACAAGGCAGAGTTCATACCTCAGCTGCAACTGTTGCAGTTTTGCCTGAAGCAGAGGAGGTTGACTTAAAGATAAATGACTCTGATTTGAGGATTGATGTTTTTAGGGCAGGAGGACCAGGTGGACAATCGGTAAATACAACTGATAGTGCCGTAAGAATTACTCATTTACCATCAGGACTATCTGTATCTCAACAAGATGAAAAATCTCAACACAAAAATAAAGCTAAGGGCATGAAAATTTTACGTTCGAGACTTTATGAATTAGAGAGAAATAGAATTGATCAAGAGAGATCTAAAGACAGAAAGAGTAAAATAGGTACGGGTGATAGGTCTGAAAGAATTAGAACTTATAATTTCCCTCAAGGAAGAGTGACTGATCATAGAATAAATTTAACCCTCCATAAACTTGAAGAATTTTTAGAAGGGGAAATGTTTGATGAAATGATTGAGTCCTTAACTTTACATGCACAAGAGGAAAGTTTAAGCAACTTATAATATTATGAATATTTATAATGCGATAAAAGAAGGATCTAAAATTTTGAAAAAAAAAAATATTAAGTTTTCAAATCTAGATTGTGAAGTTTTATTGGCTAAAGTACTTAGGAAACAAAGAAAATATTTAATACTTAATCTAGACAAACCGCTTAATAAAAAGAATCTAGAAATTTTTAAAGATTTAATTAATCAAAGATCTAATGGCAAACCAATAGCTTACTTAACAAAAAAAAAAGATTTTTGGAATTCTGAGTTTATAACTGAAGAAGGGGTTTTGATACCTAGACCTGATACAGAGGTTCTTATAGAGGCGACTATAGAATTGTTTAAAAATAAAGACTATGCCAATGTATTAGATATAGGTGTAGGAACTGGCTGTATAATACTATCAATTTTAGAGGAAAAACCGTGCTTCTATGGTATAGGGATAGATGTAAGTAGTAAATCTATAAGTTTAAGCAAGCTTAATGCTAAGAAATTAAACCTTGAAAACAGAGTAAAATTTATAAAAACAGATGTTGACAATTTTTGCCACGGAAAATATGATCTAGTAGTTTCTAACCCTCCGTATATAAATAGTAATAAAATTAGATATTTGGAGAAGGATGTCAAAAACTTTGAGCCAAAGTTGGCTCTTGATGGTGGATTAGATGGAACATTTAAAATTTTAAAAATAATTGAGAAAGCATCTACTCTTTTAAAATGTAATGGAAAATTAATTCTTGAAATAGGGTACGATCAAAAAAATAAAATAGTAAGTTTGTTAAAAAAAAGAGGATTTTATATAAACAATATAATTAAAGATTATGCAAAAAATGATAGATGCGTAATAAGTACGAAAGTCAAATAAATTCATATGGTAACTTTTAGAAATAATAATAGAAGAAATAACTTTAGAAGAAACGACAGGAATTTTAAGACTAATGTTACAATCAAAAATAAGTTTGGTTCAAATTTTTCAAACAACGATAATTTTCAAAGAAAATCAAGTGGAAGAAATAACCATAATGCATCAAAACTGCATGATAAATATAATAATTTAGCTCGGGAAGCTCTATCTACGGGTGATAAAATCTTGTCAGAAAATTACTTTCAACATGCTGATCACTTTAAAAGAATTCTTAATGATCAGGAGGAAACAAAGAGAGCAAGATCTAATGACCTAATTGATACAGGTGACAAAAAAATAGAACTTACAGATAATTCAGAAAAAAATGATAAAGACTTGGCTGAAAAAAGCTTATCATAAATATTCCTAATTTAATCCAATAATTTTTTCAGATTTTAAAACATCTAGTTTAATCTTTACTGTTTCAAATAATTTTCTATCATTACCTTTTAAAACTTTTCCCGATGGTAATTTTAATGTTTGGGAATTAATTTTTTTTCCATTTTCTATGACCTCGTAATGCAAATGAGGTCCAGTAGATTTTCCTGTAGACCCGACATAACCGATAATTTGACCCTGCTTGACTCTTACACCACTCTTGACTCTATTTGCAAATTTGGACATGTGTGCGTAAATAGTTTGATAAACTGAATTATGTTTTATTTTCACGCAATTTCCACCTCCACCGCACCAACCCGCTTTCACTACCACACCATCTCCTGATGCCATAATAGGAGTGCCCATAGGTGCAGCAAAATCTGTACCTCTATGCATTTTATTAAAACCATCTATTGGATGTTTCCTCATCCCAAATGGAGAGGATAGTCTTGCACCATTAATTGGTGTTTTCATTAAAGTTTTCACAATACTTTTACCACTTTCATCGTAATGCCCTTCTAAATTTTTTTTATTAAAAAAATATAGAGGATAATTAATACCTTGCACATTAAGATTTGCATACAAGATATTACCTTTTTCAATAACCTCTTCATCTTCATTTTCAAAAATTTCGTACATTATTTGAAATGTATCTTTTTTTCTAATATCTCTCTGGAAATCTATTTCAAAGCCATAAATTCTGGCAAATTCAACGATTATACCATCTGGTATTCCCACATCTATTGCAGACTTATACAAGCTATTCATGATAATATTTTCTTCATAAAGAATTTTTCTAACAAGCTTTGTAGTAATAATTTTTCCATTAAAAGTCTTAAAATCTTTACTTCTTAATAGATATATCTTTTTTGTTTTCGAGACTGGATACGATAATTCAATTATTTTTGAGTTTGATCGATCGACTGTAAATTCTAATTGATCGTTTATTTTGAGATTATTAATTTTGTATTTTTTTAAGAGGCTTTTTTGAACAAGTTTTAATTCATTTTTATTTATAGAGTATTTTTCGAGAATATTGCTTAAAGACTGACCTTTCAAAACAAAATGATTAACTCTCTCAAATTTTGGATTTAATTGATCAAATATACTTGATAGTGTTTTCTTAAAATAAATATTATTAATTAGATTTTTTATTTTTGTTTCATTCACGTTTTTTTTATAATTATGATAATTCATTGCAATAACTGCTACAATCATCAGTAGTGTTAGTGAAAAGATTGTTCTGTTGCCTTTTTTGAAGATTTGATTAATAAATTGCATTTAATTGAATTTTTTATTTAGTTTAATCTTAATCACAAAATATACAAAAAAAACGTTGAAATTTAACGCTTTTTTGTCTTTTTTTGAGCTTAAACTCTTGATTTCCCATAATTTTAGCCTATAAGCATCAGACTTTCTCAATAAGATTATTGTAAATGCAATAAATTAATGAGCATTATTGACCTTTTTTAAAGTTCAATTAGTTATTTGAAAAGTTAAAATTTAAGAAGAGAAGTGTGGACGGTTAAGGTTACCAAAATTTGTCGTACACACTTCAACATTATATAAATTTTATTCTTAGAATTTATATAGAAGCTAGTGTGCGCCGTTTTTAAACTTGAGAGTTTGATCATGGCTCAGAACGTACGCTGGCGGCACGCCTAACACATGCAAGTCGAACGAAGTAGCAATACTTAGTGGCAGACGGGTGAGTAACATGTAGGTATCTGCCCTTTGGCCTGGAATAACACGAGGAAACTTGTGCTAATACTGGATAAGTCTTTACGGAGAAAGCTTTATGCACCAATGGATGAGCCTGCACTTGATTAGTTTGTTGGTAGGGTAATGGCCTACCAAGACTATGATCAATAGCTGATTTGAGAGGATGATCAGCCACATTGGGACTGAGACACGGCCCAAACTCCTACGGGAGGCAGCAGTGGGGAATCTTGCACAATGGAGGAAACTCTGATGCAGCGATGCCGCGTGAGTGAAGAAGGCCTTTGGGTTGTAAAGCTCTTTCGTCGGGGAAGAAAATGACTGTACCCGAATAAGAAGGTCCGGCTAACTTCGTGCCAGCAGCCGCGGTAATACGAAGGGACCTAGCGTAGTTCGGAATTACTGGGCTTAAAGAGTTCGTAGGTGGTTGAAAAAGTTGGTGGTGAAATCCCAGAGCTTAACTCTGGAACTGCCATCAAAACTTTTCAGCTAGAGTTTGATAGAGGAAAGCAGAATTTCTAGTGTAGAGGTGAAATTCGTAGATATTAGAAAGAATACCAATTGCGAAGGCAGCTTTCTGGATCAATACTGACACTGAGGAACGAAAGCATGGGTAGCGAAGAGGATTAGATACCCTCGTAGTCCATGCCGTAAACGATGTGTGTTAGACGTTGGAAATTTATTTTCAGTGTCGCAGCGAAAGCGATAAACACACCGCCTGGGGAGTACGACCGCAAGGTTAAAACTCAAATGAATTGACGGGGACCCGCACAAGTAGTGGAGCATGTGGTTTAATTCGAAGATACGCGCAGAACCTTACCAACACTTGACATGTTCGTCGCGACTTTAAGAGATTAAAGTTTTCGGTTCGGCCGGACGAAACACAGGTGCTGCATGGCTGTCGTCAGCTCGTGTCGTGAGATGTTGGGTTAAGTCCCGCAACGAGCGCAACCCTCACTTTTAGTTGCCATCATTTAGTTGGGCACTCTGAAAGAACTGCCAGTGATAAGCTGGAGGAAGGTGGGGATGACGTCAAGTCCTCATGGCCCTTACGTGTTGGGCTACACACGTGCTACAATGGTATTTACAACAGGAAGCAAAACGGCGACGTTTAGCAAATCCTTAAAAAATACCTCAGTTCGGATTGCACTCTGCAACTCGAGTGCATGAAGCTGGAATTACTAGTAATCGTGGATCAGCGTGCCACGGTGAATGCGTTCCCGGGTCTTGTACACACCGCCCGTCACACCATGGGAGTTGGTTCTACCTTAAGGCAAGGTTTAAAATCCTTGACCACGGTATAGTCAGCGACTGGGGTGAAGTCGTAACAAGGTAGCCGTAGGGGAACCTGCGGCTGGATTACCTCCTTTCTAAGGATGAATGAAAGTAAAATTTCATTCTAAAAAATAAACAGGTTAATGTTGACCGTCCTCATTTCTCTTCTTGAATATAGTGTTTCTCTTGAATGGGGGCCGGTAGCTCAGTTGGTTAGAGCACACCCTTGATAAGGGTGGGGTCGAAAGTTCGAGTCTTTCTCGGCCCACCAAATAATTGATTATTGGGGGATTAGCTCAGCTGGGAGAGCGCCTGATTTGCATTCAGGAGGTCAGCGGTTCGATCCCGCTATCCTCCACCAAAACACTTAGTTATAAAAATTGTAAATAAGAAATAATAATTAATATCAATATCTATATCCGAATATTAGTAATGTTATTAGCTAATATTCAAAATAAAAATTTGATTCTACACAGAATTTTTTTCTGTGCATAAATCAAGCGTTTAAGGGCGTGTGGCGGATGCCTTGGCACTGAAAGCCGATGAAGGACGTGATATACTGCGATAAGTTTCGGGGAGCTGTATGTAAGTTTTGATCCGAAAATTTCCGAATGGGGAAACCCACCACTTTATGTGGTACTTTAAACTGAATACATAGGTTTAAAGAGACAACCTGGAGAACTGAAACATCTAAGTAACCAGAGGAAAAGAAATCAATTGAGATTCCGTTAGTAGTGGCGAGCGAAAGCGGATTAGGCCAGTAGTTTTATTAAAAAAATTTGAAT
>CACMOQ010000002.1:0-132500 GCA_902615445.1 uncultured Pelagibacteraceae bacterium | reverse complement strand
TTAAAAAAGTAACTATAAATTAAAAAAAATTAAATTTTAACATTTTGATCAATTATTTTTGCTAAATTTAGATCCTCGTAGGTATCTATATCAATAGTTTCATAAAATGACTTTAACTTCACAGCCCTTATTGGTTTGGGTGTAATATTTTTTTGATTTAAAAGTTGATTTAATTTAAAGGAAAATAAATTTCCATGCACATACACATCTGGTTTATCTTGTCTTCTAAACATTTTACTCCTTTTTTTTTCAAATAAAAATTTAACTTCATTTTTTTTATCTAATATCCTTTGATTGACAAAATTGTATTTATTATTAATTTTGTAAACAGATATCACTGAATTAGTTTTGGGATATTTCGCGTAAGTTTTAAGAATTTTCTTTATAGTATCTGTTTTAACAAATGGTGAGGTAGGTTGAAATAAAAAAATAATTTTAGGCATTTTTATTTTTTTTTTAACAAGAAATTCATAAAAATGATATATTGCCTCAATACTGTGAGATTTATCTTTTGAAATTATACTCGGTCTCTTGACGGGATAAATTTTATTTTTTTTGCTAATATTCAATATTTTAGAACAATTACTTGAGCAAAATTTTTTATCAAAAACATTTGATTTTTTAATTATCTTAAAAGTTTTTTCTAGTAAGGATAATTTGCCAATTTTTTTTAAGTTTTTGTTTTTTATACCCTTTGAACCTTTTCTAGCCGTTACAAGTGCGTAAATCATCAATCTAAATTTCAGTTTTTAGATTTTCCATTTAATATTTGGATAAATAGTTTTTTCATTTATGCTTTTAAGATTATTTTGTACATACTTAATTGACTCTATTATAAAGTTAGAATTTAATTTCAAAGGTTTTAAGCCTATTTTGCTGAAACTTTTGTTGGTAGGATTATAGTAGTGATTCTCTAACTCAAATCTTGGATTTTTAATTTTTTTTATTTTGATATTGATATTGATTTTTTTTGCCGCATCTCTTACCTGATTTGCTAAATTAATAAGTGAGAAGATCTCTGTATATTGATTTCTAATTTTACAATAACCTTTCTTTGCTGGATTTTTTAAAGCAAGCTCAATGCATTGGAGAGTATCGTTTATATTTAAAAAAGTTCTTTTTTGTTCACCTTTTCCATAGATCAGCAAAGGCTTATTTAGGGCTGCTAATGTGATAAACCTGTTTAAAATTGTCCCAAAAATATGATCATAATGAAAACTTGTATTTAGTTTTTTATGAAGCTCTGTTTCTGGAGTCTTTACTCCATATACTACCCCTTGGTTTAAGTCTGTAACTTTCAAGTCCCAAATCTTACATAGATAAATTATATTTGCGGAGTCATGACATTTTGAAAGATGATAAATGCTATGCGGACTTTTTGGATATGGCAAAATATCATATCTATTTTTATGTTTTATCTTTAAATATCCTTCCTCAATGTCGATATTTGGAGTTCCGTATTCCCCCATTGTTCCCAATTTAAGAATATGAGCATTTGGACAATGTTTTTTTACTCCAAATAGCAGATTTAAAGTACCAATTATATTATTATGTTGTGTAAATACAGCCTGTTCTCTACCAATCATTGAATAAGGGGCAGAGGGTTGCTCTGCATAATGTACTATAGCGTTAGGTTTAATTTTTTTTAAAAAATCATAAATAAATCTATGATTTAATAAATCACCATATTCAAAGTGAATTTTATTTTTTTTTGAGATTTTATTCCATATGTCTACTCTTTCTTGTAGGGATACTTGTTGAAAAAGTGGGGTGACTTGGTTTTCTATTTCAATTTTTTTTTTACAAAAATTATCCACAACAAACACTCGATGTTTTTTTGCCAAACGCATAGCAGTTGGCCAACCTAAATATCCGTCACCACCAAATATAATTATTTTCATCGTTTGCTTTTAATATTAGTTTTCAATAAATTTTTTATTTAAGTTAATTTTATTTCTAGTTATTTTTTTCAAAATTATAAAGGCCTTTTTATAGGATTCTCCATTACCATAAAGTCTTTTTGCTTTTACTACTTTAGTTTTTAAAAAAGACGATTTTTGAACCATTTTTATCGCTTTTTGTAAAGCTTGTTTTTTAAAATCACAATTAATAACATTTAATGATGACAGCCTGTTATTCTGACGATTTCCTAAATTGATGACTGGTAAATTAAGATAAGATGCCTCAATAATTCCAGAGGATGAATTTCCAATTAAAAATTTGGAATATTTTAAAAGACCTATATAAGTATCAAATTCGATATTTTTATAAGTTTTAAAATTTATCTTTTTTTCAAATATTTTAAGAGTTTTGATAATTGACTGAAATCCAATATCTGAACAAGGATAAATACATATTTTTGGCGAATTAATTTTTTGAAGTTCTTTAAGAACTATAATCGAATTTTTGTAATTTTCTTGATTGGATATATTCTCAGGATGTAACATGAATATTATTGGGCTTTCATTAATTTTAAAGTTAAATTTTTTTGCATAAAAACTTTTTTCATAAATTTCTACCTTCCTAAGTGCATCAATATGGTTATCGCCTATAAGGAATATATTTTTTTTAATTTCACCCATTTGAATTAATCTTTTTTTACTTTGAGGATTGGAAACAAAATGATAATCAGATAACTTGGTAATGGAGTGTCTTATTTTTTCATCTATATTTCCTGAGATATCTCCGCCTTGAAAATGAGCAACGGGTATTGAATAATTTAAGCAAGATATTGCAGTTACTAAACTTTCTAACCTGTCGCCATAAAGTAATACTAGGTCTATTTTTTTTCTACTAAAAATTTTAGAAATCTCATTTAGAATTTTAGAGATTGCTACACTTCTATTTGAACTATCATCTCTAGTTTGATTTGAAAGAATTTTGATAATATCTTTTTTCTCAAAATCTTTTCTAATTTTATCATAGGTATAACCAAACTTTCTCATTAGATGCTGGTCTGTAACTGCAATATTTAAATCAAAATTTTTTGATTTTTTGATAAGTTTCAAAAAGGGTTTCATTGCATTATAACCCCCCATTTTTCCTGTAAGAAATAAAATTCTCTTTCTCATGTTAAATTGACAAAAAACTAGACAATAAATTTAAACCTGATTTTCCACTTTTTTCAGGATGAAATTGTGTCCCGTAGCAATTATTATATTTTACAACACTAGCAAATTTAAAATTATTATATTTTGAATATCCAATTACATTAGAATTGTCCATTGGTTCACAATAATAAGAGTGTATGAAATAAAACATATCTTTATCATCGCAATGTGTTAGCAATCTGTCATTTTTTAACATTTCTATATTTTTCCAAGAAGTATTAGGAAAGCTCTCTGATTTTGATGTTTTTATTTCAGGTAATTTTCTAACTTTTCCTTTTATCACAGATAAACCACTAAAATTAAGATCCTCTTCGCTTGTTTGAAATAATAGTTGCATTCCTAGACAGATAGCCAATATTTTTTTACCTTTTTCTATCTCATTGATCAGGAAATCTCTTAATTTGTTCTTATATAGTTGCTTACTTCCAAAACTAAAATGTCCAACTCCTGGAAAAATTAATTTATCTGATTGCTTGAGTTTATATATATCATTAGTTAATGTTACATCACAATTTAAATAATTTAAGGCGTTTTTTAAACTTTGAGTATTACCAATTTTTATATCTATAATTCCCACAGACTGCATTACAATTTATCTAATTTTAAACCCAATTTTTTCAATTTGATTTTTTAAAGTCTTAGGTGAAATTTTATTATAATGAAAAGCAGATGCAATTGATGCACCACTTAGATTATAATCTTTAATTGCTGCTATATGATTGCTATCGCCAAATCCACCACCAATGATAATTGGTAAATTTGTAATGCTTTTAACTTTTCTGCATAATTCAGTATCGAATCCATTACCACATCCTTCATTGTCTATAGATGTAATGAGTAATTCACCTGCACCTAATCGTTCAGCTTTTTTTACCCATTCAAAAACGTCAATTTTTGTATTTTCTCTTGCTGAATCAATAAATACATCCCATGAATTTTTATAATTTTTTTTTGCCTGTATTGAAACAATTACTGCTTGAGAGCCATAAACATTTGCTATCTTTTTAATAAAATCTGGCTCTAATATAGCAGCTGTATTAATTGCGACTTTATCAGCTCCAAAATTAAACAAATCATTCACATCATTTAAATTTTTAATCCCTCCACCGATTGTAATTGGTATGAAAATCTCTCTACAAACATTTTTTAAAATATCAATAATCTTTTCTCTAGAGAACAAGCTTGCAACAGAATCTATAAAAAATATTTCATCAATGTTATTATCGTAATAATTATTTGCTAAAGTTAATGGATCACCGACTTTGCGCCATCCTTCTAAATGAAAACCTTTTACAACAAACTCGTTCTTAAGGTCAATTCTGCTTATTATTCTAAATAAATTCATAAATTTATTTTATTTGATTTTTTAATTTCCACTTATTTCCATCTCTTTTCCATATGTGGTCTGGTCTGGCATTGTCTATAATTTCCCAATATTCATTTTCAGTTATATCAAGATAATCTAGGATATCTTTAAAATATTTTTTTGGAAATTCTCCATCATATTTATTTACAAGATGTATAGCTTCATCACGTGAAATATAACCATCACGAATGTCTCTGCAAGCATCATTCGTTGCCCTTCCATGACCAAACTTGACATGCATGGTGAAAAAATTTTGTCCATCCATTTTATCGTCAAGGCCTACAAATTTCGTATAAGTTCCTTCACTTCTCCCGTCAGGATTACTTTCAAATTTTGAATGTTTTTTTACATAATAATAATTATCATGCGGTGACCAGTTGATGTAATGACTCATGAAATGAACAACTATATTTTTTTTCTCGAATTTTTCTCTTAAACCTGGTTTGTATACGTCTAAATCATTTTCATTTAAGTTGTGGTTTTCTTTTAAATCTTTGAAATTTAATCCACTCAAAAATAATTCTTTATTATAATCTTCAACTGAATAATGCTTTGGGTCCATTAGCGGTGAGTGAGTATCGTTAATATTGTTGTGTACCTCTGCATTATTCTCTCCATACATTATTAATTTAATATTATATTTATCAGCAATTTTTGGTGCTAAATTTTTTTGCCCAACAATAAAGGGTTGGAATGGATTAACTAATTTTTTAAATGCGAGTTTTGATAATTTAGAATGGACTTTGTAATTTGGGGTAAATAGGATGTTATCAAAACCTAATCTAAGCCATGACTGAAAATTTCTCCATCCAATATCAGTATACATATGTGGAGCCCAAGTGATAGTAAGTGGGTTCATTTTCATTTTAAATTTTAAGTAGTGAGAAACAAATATACTGTCTTTTCCACCACTACCTGGAACCAAGACATCATAATTGCCGTCTTTTGATCTAAATTTATTACATAGCTCTTCAAGCTCTTTATATCTGTCCTTCCAATTAATTTTATTTTTTACTTCTTCATAATATTTGCAAGCATGACATACATCATTATCGAATTGAAGTGTTCCAATATTACTAGATGATTTTTCAAACTCTGGTGAGGTGTTGGGTCTTTGATTGCTTTGAACACATTTTTTGCAAAAGATTACTTTTTTAGGAAGATTATATTTTGTCATTAAATTGATTTTTTTATAGAATAATTAAACTTGAAAGTAAATGAATTTTGAAAAATTCTAATTTATCTATCTAAAATCTTGAATTTTTATTTTATAATTTTTAGGCAGATTTTTTTTTGCTATTTTATTAATTATCAAATTTATTTTGGAACATGGTATCCCGTTACCTGGCCTTAGAAATTTTAAATCAGATAATAAAATTTTTGAATTTTTTTTAATTTTATTTTTAACATAAATACTTTTCGTTGCCCATAATTTTTGTTTTAGCTCATTTTTTGAGGAAAGGTTTTTTTTAGTTTGAAGCATGATTTCTTGCTCTCTAATTTTTTTTATCATAGATCTTAATTTGATGACATCAAAACTAACTTTCCAATCTTGAGCATTCTTCACATTGAATTTTACTGAGATATGCTTTTCTATTACTCTAGCTCCAAGGGCCACTGAGGAAATACAAGCAAGATCATCATCAGTATGATCTGAATAACCTATGATGATATCGCCAAAAATATTTTTAAGTTCTCTAATAGCTAAAATATTTAAATCTTTATTTTTTGATGGATAAATAGTTGTGCAATTTAGTAATACTAATTTTTTAAATTTTTCTTTTACAAAAAATTTTTTCAATTCTTTTATATCATCGTAATTATGCATTCCTAAAGATAGGATAATTGGTTTATTAAGAGAAATTAATTCTTTTAAAAAAAGAAAATTCCCAATTTCGCCAGATCCTACTTTTATTGCACTAAGATTAAGTTTTTTTATCCAAGGTATGACTGAGGAAGTGTGAGGTGTACATAAGAAATCAACACCTTTCCTTTTACAATAATTTTTAATTTTTTGTAAGAAATCTAAATTTACTTCTTTAGCCTTATATCTTTTAAACCATTTTATAAAATTTTTTGAGACCAAATCTTCAGTGATATACGCTTGGAATTTTACGGCATCTGCTCCAGCGTTAACCGACATATCCACTAATTTTTTTGCTAATCTCAATGACCCAAAATGACTTACTCCAGCTTCAGCGATTACGTAAACTTTTGATGATTTTATTGAAATTTCTTTATTTTTCAGCTTTATCTTTTTATTGAAAAAATTTTTATTAATAATCATTTATAATTATTTAAGGCATAATATAAAAAAATAAAGATAATTATGTTTATATGAAAAAAATTATAATTTTTACTTCAGACTCTACTAGGCACAAAGCTTTTAGAATATTTATTAGCAATCAAAAAAAAGTAGATGTCTTAAGAACTTACTCAGAGAGAAAACAAAAAAAAAATGAAAATAATAATCCAGGTTTATTAAATCATTTTAAAAAAAGAAATGCTTATGAGAAAGTTTTTTTTAATAAGATAATCAAAAAATTTAAAGACAGGTCTAATAACAAATTTTGTAATAAAGGCTATGTGTCAACAAAAAGATGCCTAAAAGAAGTTTTAGATTTAAATCCAGATTTAATTGTAGTTTATGGTTCATCTATACTAAAAGGTAAAATTTTAAATATATTTAAAAAAAAAATTTTAAATGTTCATTTAGGCTTAAGTCCATACTATAGAGGCTCTGGAACAAATGTTTTTCCTTTTGTAAATAATGAACCGGAATTTGCTGGAGTCACATTTATGTACATAAATAAAGAGATTGATGCTGGAGAAGTAATTCATCAATTTAGATCTGAATTAGATAAGGACGACAATATCCATAAGATAGGTAACAAAATGATAATACGTATGTTTTCTTGTTATTCTAAATTAATTGTCGGTTTAGATAAAATTGAACGAAAAAAACAAATTAAATCAAAAATTAATCATTACTATAAAAGAAAAGATTTTGATCAAAATAAATTGAATATATTAAATAAAAATTTCAAAAAAAATTTTTTAAAAAATTACTTAATTAAGAAAAAATTTAGGGACAAAAAAGTAAAAATTATTCAACAAAGTTGGCTTTAATAAATCTGTTACAATCATATCTAGGTAACTCAAAAATTTTTTTTCGATAAAGTTTTTTACTAAAATCCTGGTTTTTAACTCGAAATGAGTACTTATAACCACTTTTCTGCAATAATGATAAAGTATCTTTATCGTATGAATTTTTACCTCCATATGGAAAGCAAAATGTATCAACTTTCTTTTTAATAATTTTTTCCAAAAGCTCTTTTGACTTTTGAATTTCAATTTTTTTCTTTCTATAATTTAACCTTGTCAAAACTGTATGAGACATACCATGAGAACCTATGATCATGCCCAAATCTGAGATATATTTGAGCTCATCTTTATTTAAATAAAAATTTTTTGCTTTTAGTTTAATGTTTTCTTTTTTAAGAATCTCATCAAGAATTTTAGATTTTATTTTCAGGTCACTATAATAATTAATGATTTTTTTAAATTTTTTTGCCTGAATATCATCATTTTGAAGTTTATATACGTCTTTGAATTTTTCCTTTTCAAGATAATTTAAAATATTTTTAGAATTGTATTTATTTAAATAATATTCGAGATAATTTAGAGCTTTTCTTGGTTTTATCTTACTTAAAATCAAATGAGATTTGTGTACATCTAAAATTTTTTTATCAACATAAGGCAACATCGGAATAAAAAAAATTCCAATAGCCCCAATTTTTTTTAATTTTTCTGCTACATACAAATGATCCTTGAATCCGTCATCAAAAGTTAATAAATACTTATTATTATTATTTAAAAAATTATCTTTTTTGTCTACTATACCACCATTTTTTAAAAAAAAATTTAATTGGGCTAAAAATTTTTTTTTGGATAGATGATTCGAATATGGATATTCTTTAATTTTGTTTCTAACATAATGATACATTATAATTTTTTTCATATAATCGTTTTTCTAAAAACTTTGAATATTTTGAATTTTAGGTAAGTTTCATAAAAATTAAAATACAAAATTTATTATATTTATAAATGTAATTTAATGCAAAATTATAAATCATGGTCTAAGATTAATTATAAGCTCAAAAAGAATTTTAAAGTGACTATTGAAATTCTCTTAATTTAGCCATAAATCGTGATTAATATTACTAAAATTTTCAAAAAATTATTTAATATTGATGAAAAATATTCTTATTTGTTACAGAGGTAGATTAGATAGTGATGCAAGGGCTTTATTTGCTAGTAAGCTATTAAATGAAAAAAAAAATTTTGATGCTTTTTTTCTTCACGATAGAAAAATTGATAATTATACGATTAAACTTCTTTCTTTCTTTAAATTGAAAACGATAAATTTAAAAAATTTTAAATATATCTTTAATTTGTACCTTATGTTATATTTTCTATATACCTCAGTATTTAGTGTAATAATGCTGTTTATCTATAAAAAGAAATGGCTTGTAAATAATTTTAAAGTAAAAAATATTTACGTAGGAGATTTAGTTTACGATCAATATGTAAGATTTTATTATAATTTTAGGAGTAATTTTATAAGCTTGAGCCTCATCAGATTAATAATTTCGACAATCTTTAAAGTTTTATCAATAGAACACTTCATTAAAAAAAAAAAAATCGAATTGTATATTGCAACTTCGTATAGTTATGCATCAATTTCGAGTCTAGCCCTAAGGATTTCAACATATAAAAAAATTAAAACTTTAATGATTGGCGGTAATTATTATAGAATATTTGAAGATTATGAGAAGTCTTTGAAAGGATTCTATCATATATCTAAAGAGAGATTACAAAAATTTAGAGAAAATAATCAAAAGGTAAATTTGGCTAGTGAATATTTTGCAATGAGATTAAACGGACAAAGTTTCACCAAAGATAGAAAAGCTAACAATTTACATTTTAATGAATTAGATGCTAAGAGAGCTTTTGGGGATAAATTTGAAATTAATAAAAGAGAATTTATAAAAAAATATGCGATTGATAACAAAAGACCTATATTTGTTATCGCAACTCACGGATTTAAAGATGCAAATCATCTTTATGGAAAATTTTTATTCGATGATTTTTTAGACGAATTAGAGTTCATTTTAGAAAAAGTCAAGGAAAATGAACACTTCCATTGGTTTATCAAAAAACATCCAATGTCAGATTTTTATAAAGAAAGCGATGTGGTTAAAAATATCTTGGAAAAAAAAAAAATTAAAAATGTTCAATTAATAGATAACAATATAAGTACAAAATCTATTTTAGAAATTGCAGACCGTATTTTCACATCTCGAGGCACAATAGCCATTGAGTATGCAGCGTTAGGAAAATGTGCTTATACAAGTTCTAGATCATATTTTTCTGATTTAGGCTTCACACATCTGATAAACGATAGAAAAGAATTAGTTGATTGTCTAAAATTTAAAGAAATTAAAAGACTTAATACTACAGATATGATCAACGCCAAGTGTGCTCTTTTTATTAGAAAAGAAGAATTGTTAAGAGAGAATATATATAATTTAACTGAACCAGAACGTCATGTGGGAAAAGATGAATTTATGAATCAATTTGATAAGCTTATGAACTCTAAAAATAAATTTTTAATTGTTAATAAAGCTTATAATGATATCTTGGATATTATTTGATCATTATGCCTTTAAAACAAAAGCCTGTAGATTTTTTATTAGATGTAGATGGAATTTTAACAACCGGATCTTTTATATATAATAAAAATGGTAAGTTTGCTAAAATTTTTGGACCCGATGATAATGATGCTTTAAAAATAACATCTAAATTTTTGAATATTTCTTTCCTATCTTCCGATTTTAGAGGTTTTAAAATTTCAAAAAAAAGAGTTCAAAATGATATGAATTTTAAAATTAGTTTAGTTAGAAATCATCAAAGAGTAAATTGGATTAAAAAAAATTTTAATTTAAAAAAAACAATTTATATGGGAGATGGTATTTTCGATTGGATTATAATGAAAGAGTGTTTTTACGCAATTTCATGTAATAATTCTAATAAGCTTTCCAAAAAATATTCAAATTTTACAACTAAAGCAAATTCAGGTGAAAGAGCAGTTACTGAAGCATGTTTTCATTTGATAAAAAAATTTTTTTATAAAAAGAAAATTGAAAATCTAATCTTATCTCATCTAAATGGAAATAAAAAAAAGACTTGAAAAAATAATTAATCAAAGAAAAACTCTCTTAGGGGTTGGACCAATGAGTTTAAATGTTATTGACGCATCAATAGAGTTATCAAATCAATTTAATTTACCCTTGATGATGATAGCTAGTAGAAGACAGATAGATGCAAAAAAATTTGGTGGTGGATATGTTAATAAATGGGACACAGAGTCATTTTCAAAATATGTCAAAAAAAAAGATAAAAAGAAAAATATTATTTTATGCAGAGATCACGGTGGACCATGGCAAAATGATTTAGAAATAAGAAAAAGACTAAATATAAAAGATGCTATGATTTCAGCAAAATCCTCATATATGGAGGATATCAAAAACAACTTTAAAATTATTCATATTGATGCAAGTTTATTTTTGAGCGAAAAAAATAGAATTAAATTGTCATTAGAAAGAACATATGAGTTGTATGATTATTGTTATCAAATTTCTAGAAAATTAAAAAAAGAAATTTTAATTGAGGTTGGAACGGAAGAACAATCTGGCTCAACTAATACATTTGAAGAAATTGAATTCTTTTTGGAAAAATTAGTAAGTTTTTGTGAAAAAGCTAAACTACCAAAATTATTTTTTATAGTGCTCCAGTCAGGCACTAAAGTTATGGAGCGAAGAAATGTAGGAATTTTTGATTCAAATATAAGAATAAAAAATCAAATTCCAGTAGAAATACAAATATTTAAACTTTTAGAAATTTGTAAAAAGTTTGGAGTTTACTTTAAAGAGCATAATACTGATTATTTAACATCAGAGTCTTTAAGGTGGCATCCCTTTTTGGGTATACACGCTTCTAATGTAGCACCTGAATTTGGTGTTGCAGAAACAAAAAAACTTTTTGAATTAATGCACAGATATAATCCAAAGCTAAAAAATGAGTTCATCGAATTATGCGTGAACTCTAAAAAGTGGAAAAAGTGGGTTCTAAATGAAAATTTACCCGATCAAGAAAAAGCACTTATATGTGGACATTATTTGTTCTCCTCAGTTGAGGGAAGAGAGATTATTAGCCAGCTTAATTTTGATTTAAAAAAAAGAAAATTAAATTTGAATGAAATATTAAAAAATTCTGTTAAAGAGTCTATTCTTAGATATTTAAAAAACTTTCGATTAATTAATTAGCATGAAAAAAAGAGTTGCCACAGTTATATTAAATAGAAATTTACCAGAGGTAACCAACAAACTCTATTTAAAGCTCAAAAAATATAATCAAAAAGAATCAGATATTTTTATATTAGAATCAGGTAGTGATCAAAAAAAATTATCAAAATATTATACATGGTGGGCAAAAGATCCTTTGGTAAAAAAAAATGGACTAAGATTTTTTAGAGGTATGAATTATGCCCTAAGAAAATTATATGATGAAGGAAGTTTTTATAATTATGATGCTTTTTTTTTAATAACAAACGATTCAGAGTTTGAAAATAAAAGAATAATAAAGAAAATGCTTAATATTTTAGATAAACACAAAAAATTGGCAATTTTATCCCCTTGTTCCAAAAATTGGGGAGAAAAAAAAATAATTCCTAAAAATGGAATAAAATATTTTTGGTTTTTGTATGATAACGCTTTATTTATAAGAAGAAAATTCATTGAAGAAATATTTGATCTAAAAAAACCTGGTTATAAAAATTTCCTTTTCGATGGTACAAATTTTAGAGGCTATGGACTTGAAAGTGAAATTATTGCTAAAGCATACTCTAATCATTGGAGTGTAGCAATTACTAGCTCAGTTTGGAGAGAGGAAAATGAAAAATATTTACTTAATCTTTCACACGTTATTAAAACAGATAAATATGATAAGAATTTAAAACTTTATATACATGAGGGAAAAAAATGGATGAAAAAAAAATATGGTTTTTCAAGTAAGTGGTCAATGAACATGTATGTGAAGAACTTTTATGATAAATTCTTTGAGTACTATCCAGAGTATAGAAAGTATAAGATATGAAAAACAAAAAAAAATTTTTAAAAAAACCTTGGGGGAGTGAAGAGATAATTCATACAAATAAATTTTATACTGTAAAAAAATTAGTAATGAATTCTTATAGTAGATGTAGTTTGCAATATCACAAAAAAAAAATAGAAACTATATTTGTTTTAGAAGGACCTTTGTTTATTTTACATGGTAAAAGTTTGAAAAATCTTAAAATAAAAAAACTAAAAAACGGTGAATTTTTTACATTGAAAAAAAAAGAGATACATAGAATGTTTGCCAAATCAAAAAAATCTATATACCTTGAGGCAAGTACTTCAGACTTAAAGGATGTTGTAAGAATATCAGACGACTATAATAGAGTTTAGCTTGAAATATAAAGTTTTAATACCAACTGCTGGAATAGGTTCTAGATTGAATCATGAAACAAAATATATAAATAAATCCTTAGTTTTAGTGAATAACAAACCAGTAATCTCTCACATTATAGAAAAATTTCCGATCGATACTGAATTCGTGATAGCGCTAGGATACAAGGGTGACTTAGTCAAACAATATTTAAATATTGCTCATCCTAAAAATAGGTTTAAATTTGTTTGGGTAAGTAAATTTAAAGGAAATGGCTCAGGATTAGGTCTCAGTATTTATGAGTGTAAAAAGTTTTTAAAATCTCCATTTATTTTTTTTTCATGTGATGCATATGTTGATAACAAGATAATACCACAACCTGACAAAAATTGGATTGGTTATTCGAAAAGTTATTCACCCAAATTATATAGAACACTAAAGATTAAAAAAAAAAGGTTGGTAGGTATCTTAGAAAAAAATTCTAAAAAAGGTAAATTTAATTACGTTGGAATTGCAGGAATATATGATTTTGATAAATTTTGGAAGGCTATTAAAAAAAATAAAAAAACTATAAATGCAGGTGAAGTAGTTGGAATTCAGAAAATAATTAATCAAAAAGTTCATATTTTCAATTTTAAGTGGAGTGATTGTGGTTCAATTAAAAGTTTAAAAAATTTAAGAAAAAAAAAAAGACCAAATGTAACTCAAAATATTTTACCAAAAGATAATGAGTTTATTTCTTTTGTTAATAATAAAGTTATTAAATTTCATGTTGATAGAAACTTTATAAAGAAGAGAGTTTTGAGACAAAAAATTTTAAAAAAATTTACCCCAAAGATTTTAGATTATTCCAAAAATTTTTATGCCTACAAAAAAATTAAAGGCGAAATCTTCTCAAAAAAAAATAATAAAGATAACTTCCGAAAATTGATTATTTTTCTCCAAAACTTTTGGGTTGAAAAAAAATTAAGTTTGAAAGAAAAAAAAAATTTCTCAAAAACATGTTTAAAATTTTACAGAAATAAGACATTAGAAAGAATAAGACAATTTTACAAAAAAAATAATTTTAAAGATAAAGGGATAAAAATTAATGGTAAATTTGTTCCTAACATTAAAGATTTATTTAACATGATAGATTGGAAAAAACTTTCAGTCGGAATTCCAGTAAATTTTCATGGTGATTTACATTTTGAAAATATAATTATAAATTCCAAAAAAATAAAATTATTAGATTGGAGACAAGATTTTGGATCAAGTTTAAACTATGGTGATATATATTATGATTTTGCAAAATTACTACATGGCATGATTGTTTCACACGACATTGTTCTTAAAAATCAGTTTGAAGTTATCAAAGAGAAAAATAATATTCATATTAAAATAAAAAAAAAATTTAATAATTTGATATCAATTAAACTTTTTGAAGAATGGATCAAATTAAAAGATTATAATTTAAAAAAAATTAAAATTATTTGTGGATTAATTTATTTGAATATTGCCGCTCTTCATCATAATCCGTACTCAATTTTTTTATTTTATCTTGGCAAACTAATGATTTATAACACTTTAATTAATGAGAAAACCACTCTAAATGAAAATTAAAGAAATTGTAAGAAACAAAGATGTTATCTATGGAAAGAAAGATTTAGAAACTCTTTATGAATTTAAAAATTTTCCAGTTTTTATGGGAGTGACCAGCAAGGAAGTTTTGTCAGATAAATTTTTTAGAATGAGATGGCAAATTAGTAAGAGTTCTGGAATGATACAATTAAATCCTTTATTGCCACTTAAGATTTTATATCCAGAAACTCATAATTCAGGTTGTGTTGGTAAAGCATGGGAGGAGCATCATTCAGAGTTCGCGAATTTTATTTATAGGCATAAACCCCAAAATGTTCTAGAAATTGGAGCTTGTCATGGAATCCTTTTTCAAAAATATTTAAGATTAAATGATAAAATAAAATGGACTATTGTTGAACCCAATCCAAGAGTTAATAAAAAAATTAAAGTTAAGGTTATTAAAAAATTTTTTGACGAAAAAATTGAAATACCATCCTCTATAGATGTTTTTACACATTCACATGTAATAGAGCATATTTATGATCTACACAGGTTTATGAAGGATCTAGATGATAAAATTTTACCAGGTAAATTAATGATTTTTTCAATTCCTCATTTAGAAATTCATTTAAAAAAGAAATACACAAATTGTGTAAATTTTGAGCATACAATGTTCCTTACTGAGCCTTATTTAAAATATTTTCTTGATATGTATGGCTTTGAGATATTAGAAAAAAAATTTTTTAAAAAGGACCACAGTATTTTTTATGCTTGCAAAAAATTAAAAAAAAAAAGAAAACCCTCCTTAAAGTCAAAATATAGCCGATATAAAAAAATGTATAATGATTATATTTTATATCATTTAAAACTAATAAAAAAATTGAATAGATTGATATTGAATAAAAAATTAAGAAATCCAATTTTTTTATTTGGAGCACATGTCTTCTCTCAATATCTTTTAAACTTCGGTTTAAACGAAAAAAAAATTAAATTTGTCTTAGATAACGACAAACAGAAGCAAAATAAAAGATTATACGGAACGAAATTAAAAGTAAGATCACCAAAAATTTTATCTAAATATGAAAAACCAATTGTCATTCTAAAGGCTGGTGTTCACAAAGATGAAATTAAAAAAGACATTTTAGAAAATATAAATTCCAAAACTGTTTTTATTTAATTTTTTACTCTTTAAAATGCAAAAGTCTGTAAACAAATAATAGAAATTCTGGTATTTTCAGTTTGTATATTATATTAGGCCTATAAAACAGAATATATTTTTTTTCAAAAGATAAATTTTGATCGTTCTCTTTTAACAGATTACAATATCTAAAAACACCATTTGAGTTTTTTTTATTCAACATATCTATACTATCCGGAGTGTGATAACAAATTCTGAGCATAATTCTTTCAGATGACTCACAATATCCACCTCTGTGATAACACGAAAAGCTATCCATCATTAAAGCATCTCCTGGCATACCTAAAAATGACTCCGTCATTTCATCACTTACTTTTCTTTTGAATTCCTCAATTTTAATTTTATTCCTTTCACCTCTTTTAGGATTTTTAATAATATTTTCAAATTTATGAAAAGCACCTAGTGGATTATTTTTTTTATGAAAATGTAAAGGACCATTATATTTATTAACTTCACGTATAGGAATAAAAAAATCTACTGTTTTAAAACCAAAGTCATCTTTATGCCAAAGCATACTTCCTCGTTCAGAAGAGCCTTTGACAGGTATATTTAAACCAAGATTTATTTTACCAAAAACTGGCATAACGCCTAAGTAGGTAGATACCTCATCTATTATTTCAGTGTTTAGTGCAGAATGAATTATCTCTTTTTTTAAGTGTTCATCTAAATATGGATAAAGATCAATTGTGAAACCTGGTTTATCATTCAAATAATGACCTTTATCATATGTTCTAAGGCCTATTTTTTCTCTCATTTTTTTCAAAAATTCATCATCTAAATTTTGATTGATTTTATCAGTTAAATTTTTAAAAATTTTAGAGTCCCTTATGATTTTCTTGTCTTTATTTTTTCCCAGATAATCACTATTTTTGTCGAACTTATTTATTCTTTTGAATTTTAAATAAATTAATCTACCTTTAAAGTTTATAATATTTTTCCAAATAAAATTAAATAACGGTTGAAAAAAAAATAATAAGAAAAAATACCAAATTTTTGTTCTTTTAATCTTTAATAGAAAATCTCGCATTAATTTAAACTATATACTATACAAAAAAAAATATAAATTATATATTGTCGATCAATACACATGCTTTATTACATTAAAATTAAAAAATGAAAATAGCAGTTTGTTTTTACGGTTTAGTAGGGAGTGTTGATAAAAAATATGGAGAGGGTAGATCATTAAATCCTGGTATTTGTTATGATTACTATAAAAAAAATGTGTTTGAAACAAAACACAGGATTGACATTTTTATTCACTCGCAATCTGTTGAATTTAAAGATCAATTAGTAAATTTATATAAACCAAAATTATATAAAATTGAAAAACAAAAAAATTTTTTTCTTAAAACTGTTTTTCATAAAAAAATTATGACTGAATTATTAAACTTGCCTATAAAAATAATTTATAAAAAAAACAGTTTTCAAAATTCGTCTTCAAAATTTAAAAAAAAATTCATTCGTTGTCTAAACGTATGGAGTAGATGGTACAGTACAAAAGAAGTTGTTAATTTAAAATTAAAATACGAAAATCAAAATAACTTTAAGTATGATTTGGTTATGCTCACAAGATTGGATTTAGCATTTTTGACAAAGTTTAATTTCGATGGAATTTCTAAAGAAAATTTAACAGTGCCGAATCACAATGATGTCCCAAGTCCAAGAAATAATTATAACGAAAAGATTAAAAAAAATAATAGAACTTATGAAAAAGGAATATCCGACTTTTGGTTTATCTCTTCATCTCGCAATATAGATATTTTTAGTAGTTTATATAATTATTTTCATCAATATAATATTAGTCCTCATATTTCATCTTATGAGCATTCGAAAAGAAATAAGTTAAATTTAAATTTTTATAAATTTAGAGGAATCGATCATGAAGCGATAAGAAGGATTAATAGGAGTAAGGAATAATGAATAGAAGAACAATAATAAAGATGATTTTAATATCACCTTTTTTAAAATTTACAATTAATATAAAAAAATATTTCAAGATAAAAAAGTATAAAAATTATCGTTGGATATTAAGGTCTGATGACTAAAAAATGTTAAAGAGAATAGAAAACATAAAAGTTGAAAATTATGATTTTGTTATTGTTGGCACAGGTCCAGCAGGTATTTCACTAGCATTTCAGCTTAAGAAAAATGATAATAAAAAAATTTTAATTATCGAAGCAGGAAAATTTGATTTAGATGATGAGTCACAAGAGTACTATAAAGGGACAATTATAAATAATTGTAATCTTAAGGCACCAGATGTTTCAAGAATTAGAGCCTTTGGAGGTACCTCAATGCTATGGGGAGGTATGTGCAGGGAGCTAGATGAAATTGATTTAAAAAATTGGCCTATAAATAAAAGTGACTTGTCCCCATATACTGATGAGGCAAGAAAAATTTTAAGAATAAACCGCAAGTTTTTAAAAGATAAACAGATCAATGAAAATACCAGATTAATAGATTTCCAATGGAGTGAGCCTACTATTAGATTTAATGAATTTTATAAAGACAAAATATTAAATGATAAAAATATTGATTTATTGATTGAAACAGCAATTACAAAAATTGATGGAAATTTGAATGTAGAAACTGCACAATTGTTTGATCATAAAACAAAAAAATATTATTCGATAAAACCGAAAGTTATAATTTTAGCATGTGGAGCAATAGAAAATTCCAGGATTCTACTTTATAGTAAAAAAGAGTCAAAAAGTCATTTTCTAAAAAATATAAGCGTAGGAAAAGATTATTTAATCCATCCAAATTATGTTGTTGCTAAAAGTTTAATTGATATGAGTAAAATTGAGAAAATATTAGATAATGGATATATGAATTTAGGAATGTTCTTTTTATCCCCCACAAAAAATTTTATTGAAGAAAAAAAAATTGGAAATGTAGGATTAAGAATAATTGTTAACGACTATCCCTCAAAAACAAAAGAATTATTAAAAGATTTACTTTGTATAGCACCAAAATACGCAAAAAAAATTGCAGCTCTTGGAGATAAAAAAATAGATTGTGCAAATTTAAAATTTTTTTCTTCCTGGGAGGCTTTGCCAAGTGACACTAATTATATAACATTAGATGAAAATGAAGTTGATAATTTGGGTATACCAAGGGTAAAAGTTTTTGCTAACTTAAATGATGATACTAAAAAAACCATGAGATTATTTTTAGAGGAAGTAGGTAAATTTTTTATTGATAAAAAAATTGGAAGATTAGCTGTTAGAGACTTTCTTTATCCAAATCAAAATATTTGGCCCAAGGATGGATATGGTGGTGCTCATCAGATGGGTGGGACAAAAATGGGATTTTCAAATTTGGACTCAGTTGTTGATAAAAATTTAAGAGCACACGGGATTAATAATTTATTTATTTTAGGATCAAGTGTTTTTCCAACTGGCGGACACGCAAATCCAACATTTACTATTTGTCAACTGGCCGTTAGATTAGGTAACCACTTAGAAAAAAAGTTTAGTTAAATAAACTTTAATGAAAACCCATAATTTAATTTATGAAATTCAGTTTTTAAGATCAATATCAATTTTCTTAGTTTTATTATTTCACTTTGACGTATTTTTATTTAAAGGTGGATTTGTAGGAGTGGATATTTTTTTTACTATTAGTGGATATTTAATTACCTCAATAATTTTAACAAGTAAAAAATTTTCATTAATAAATTTTTATTATAAAAGGGGCAAAAGAATACTTCCCTCACTATATCTAATAATACTTTTAAGTTTAGTAGCGGGCTATTACATTTTGTCACCTATTCATTTTGAAAGACTTATAAATTCATCAAAGTTTTCATTAGTTGCGCTTTCAAATTTTTTTTTCTATCAAGAGACAGGGTATTTTGATTATAATAAATTTTTCAAGCCTCTTCTTCACACTTGGTCTCTTGCAGTCGAAATACAATACTACATTATTTGGCCCATAATTTTGCTAATAATTAGAAAGATTTTTAAAATTAATTTATTTATCCCAATTTTATTAATCTTATCTTTGAGTTTATTATTATCATATCTATATTCTTCGAGAACAGATGGCTTTTTTTATTTTACAGGTTTCAGATTATTTGAATTTTGTATTGGCTCGTTAACTTTTTTAATTTTAAAAAAAAGAAAATTTCGGAATGATTATTTATTTTTTTTGGGACTGATATTAATTTTTTTTTCATCTACTTTTTATAATAATAATTTAGATTTTCCTGGCATCTATGCTTTATTGCCCTGTCTTGGGGCAGCATTAATTATTTTATTTCAAATACCTAAAAGGCTTATTTTTATCAAAAATAATTTTTTTATTAACTATACAGCTAAAATTAGTTATACACTTTATCTTGTTCACTGGCCGATTTTAGTTTTTTATCGCTATGAAAAAATAGACTTGATAACTTTTCCTGAAAAAATTACTTTATTAATCATTTCGTATCTTGTTTCTGTTGTGATTTATGAAATTTATGAAAAAAAAATTAGATACCCTTCTAAATTGAAAACAAAAGAGATTTATTTTTTTTCGATAGTTTTTTTTTCTATAGTAATTTGTTTTAGTCCTTTTTTAGAAAATCTTAATAAAAAAAAAACGTCCAAAGAATTTAAAAATAATCGTATAATTCAAAGTGTATTTGAAGGGCGTAAAACCAAAAATGAAATTGAGAATCAAATTTTATTAGAAGCAAAAAAAGAAGGTTTTTTTTCGAGGAAACAAAATTTAAATAATATAGTCATACTTGGAGATAGTCATGCTTTTGACTTATATTTAGCAATTAAAAGTTTAAAAAAACAAAATAAAATCAATAAATATGTTTATCAAAATTTTGAGTACATATACTGTTTTAAAAAGAAAACTCTACAAGACAATGTCATTGAAACTATTAATTATAAAATTTTTAAGAGAAAAAATAGTTGCTCAATAGCTCTTAATAATTTTGAAAAGGAATATATAAGAAATTCCAAGACATTGATTATATCTAATCGGTGGCCAAGAGGTATCGATTATCATAAGGTTTTAAATTACTTTTATAAAAGTAATCAAAATCTTATAATTGTTAGTAACGGCCATAGATTCTATGATGTCCCAACGCTTTATTTCAAGAAAAAAGATAATATAAATTCATACGCAAAAAATTTACTTACAGATAAAGATATTTTAATTGAGAATTTTGATATTTTAAAAAATAAATTTAAGGTGAAGTTTTTTGATAAATCAAAAATCAATTGCAATCCTAATTGTACATTGTTATTGGACGATATTTTACTATATTCTGATAAAGATCATTGGTCTTATAAGGGTATGAATTATTTTGGACAAAAATTAGAAGAATATAAGTTTTTTTCTTTAATTAAATGATTTTAAAAATCTGATAATTACTGAATATATGTTCTATAATGAATATTGATGAAAATAATTGAATTTTTTGGACTACCATATTCTGGAAAAACTTTTTTTTCCAATTACTATAAAAAATTAAGTAAGACTAAAACATATGATATTAAATCTTTAATTCTGTTATACATTTTAAAAATTAATGGACTCAATTTATATGTTTTATTGTCTCTTTTAAAAAAAAAATTTATTTATAGTAAAATTTCACCAGATAAATCTATAAAAGTAAAATCAATTAAAAAAAAAAAATTTTTTTACAAAATATCAAAAAAAATACTTTATCCAAGTTATTTTAAATTTCAAAAAAAAAAAAATGAATTATACAAAGAATCTAAAATTGAGTATGCAGCTTTCTATGAAATTATTTTGAAAATTCTGGCAAGTCAGGAAAATAAATATAGAAAAAAAAATTTACGAAGATGGATAAAAGATGAAATGACATCTGTCTTTATAGCTAAAAAGAAAGATATAGACGGAATACTTATTATGTCTGAAGGATTTATTCAAAGATTTCAAAGTTATTTTTTGTACAAAAAAGATATAGATTTAGATTTGTTAGATGAATATTTAAAATTTTGCCCAAAGTCGGACATAATTTTTTTTGTTAATACTGATTTAGAAATTATAAAAAAAAGATTAAAAAATTATATACAACTTGAAAAAGAAAGATTTTATTTAAAAAATTTAGATAACTTACAACTTAAAATAAATAAAATAATGCAAGAAACAAAAAAAATAGAGGGTTTTCAAATATTAAAACATAAGAGAGATCTAATAAATCAATAATTTATATATTTTTTTATGAAAATCAAAGTTCTGCATATTGTGGGAGGATCTATGAGTAATGGAGCTTTCATAGGCTCAAAAATATTACATAATGCATTAATAAATCACAATTTAGACTCTAAAATTTTAAGCGATGCTTTTTTTGAGAGAGAAATTAACCAAAAAAACAAAGATAAGATAATATTTATAAACCGAAAATTTTATACTAGATTTTTAAATATGTTATTTGTAATTTTCGAGAAAATAATTAAGTCAATATTTTTAAATTCACCGAGACAAACATTTAACATTTGTATGTTTGGTTTTGACCTGACCAAATTCAAAGAATATAAAGACGCTGACATAATTCATATTCATTGGCTAAACCAAGGTTTCATAAAGCTTAAATCCTTATCTAAAATAAATAAACCTGTTGTATGGACTATGAGAGATATGTGGGCGTTTAGTGGTGGTCCACATTATACAATGGATTTTAAGGATTATGAAAAAACATTCTTGTCAGAATTTTTAAAAAAATATAAAAAAAAAAATTATAATCATAACTTTAATTTTGTAGCGGTAAGTAAATGGTTAATGGACGAGGCTCAAAAAAGTAATGTTTTAAAAAATTTTAATATTACACATATTCCCAACAACATAAATAAAGATGATTTTGAAATCATAGAAAAAAATATTGCCAAAAAATATTTAAATATTAATAGTGAAAAGCAAATTATTTGTTACGGATCACAAAATCCCCAAAGCAAAAGAAAGGGTTGGGAAATATTTGTGGAAAGTCTAAAAACGCTAGATAAGTCAAGGTATTTTTTATTAATTTTTGGTAATTTTTGGTCACATGATACTCTTAAAAAAATTGGTATCGAATTTAAAAGTCTAGGATATATAGAAGATAAAAAGGACTTGAATAATGTATACTCTAGTGCTGACTTTTTTGTTGCTCCATCAATTCAAGATGCTTGGCCTAAAACATTTGCTGAGGCAATGCTTTGTAAGACTCCTGTTATCTGTTTTAAAAATACAAGTATATCTGAAATCATAGAACATAAAATTGATGGATTTATTGTGGATAAACATAATGCCTATGAACTTAAAAGAGGTATAGACTGGATGTCTGAAGAGGTGAAAAGTAGCAATACGCTTGGCAATAAAGCGAGAATAAAAATTCAAAATTATGATGCTAAATTAATATCTCAAAAGTATATAAGCCTTTATAAAAAATTATTACAAAATTAGTCAATAAATTATTTAATTTTTTTTACATTTAGATATTTTTTCAATTCTTTATGTTTATTAAGTATTTTTTTTGTATCATCAAAGTCAACTATAACTCCATTATCAATTAACATAAGTTTATTACAAAATTTAAGAGATGTTAATCTATGAGCAACCATAAAAATTATTTTATCTTCTATAATTTTATTAAGATTATCAACAATTTTCTTTTCTAATTGTATATCTAATGAACTAGTTGCTTCATCCAAAACGATTAAATTAGGTTTTCTAAATAAAGCTCTTGCAATTGCAACTCTTTGCATTTCTCCTCCTGATAAGTTTTTTCCATTTTCTTTAATTTTTAGGTTTATACCATCTTTATTCTTTTTAATTAATTTTTGTAATTCACAAATCTCGATAATTTTCGATAAATGCTTTTTATCCAAATTATCTTTGTAATCACCAAAAGTGATATTTTCTAAAAGTGTACCTTCAAATAGAAATATATCCTGAGAAACATAGCTTATTGAATTTTTAAAATATTTGGTATTTCTAATATTAATTTTATTATTGACATATATTTTTCCTTTTGAAGGATTTATTAAACCTAAAAGTACCTCTACGAGTGTTGTTTTTCCAGATCCACTAGAGCCCACAATACCTATAAGTTGATTTTTTTTTATCTTAAGGCTGATATTATTTAAAATATTATTTTGACTCTTATTATATTTGTAATTAATTCTTTTTAAGTTTATTGAGTTAATCTTCATTTTTTTATTGATTATTTTTTCGTCTAGCCTTTTTTGATTTTTTAATTCCTTTATAATTAAAGACGTAGCATTAAGGTTATAATTTAAATGGTTAATATTTTGGTTTATTGCAGAAAATGCTGGTATTAACCTAATTGCAGCGACTGCTATAAATGTCAGTATCGGTATAAAATCATTTAAATTTTTATTTTGATAATTTAAATAAATTACTAAAGTTGATATTCCTACAATTGCAACCCATTCAAGAAAGATTCTTGGCACAGGATTTAAAATTCTCATTTTTAAGTTATTTCTTAAAAAGTTGTCGTTGTATCTATTGTAGTTCTTAGAAATCAAATTTTCAGCACCTATTAACTTTATATTTTTGATGCCGTTAAAAGTTTCAATTAAAATATTATATATTTTGGTATTAAATTTAGATCTGTCATTACCAAGTCGTCTCAAAATTTTTTTTAGAAAAAGATAAATTAATGATGATATTATTAAAATTATCAAAAAAATCGATAAGGTTACAGATGAACTTGTAAACATTAAAGTAATAAAAATTATCATTACTAAAAACAAATCTCTTACAATATTTATAAACGCAAATAGAAAAGTAATAAATCTTGAAGTTTCATCTTTAATATCATTTGCAAATTTTGTTGAATTTAAATTTAGATACTCCTCATAAGATTTTTTGAGGTAATTTTTAAAAAAAGACGAACTCACATAATAATTAATATTCGTAGTTATTTTTGCTGCAAAATATCCAAAAACATATGTTACTAATGATTTTATTGTAAAAGCAATTACTAAAAAAAAACATGAATAAGAGATAAGTTTTGAATGACTTATATTTGTTATGTGAAAATTAAGTTCTAATGAATTAATCTTATTAATTATCATTTCTGGTTCACTAACGACTGATACTAAAAAAACTAACGAGCCAAGTCCTAACAATTCCGTAAAGGACATAAATATAGTCCATACAAATAAAATTATTAATAATATTTTATGTTTTACTGTTATAATCTTTGGTATTTCACTTATTAACTTAAACATTCATATTTCTCCACTTCATTTGAAGATTATATATAAAAATTTTTTTATTAGTAAAAATGGACTTAAAATTAAAAACTTAAATTTGTGAATTTTTATAATAAATTCCAACTCTTTTAAAATCTCTTTATAAAATAGATTTTTTTTTGAAATATTCTTTACTAGTTGTTTAGCTTCAAAAATTTTATTATTTTCAACTAAATAAATTAGTTTTATAAGATTAATTCTTTCAATATTTTTTTTTTTGTTTGTAAAAATGATATTAGAATAAACTTTAGAAGGTTTATTATATCTAAAAAGTATTTTTTTTTCTAATTTATTAAGAATTTTGCTTGATAATCTATAATTATAACCAAACTCCATATTTTCAAAATTATAGCTTTTAGACATATAACGAAATACCTCAGATATTTTATCTTGCTTCTTATAAAAAGAGAGAAAACCTGCTTCGATATCAATTATTGAAATTTTATCTCTAATATTTTTTTTTAAAGATTTAATAATCTCCAAATCTTTACCTTGAACATCCGTAACAAACCAATCTATATAATTAATTTTTTTTGATTTTAAAAAATTATTTAAAGAATAAATTTTTTTTTTCTGAATTTTTTTTATTTTAAATCTATGAGAAAAATACCAGTTTTCATGCGTTGATTTATCTGGTTCAAGTAAACTGGAACAATTGGGGTCATGTGTAAGATAAAACTTCCCAACACCATTTTTATTAGAAATTATCACTTTTTGATCAATTACTTTTTTAAAGTTATTTCTTGTATTTACTGAGCTATTGTTGCCATCTACAGAGACTAATATAGAATTTTCAGCAATATTATTCCAGGTTTTGAAATTTGAGTCTGCAGAACCAATATGCATTAATATTATTGGATTCTTTTTGAATATTTCATGTTTTAAAATTAGTTGAGTTATTTTCAATTTAATTTTTTTATAAGAATTTATTATTAATTATTTATAAATTATTATTTATTACTTTGCAAAGTACCTTTTTTTTTATATTTAAGTTATGAGATAATATGAATTTTTGATAAGTTAAAACGACTAACAAAATATGCAAAGCGAATTTGAAAAAAAAATTAATGATTTTATGTTAAACACTATAAAAACTAAATCACAACCTAAAATTCTTGAATTTGGGGTACGAAAGGGGATCTCTACTAAAAAATTCATTAATATTTGTGAAAAAAATAATGGTCATTTATATTCTGTAGACGTTGACGACTGTTCTGAAATTTCTAAAAGTACAAATTGGACTTTTATTAAGTCAAGAGATGATAATTTTAATTATTTAGAAACAAAATTACCTAAGGAATTTGATTTAATATTTTTAGATTCTTTTCATAACGCTGAACATGTAAGTAAAATTTTTTATTATTATTATTCTAAACTTAAAAAAGGAGGATCATTTTTTTTTGATGATATTTCTTGGTTACCTTATTTAAAAAATACTGAAAGAGATAACTTTAATTGTGAAATCAATAATCTTGAAACCTTTGAAAAACTATTAGATATTTTGAAGGTAAATACAATTAATTTTGATTTATATTTTTCATTTATAGGGTCCGGGATGGGTAGAATTGTAAAACTTCAAGATAACGAATTAATTAAACCAAAAAAAATTAAAACTAGAAAATTGTCTTTTAAAAATTTTTTTAGAAAAATTTTTAATATTTTTAGTTAATGATAAAGTTTAAAATTTTTTTTATTATATTTACTATATTTCTTCATTATTTAAAAACTCCATATCTTTTTCAAAATGGAAGATTTATACAAAATGATGCAATTCATTATGCTACTGCGCTTAATAGCAATTGGTACGAAATATTTTCCTTAATTTACTGGCCATCAGGATATCTGAATTTTTTCGCGAACATAACTAGTTTTCTTAATTCAAGATTAGTTAATATTGAATTTGCAGCTTTGTTTAATGTTTACTTTTGTTATTTAATAATTTTTTTTCTCCATTACATAATTATTTTTTACAAATCCAATTTTTTTCATACAAATTTTTCAAGACTTTTTGCATCAATTATAATTTCTATTTCACCAATTTTTGTATTTGAAATCTGGCTAGATTCGATGAACTCTCAAGTTTATCTTTGTATATTGTCCTTTTTTATTTTGTTTTTAAAGCATGATAAGATTTCAAAAATTTTCTCACCTATCATTTTAGGTATCGCTGGACTTTCAGGAGTTTACACTTGTCTACTGACACCTTTGTTTATTTTTAGAAATTTGAAAGATAGAACTAAAATAAACTTTATAAATTCATTAATCTTAATTTTTACTTCAATTGTTCAATTTTCTTTAATTTTAGTGGCTAAATTTTCCGGCAAATTAACTATAGGTAAACTTAATTTTAATTATTTCTTAAATTATAATGAAATTGAAAGTTTTACTTACAATATTTTAATTAGACCATTTTTATCATCATCATTATCAAATTATTTAATTGAAATTCTTGCGATTGAAAACAACAATCAATTAAAATTACTAATAATTACCTTAGTAATGTTAATTATATTATTCATATCATTTAATATTTTGTTTCACGCAAAAAAAAAAAACTTAAGATTAAATTTTGATCTAATAAGCTTAATATATTTGTTTTTTGTTTGTTCGATATTGGTAACTATTGGAGGAGTAAACGATACTGTTGGAGGCAGATATTCAGTCATACCATCTTTTTGTATTTTATTTATACTATTCAAATTATGTTTTATTGGGAACAAAATGCAGTTTTTGAAAAAAATCTCTTTTACCCTAGTTTTTTTATCTATACTAACTGGCATCTACGATTATAGAATAAAAAAATGGATTATTTTTTATGAGTGTATAAATTGTCCTCAATGGAAAAATGAAATCCAAAAATATAATTTAGATAATAATTATAAGATCAAAGTTTGGCCATACGATGTGGTTAATGAAATTGATTTAAAAATTAAATATTATTAATAACCTTTAAATATTCTCTAAATATTTCAATATTTTTTTTAAAATCAAACAGATTAATAGATGAATTTGTTGATTCTAGTTTAAAACGAACTGGAATTTCTACAGGCTTTATATTTTTTTTTCTAAAAAAATTCAAAATTTCTATGTCTAAAAAAAACCTTCGTGAAATAAATTTTTCTTTTTTCAAATCTAAAGAATTCGAAAAACCTTTTAATCCAGACTGAGTGTCTTTAATTGTAATTCCTAGTAAATAGAAATTTGTAAATGATATTAAATTACCTATTAAATTTCGCATTAAATTATAAAACTTTCTATTTTTAATTAAAATTTCACTATTTTTGTGTCTTCTATTAATTACAACGAGTTTATTAAATTTAAGTTTGGTAAGAACTTGATCTAAATAATCAAAATAAGGAATATCTGCATCATACAGTAAAATTTTATTTCCAATAGAAATTTTAAGAGCTTTTTTTATTGCATTAGATTTACCAGAATTTTTTTTTATATCTATTATTTTAAAATTTTTAATTTTTTTTTTTATAATTCTCAGTTGATTTATCGTTTTATCAGAACTACCATCGTTGATAACAATATATTCTATCCCTTTAAAGTATTTATTTATTTTTGAATTTAATTTTAAAATATTTGGCTCAATATATAATTCAGAGTTATAACATGGAATAATTACAGTTAATTGATGTTTCATTAATTTAATATTATTAAAGTATAAATATTAAAAAAAAAATATAAAATATTAATTTATGAGTAAATCAAAAAATAAACCTACATTTTCTATAATCACTGTTGTTTTGAATGGTGAAAAATATTTAGAGAAAACTATTAAGAGTGTAATTTCTCAAAAAGAAAATTTTCAATACATTGTGATAGATGGAGGTTCAACTGATAACTCTGTCAAAATTATTAAAAAATATTCAAAATATATAAACTATTGGATTAGTGAAAAAGATAAAGGTCTTTATGATGCTTTTAATAAAGGTTTAAGAAAATGTAAGGGAGAATTTGTTGGAATAATAAATTCAGATGATGTTTATACAAAAAAAGCTTTTTCTATAATAAAAAAATATATCGACACAAATCCAAATGTAGATTTTATATTTGGAAGTGTAAAAAAACATTGGGGTATATTACATGGATATAAGCCTGAAAAGATTTTTTATAGTTGGGGATTTTATTCAAGTCATTCATCTGGCTTTTTTATAAAATTAAAATCTGCTAAAAAAGTTGGATATTATAATATCAAGTATAAATATCACGCAGACTATGATTATTTCTTCAGAATGATTGTCAAAAAGAAATTAAACGGTATATCAACAAAAAAAAATGAAATTGTGGGGATATTTAGACGTGGAGGTTTCTCAAGCACGATACATTATAGAAAATTATTTTTTGAAGAAATGAAAATAAGGTATGATAATGGGCAAAATTTATTTTTACTATTATTTATTGCAGTATATAAAATTATCAAAAATTTTACAAAAATCATAAAATGAAAATTTTAATAACTGGATGTGCTGGATTTTTAGGATACCACTTAAGCAAAGCTTTATTATTAAATAAAAAAAATTATGTAATTGGTATTGATAATTTAAATGATTATTATTCAGTTAAATTAAAAAATAAGAGATTAAATTTTTTAAAAAAAAAAAAAAGATTTCATTTTCAAAAAATTGATATTTCAAATTATTCAAAATTAGAAAAAATTTTTAAGAAAAAAAAAATAGATTTAATTATAAATCTTGCTGCTCAAGCTGGAGTTAGATTTTCTATAAATAATCCTAGGGCGTATATGAATTCAAATGTATTAGGTTTTTTTAATCTAGCTGAATTGAGTAGAATTTATAGGATCAAAAAGATATTTTATGCATCTTCTAGCTCAGTTTATGGAGAAAAAAAAAAATTTCCCTTGTCTGAGGACCAAAAGATTAATCCAAAAAATATTTATTCTTTAAGCAAAAAAAACAACGAGGAAATTGCAGAAATATTCTCTCAATATTACAAAATAAATTTTATTGGTTTAAGGTTATTCACTATTTATGGGGAATGGGGTCGACCAGATATGTTTATTATTAAATATATAATTGCTGTTATAAAAAAAAATAAATTTTTTTTGAATAATTTTGGAAACCATTTTAGAGATTTTACATATGTTGATGACGTTGTGAACAATATATTAATTCTTATTAACAAAAAATTTAATGATAAACATACAATTTTGAATATTTGTAGCGATAACCCAGTTAGTTTAAAATCAGTTTTAAAAGATTTAAGCAAATCATTTGGTAAACCTTATATAGTTAAAAGGTCTAAACAATTAGCAGACGTTTACAAAACGCATGGAAGTAACAAAAAACTGATTAGTATTACCCATTATAAGGATTTTGTAGATATAAAAGTTGGATTATCTAATGTCATAAAATGGGCAAAAAAAAATATTAATTTTCTAAAAATAATTTAACTACTTAACAGCAATAAATTTTTTATGAGAAAAAGTATTAACTATTGGTCACCATGTTTAAATCTTGTAGGCACAGTTAAGTCTACAATAAATTCTGGTATCGCATTATAAAGATATGCATTTTAACTTAGGTTATAATTAGTATACTAATATATTTATTATGGATTTAATTAGTGTAATAATACCTTATTTTAAAAAAAAAAAATTTATTAAAGAAGCTGTTAATTCAATTCTTCAACAATCTTATCAAAATGTTGAGGTACTTATTATTTACGACGATCCAGATCAAACTGATTTAGAGTATCTAATGTCTATTTTCGGTTCAAATAAAAAGATAAGGTTTATAATTAATAAAAAGAATATTGGTGCAGGAGAATCAAGAAACAAAGGAATTTTATCTGCAAAAGGAAAGTTTGTTAGTTTTTTAGATGCTGATGATTATTGGGTAAAAGAAAAAATATCCAAACAGATTAAATTTATGAAAAAAAAAAATTATAAAATTTCACATACATCTTATGAAATTATAGATGAAAGAGGCAAACATTTAAGTAATAGAAAAGCGAAAAATTTTTATGATTATAAAGAAATATTAAAATCGTGTGATATAGGATTATCAACCGTGATACTTGAAAAAGACTTGATCACAGATGAAATCAAATTCGCAGACTTAAAAACTAAAGAAGATTTTGTCTTATGGTTAAAGCTTCTATATTCTGGAAATATAATTGGTGCTCTAGAGGAATGTTTGGTTTGTTGGAGAAGAACAAAAAATTCATTATCTAGCTCTTTTTTTCAAAAAATGAGTGATGGATTTTTAGTCTATTATAGACACATGAAATTTAATATTTTTAAGTCATTTTATTATTTAATGATATTATGTCTGAATTACCTTTTGAAAAATCGATGAGTAGTTATTATTTCCTGATTTTTGTTCCATTGTTTATATTTATTTTTATCCATTTAAGTCATAAATACTCCATCCTAAATAGTTTCTCAGGTGACGCACATCAAAAATTTGCAACTAAAGATAATGTTCCACTCATAGGGGGAATATTTATATTACTAGGATTAATCTTAATATTTCACAACTTTTATTTTAACTTTTTTATTCTAAGTTTAATAATTTTTTCTTTAGGAATATTCTCTGATTTAAAAATAATTAAATCACCTCAAATTAGGTTTTTTTTACAGATACTTTCAATATTCACATTCATATATTTTAATGAATTTTTAATTTTTGATACAAGAATTTTTTTTTTAAATGAAATTTTAGAAAACAAGTATTTTAATTATCTATTTGTGTTGTTTTGTCTAACTATAATTATTAATGGATCAAATTTTATTGATGGTCTAAATACTTTACTTATTGGATATTATCTTGTTGTATCATTTTTTCTTCTTGAAACTGGCCTGATAGAAACTATAGGATTTGAAGCTGAAATTTTTTACAATTGGTTTTTACTATTAGTTTTTTTGTATCTTTTTAATTTTTTTAAGAAAATCTTTATGGGAGATGGTGGAGCGTATTTACTTGGTTTAATTTATGGTTTTTTTATTATCAAGATACACCAAAATAATCTACTAGTTTCACCATTCTTTATAATTTTAATACTTTGGTATCCATGTTTTGAATTGTTATTTTCCATCATAAGAAAAATTACATTTAATAAATCTCCATTAAAACCTGATAACAAGCACTTTCATCAAATTTTATTTTTATACATAAGAAAAATTTTTAAATGTAAAACTCAAGTAGCTAATACTTTAAGTGCAAATATTATAAATCTTTATAATTTTTTTATTATGTATTGGGCTTCGCAGAAAATTTATGATACTCAATATCAAGTTATATTAATAGTATTTAATATAATAATATATATTTTTATTTATTTAAGAATATTTAATAGAATTTATAATATTAAATAATTAATTAAAATAAAGTTTCATCATTTTGATTAAAATCAGTAAACCATCCTTAAAAGCATTAACTTTTTTTTGACCCGCATATCGGGACCTTTCGTGGCATCCGATTTCATCAACTTGATAATTATTTCTCTTTGCTTTAATTGGTAATTCAACACAAAATCTGAAATCTTTACTTTCAAGATTTAAATTATATAGCTTTTCGGTTTTTCCAAGAACATAAGTGTATAAAATATCGTTTATTTTTAGTTTAAAAAAAATTTTGCCAAAACTCGAAAATACATAATTCCCTATTGATGTTATCAAAGTATCATCGTCACTTTTACCATTTTTTGAATACCTCGATCCAAAAACTAAATCCAAATTATTATTAGTTATTTTAGTCATCATTAAATCTAATTCATCTGGTTTAAAAGATCCATCAGCATTAAATATGCAGCAATAATCTGTTTTAGTATTATGAATACCGGTTATTAATGCATCACCGTACCCATGATTTTTCTGATAAACAATTTCTATATCAAAATTTTTAATTACATTTATTGTTTTTTTATCGGAAGGATGAAGTACTACTAAAATATCATAGCTATAACTTTTTAACTCATTTAAAACAAAAGGAAGAGACTCTTCTTCATCTTTTGCAGGAATTATTAAAGTAAGATTATTCATAAATAATTTTTATAAACGGTTACTAACAAAATAAACTTAAATTACACATATATTAATTAAACTTTTTTATTTGAGCTATTTAAATCAATTTGTGGTTTAAATAAACCTAAGAAAAATAACAATAAGGATATAATTGAAAATTATTCTAAAATGCTTAATAGGTACTTAAATTAGATGATCAAAAATTTTTTAAGTCTAGGCAAACAACCATTAGCTAATGATTTTCAATCAAAAAGTACAAGTTCTTCTTACATCCTAAATTTAAAATATAATAATAAGAATAAATTAGTTTCTATTAATAAAAGAATAAAAAAAGAAATTATGTTTAATAAAACTTATCCCTATAGATCTTCACTTTCAATTTCAGTTAAAAATCATTTTAAAAACTTATCAAAAATAATTAAAAAAAATTATTCTCATAAAAAAATTTTAGAGATTGGAAGTAATGATGGAACTTTTGCAAAAAATTTTAGAAGAGGACAGATTAGTTGCGTAGAACCATGTTATGATGTTGGGAATGCTTTAAAAAAAAAAGGATTTAAAGTATATATAAATTATTTTGATGATAAATTAGTAAAGATACTTTCTAAAAACCCTGACAAATTTGATTTAATATTTTCGGCAAATACTATTACACATATAAATAAAATTGAAAAAGTTCTAAAGAATATAAAAAAAATACTTTCTCTCGATGGTGTGTTTATCTTAGAAGAACCCTCATTTTTAGAATGTTTTAAAAAAAATGCTTTTGACCAGTTTTATAATGAACACATTTATGTTTTATCAACTATTGCTTTAAAAAATATTTTAAAGAAAGTTGGGCTTAAAATATTCAAACTAGAAAACATAGAAATTCACGGAGGCTCCCTCAGATATTATATTATTCACGATAAAAATAATAAATTTAAAATTTGTAAAAATTTAAATAAACAAATTAGAACTGAGATGGAAGCTGGGCTTCATAAATTTACTACTTACAAAAAGTTTGCAAAAAATGTTTTTTATTTAAAAAAAAAATTGATAAAGATTTTTGAGGAAATTAAGTCAAAAAAAGGTAAAATCATAGGTTATGGAGCGTCAGCAAAAGCAGTAACTGTAGTCAATTATTGTAATCTTAAGGAAAACTTTTTTGATTATTTTATAGACACAACAAAAAGTAAAATTGGTAAATTTTTACCTGGTACAAAAATAATTGTTAGGAAATATGATAAATCAAAACTTGATAAAAATGCTTTTTATTTTTTAGGTGCATGGAATTTTAAAGATGAAATATTTGTTAAAGAAAAACATTTACTCAAAAAAGGGGGTAAATTTATATTACATTTACCAATGCCACATATTTATAAGAAAATACGAAAATGAAAAAACAAAACCAGCATTTTTGTAATTAGAAAAAATATATATTAATGAATTTATCAATTTATTTATTTTTTTACTCAATACTAATAATGTCAATAACTGGCTATGGCTTATTATTGCAAAATATTTTGAAAAATATTTCATATATAGAATTTGAGTATAATCTATTAGGTAGTTTATTATTTTTAATTTTCTTGTCTTTTCTAACTCATTTTTTTTTTAATCATGGTTATGTGCATAATTTGATAATTTTAAAAATTGGAATAATTTCATTTATATTTTTTTTCTTTAAAAAAAAAGGGGAATTCAAAAAATATCTAAATTATATTTGTTTAATATTTGGGATATTACTATTTGCATTTTTGACATCTAAAACACATGATGATTTCCCTTATTATCATTTCCCTTATACATATTATTTAACTCAAGAAAATTTGATAATCGGAGTAGGAAATCTTGTACATGCTTTTAGAACTCCTTCTTCGATTTTTTATCTAAATTCGCTATTTTATTTACCTATTATTGAATATTTTTTATTTAATATGGGTGCAATTTTAATATTTGGTTTTTCAAATTTAATTTTGATACTTAAACTAAAAGATGATTTTAACAATAAAAGATATGATTTTATTTTTTATTTAACTCTTTTGTCTTTTTTATTCATAAATATATTTTTTTATAGAATAGCTGAACACGGAACTGACCGCTCTGCACAGATATTAATTTTTATTTTGTTTATCGAAGTTTTTGGACTTTATAGAAGGTCAAACGTCGCAGAGCAAAATTTTACTAAAATTTTTATTTTATTAGGACTGATAGTCTCACTTAAGGCGTTTTATGTTTTATATTTATTAATTCTTGTTCCAATTTTTTTTCATTTTTTAAAAAAAAAACTTTTTTTTAATTTTTTTAAAAATTTCTATTTTTATATTTTTTGTTTTGTTGGTGTTTTTTTAATTCTCTCAAATATTTTTAATTCTGGTTGCATTATATATCCTGTTAGCATTTCCTGTTTTTCTAACTTTGAGTGGTCAACTTTTAGTGACGCTAAAGCTTCAAATGATTGGTTTGAGTTATGGGCTAAGGCAGGTGCTGGTCCCAACCATAGAGTAGACAATCCTGAAAATTATATTAAGGGATTTAATTGGGTTTCAAATTGGATTGATATGTATTTTTTTAACAAAGTAAGTGACTTTATGCTCGGCTTATTATTTTTGTTAATAATAGTCTATTTTTCTTTTCACTCCAAAAACAAAAATAATATAAATATAAAGAAACAAAATTTTTATATATACTTAGTAATAATTATTTTGTCTTTTGAGTGGTTTTATAACCACCCAAGTCTCAGGTATGGCGGCTTTAGTCTTTTGGCATTAATTGTGTTTATACCTTTTGCAATATATATCTCAAAATTTGTCTTAATAAAATTCTTTAAAGAAAAAATCATTTTTTTGATTGTATTATCGTTGGTGATTTTTGTTGGTAGAAATATAAATAGAATTAATAATGAAATAAAAAAATATGATTACAACTTATTCACATATCCATATTATTATTTAGACGATGTCCATTTCAGGGTGGATAAATTTGTTGATAATATATTACTTAATCACCAAAGTTGTATTGATAAAAACAAAAAATCTTGTGCGAGTTTTAAGGGAATATCAGTTTCTAAAAAAAAAAATTACTATATCTTAAGAAGGAATAAATGATTATATTTGTAAAGATAAGAAAAAATAATAAAAAAAATTCATAAAAAATGAAAAAAAAAATAGCTTTAATTTTTGGGGTTACTGGTCAAGATGGATCTTATTTAGCGGAAATATTGTTAAAAAAAAATTATATAGTTCATGGAGTAAAAAGGAGGTCTTCAAGTATTAACACTTTTAGGGTTGATCATATTTATCAAGATCCACATGATAAAAACTATAGATTCAGGTTGCACTATGGTGATATAACCGATTCTCTATCAGTTTCTAGTGTTATAAAAAAAACAAAACCTGATGAAATCTACAATCTAGCAGCTCAATCCCATGTTGCAGTGTCATTTGAAGTTCCAGAATATACCGCTAATGCTGATGCCCTTGGTGCTTTAAGAATTTTAGAAGCTATAAAATTTCATAAATTAGAAAAAAAAACAAAATTTTATCAGGCAGGTACTTCTGAAATGTATGGTAAAGTTCAAAGCTCACCTCAAAACGAAAAAACTTCTTTTTATCCTTTAAGTCCCTATGGAGTTGCAAAGTTATATGCTCACTGGATTACAAAAAACTATAGAGAGGCTTATAATATATATGCGTGTAATGGAATATTATTTAATCATGAAAGTCCCAGAAGAGGAGAAACTTTTGTAACAAAAAAAATTGTATCTGCACTATGTAGAATTAAAGAAAATAAACAGAAAAAGTTATATTTAGGAAATCTAAATTCTAAAAGAGACTGGGGGCATGCAAAAGATTATTGTTTAGCGATGTGGAAGATATTGCAACAAAAAAAACCAGATGATTATGTTATTGCTACTGGAAAACAATACTCAATTAAGCAGTTTATAAATTTAACAGCAAAAAAATTAAAAATGAAAATAAATTGGAGAGGAAAAGGAATAAAGGAAAAAGGTTATAATGAAAATGGAAAAGCTATTATTGAATGTGACAAAAACTATTTGAGACCATTAGATGTTAATACTTTATTAGGTGATGCAAAAAAAGCTAGATATAAGTTGAAATGGAAACCTTCAATAAAAATTGAAACTTTGATCGAAGAGATGATAGAGCACGAGTATAATAATCTGAAGTAAAAATGAATTCTGGAAAAAAAATGAAAATTTTTTTAGCTGGACACAATGGTATGGTTGGATCAGCTATCAAAAGATGTCTTATTAAAAATGGCTACAATAATATAATTACGAAAAGTAGAAATTCACTTGATCTTGTTGATCAAAATTTAACTTATAAATTTTTGAAAAAAATAAAACCTGATTTTGTTATTTTGGCCGCAGCGAAAGTAGGAGGGATTGATTATAATTCTCGCTTTAAACATGAGTTTATTTACGAAAATAATCAGATACAAAATAATGTAATACATGGATCTTACTTGGCAGGGACTAAGAATTTGTTTTTTCTTGGTTCAAGTTGCATATATCCAAAACATTGCAAACAACCTATGAAAGAAAAGTATTTATTATCAGGTTCTCTTGAAGAAACTAATGAAGCATATTCATTGGCTAAAATAATGGGTATTAAAATGTGTGAGTATTATAGTTTTTTTTTAAATCTTAATTATAAAAGCTTAATGCCTCCAAATCTTTATGGACCTAATGACAATTTTGATTTGAATAATTCTCATTTTTATCCAGCTTTGATAAGAAAAATTTATTTAGCGAAGAAATATAAAAAAAAAAAATTAGATATCTGGGGCACTGGTAAGGCCAAAAGAGAGCTTATGTTTGTAGATGATTTTGCTGATGCTGTAGTTTTTTTTATGAAAAAAAAAATAAAAGAACCTTTTTTAAACATCGGCACAGGTGAAGACCATCAAATAGATTGGTACGCTAAAATGCTTATGAGATTAATGAATGTAAAACTAAAAATCAATTATGACACAAAAAAACCAGATGGAATGCCAAGAAAATGTTTAGATACAAGTTTAGCAAAAAAATATGGTTGGAAACCAAAAAATAATTATCAGGAGGGTTTTAAATTAACATTTAAATATTTTCTAAAAAATCATAGTAAAAATGAAGAAAATAAATAACTATAACTACAAGATATTACTGAATAAAAAAAAGTATAAATATCATCTTTTAGAAAATGCTTTAGATAAATCAGACTTGGATCAGGGAATAAAGGTAATTCGTTCTGGTTTTATAACAATGAATAAATACACAAGTATTTTTGAAAAAAAATTTGCAAAAAAGTTAAAAACTAATTATGCTTTGATGGTAAATTCCGGTTCTTCAGCTAATTTATTAGCAACTTTTGCTTCTTGTAATCCATGGAGAAAAAATAGATTCAAGAAGGGAGATCAAGCAATTATACAATCTTTATGTTGGTCAACATCATTGTGGCCATTAGTTCAGGCAGGATTAAAAATTAAATTTGTAGATGTAAATCCAAAAACTTTAAATGTTGATGTTGATGAATTAATTTCAAAAGTGAATTCAAAAACCAAAGTTATTGTCATTATAAACGTTTTAGGTCTTTCAGGCAATTTATTAAAATTAAAAAAGTTTTGTGAAAAAAAAAAAATAATTCTAATTGAAGATAATTGTGAGTCCTTGGGTGCTAAATTTAAAAATAAAAATTTGGGCACTTTTGGAGATTTTGGTACGTTTTCATTTTTTTATTCACATCAAATTACATCAGGTGAAGGTGGAATGGTTGTTTGTAAAAATATTGAGGATTATAAAATATTAAAGTCATTGAGATCCCACGGCTGGGTTAGAGATATTGAAATTTCAAAAAAATTTCCTGATTTAGATCCGAGATATATATTTGTAAATTCAGGATTTAATTTACGTCCAACTGACATACAAGCTGCAATAGGATTTAGTCAGTTCAATAGATTAGAAATTTTTAAAAAGAATAGACATCATAATAGAATAAAAATTATTGAAAGTCTTAAAAAAGATAAAAGATGGAATAATCAATTTTATTTTTTGGATGTTCCTAAAAACGTTAAACCAAGTTATATGGTTTTTCCAATATTTTTAAATCCAAGTTTAAAACATAAAAAGAAAAGATTTATAAATACAATAGAAAAAAAAGGATTACAAACACGACCTGTAATTAGTGGTTCATTTGTAAATCAACCAGCTACAAATTTATATGCTTTAAATAAAAAAAAACAAAAATTTAAGGGAGCAAATACCATCGAACAGCTTGGTTTTGTTATTGGACTTCATACAAAAAAGATAACTCACAAACAAATTGATTTTATTAAAAATTCGTTATTTCTTATTGATAAAATTTAAATATTCTCTAAAAAAATAAATAAGGATTTTAAGACCATCACTAAAAGCTTTTACCTTTTTTTTATCTGCAAATCTTCTTCTTTCCACACAAGGAAATGTAGAATATTTTAAATTGTTGAATTTGATCTTAAAAGGAATTTCAATACACAAACAATAATCATCAGAACTCAAATTTAGTGATTTAATCTCATTTGTTTTAGCAAGAATATAAGTAAATAAAATATCAGTTAACTCTAATTTCATCAAAAAATTTCCAAGAAAAGTAAAAAAAAAATTACCAATTTTTGTTACTATATTGTCATCATGTGAATAGGCATTTTTTTCGTATCTTGAACCAAAAATAAAATCATATTTATTTTCTTCAAGTTTTTTTAACATGGGTAAAATATATTTTGGATCTGTGGAACCATCTGCATAAAAAATGCAAAGATATTTAGTTTCGCAATGATTAATACCTTCTATTATTGCGTTACCATATCCGTTTTTTGGTTGCCAAATTATTTTACAATTTAAATTTTTTATTGAATTAAAAGTTTCAATGTCATTTTTATCGAGAACTACAATAATATTAAAATCATAATTATTTTTTTTTATTTCCTCTAATACAATTGGTAAAGCATTTGGCTCTTTTTTTGCAGGAATTATTAAAGAAATTTTACCCATAAAAAGTTGTATATCTTTTTGTGGTTTTGTTTACAATTACATTTATTTTGTATAATTAATTTTCAATTCAGAATAATGAAAAAAATTATTGTTGTCACTGGTGGAGCTGGATTTGTAGGTTCTAATTTAATTGAGTTTCTAATTAAAAAAACAAAATTTCAAATTATTAGTATAGATGATTATTCATGTGGAAAAAAAAATAATCATATTTTAAATAAAAATGTTAAATATATTAAAGCCCACACAAAAAATATATCTAAAATATTAAATCCTTATAAAAAAAAAATAAAAACTATTTTTCATTTTGGTGAATTTGCTAGAATATACCAAAGCTTTGTTCAAATGAATAGATGTATTCAATCTAACACAATAGGAACTAATGCTGTTTTTGATTTTTGTTTAAAAAATAAGATCAAACTAGTTTATTCTGCAACTTCAGCTTCTTTGGGAAATAATGGAAAAGATAAAAATTTGTCTCCTTACGCTTTCACAAAAGCCAAAAATTTAGAATTTTTGGAAAATTTAAAAAAATGGTTTAATTTTAGATATGAGGTAATTTTCTTTTATAATGTTTATGGTCCAAAACAAATTCGCGAGGGAAGTATGGCAACTGTTATTGGTATATTTGAAAAAAATTATTTACAAAAAAAACCACTACCAGTTGTTAGACCCGGCTCACAATCTAGAAGATTTACGCATATTAATGATACGATAGATATTTGTTATAAGGCATGGAAAAAAAATAATTGTAAGTATTATAGTATTTCTAATAAAAAGAGCTATTCAATTTTAGAGGTTGCCAAGTTCTTTAAATCAAAAATAAAACTTTTGCCACCAAGAAAAGGTGAAAGGTTTGCTTCTGCACTAACGAATATGAGTTTGTCGAACAAAGTTCAAAAAAATTTTGGTAAAATTAATTTGAAAAATTATATAGATGATTTTATTAAAAAGAACCAAAAATTAAAGAATAATTGAGCTTAAAAGTTAGTTTACAATAAATTTTAAATATGTATAACACATACGCCGGTGATTATTGCGAAAGTGTTATACCCGATCCCATTCCGAACTCGGAAGTCAAGCCTTTCTGCGCCGATGGTACTTTGTCTTAAGATATGGAAGAGTAGGACATCGCCGGCTACAAAATTACAATTATGAAAATTAAAAGCTCACTAAAATCAATCAAAAAAAGAGATTTAAATTCAAAATTAGTAAGAAGAAGAGGAAGAGTTTATATAATTAATAAAATTAACCCAAAATTCAAAGCCAGACAAAAATAAATTTTATGGATAATGATAACCATAAAAATACTTGGAATAATTTCACAAAATTTGTACTGTGGGGAACTGTCGCTGTTGTATTAATTTTAGTTTTAATGGCGATATTCTTGCTCTAAATTTTTAAAATGAGAATTGTTTCACTTAGAGAAAATAAAAATTTGGAGAAAAGAATTTCTATCACTCCTGAAATTGCAAAAAAATATATAAGTTTAGGTCTTGAAGTAGCTCTTCCTGAAAATTATGGAGAACATTTGGGTTTCACAGATCCAGATTATAAAAATCTAGGAGTGACTATTTCAAATAACGAAAAAGAAATTGTAAGCAATGCTAATATTATTGTCCAATTAGGCTTACCTTCAGATGAAAAACTTTCTTATTTACAAGAAAATCAGAATTTAATTGGTGTGTTGAATCCTTATATGAATAAAGAAAAAATTGAAAATCTGATTAAAAAAAAAATTAATAATTTTTCACTTGAATTATTACCAAGAATTACACGTGCTCAATCTATGGATATTCTGTCATCTCAAGCTAATTTGGCTGGATATAAAGCTGTAATAGAAGCTTTTGCGCATTTTGAAAAAGCGATACCCATGATGATGACCGCAGCAGGAACTGTGCCAGCAGCAAAAGTTTTAATTGTTGGTGCTGGTGTTGCTGGTCTACAAGCCATTGCAACTGCAAAAAGAATGGGAGCAATAGTTTTTGCAACAGACGTCAGAATGGCCTCCAAAGAACAAGTTGAAAGCTTAGGTGGTAAATTTTTAACAGTTGAAGGTTCAGAAAATCTTGAGACTGAGGGAGGTTATGCACAAGAAACTTCTGAAGAATTTAAAAAAAAACAAGAAGAACTTTTGATCGAAACAATTAAAAAAATAGATATTATAATTTGTACAGCTCTCATCCCAGGAAAAAAAGCTCCTATTATTATTAAGGAGTCCATGATACAGAATATGCAAGCTGGATCTGTTATTTATGATTTAGCTGCAATACAAGGAGGAAATACTGCATTTACAGAGGTAGATAAAATAGTGGAAAAAAATGGAGTCAAAATCTTAGGGGAAACAAATATTTTAAATAGACTTCCAACTTCTGCTTCAAATCTTTATGCAAAAAACGTCTTCAATTTTGTTTCAAGTCTATATGATAAAGAAAATAAAAATATTAATATTAATTTAGAAGATGAAATAATAGAAAAAACTTTAATAAAGTAAATTATGGAAATAGATCCTTTTATATTTAGATTAAGTATATTTATCCTTTCAATTTTTGTGGGCTACTACGTAGTTTGGAGTGTAACTCCATCCCTACATACTCCTTTAATGTCGGTCACTAATGCAATTTCATCGGTAATTATTGTTGGCGCTATAATAGCAGGTTTGGCTAATGATACTGGTAGTGTTTTTAACAACTCAAGTATTTTTGGCTTTTTAGCAATAACCCTTGCAGCAGTGAATATTTTTGGGGGATTTTTAGTTACTCAGAGGATGTTAGCTATGTATAAGAAAAAGAAAAAGGATAAGAAATGATCTCGGCCAATTTATCTGCTATTTTTTACTTAATCTCAGGAGTTCTATTTATTTTAGCTTTAAGAGGATTATCATCACCTGAAACATCAAGACAAGGAAATTTTTTTGGTATTTTAGGAATGACAATAGCTATTACAGTTACTTTTTTGTCCTTGGGTAATTTTTCGGCTGGATTTATTTATGTAATAATTTTTCTCTTAGCTGGTGGTAGTGTGGGAGCCTTTATTGCATACAAAATTCCAATGACAGCTATGCCTGAATTAGTTGCGGGTTTTCATAGTTTAGTAGGTCTTGCTGCTGTTTTCGTAGCTATAGCTGCATTTTTAAATCCAGGAGCATTTAATTTAGGTGCCCCGGGAAATATTAAACTTGGGAGTCTTATTGAAATGTCTATTGGGGCTGCAGTTGGAGCTATAACTTTTTCAGGATCAGTCATTGCATTTTTAAAACTTCAAGGAATTATGTCTGGGTCTCCTATTACATTCAAAGGTCAACATCCCCTTAATGCATTGATACTTTTTTCAATTATAATTTTAATTTTTCTACTTTGTACTTCTCAATCATCTAATTTATTTTGGACACTATTGGTTGTTTCATTTTTAATTGGATTTCTTTTAATAATTCCAATTGGCGGAGCAGATATGCCAGTAGTAATTTCAATGCTTAATTCTTATTCTGGATGGGCGGCAGCAGGTATCGGGTTTACACTGGAAAATTCTGCTTTGATTATCACAGGAGCTTTAGTTGGTTCATCTGGGGCAATACTATCTTATATAATGTGTAAGGGAATGAATCGTTCTTTTTTCAATGTCATACTGGGAGGTTGGGGCGCTACAGATCAATCTTCAACAAATCAAAATAAAGAGCAGAAACCAGTTAAAAGTGGGAATGCAGATGATGCAGCTTTTTTAATGAAAAATGCCTCATCTGTAATCATTGTCCCGGGATACGGTATGGCAGTTGCTCAAGCTCAACATGCACTTAGAGAAATGGTTGATACTTTAAAAAAAGATGGAATAAAAGTTTCTTACGCAATTCATCCAGTAGCAGGAAGGATGCCAGGTCATATGAATGTTTTATTGGCCGAGGCTAATGTACCTTATGATGAAGTTTTTGAATTAGAAGAAATTAATAATGATTTTGCGAATGCCGATGTAGCTTTTGTAATTGGTGCAAATGATGTTACAAATCCAGTAGCCAAAACTGATCCTCAAAGCCCGATTTATGGAATGCCAGTTCTTGATGTTGAAAAATGTAAATCCGTGCTTTTTGTGAAAAGAAGTTTATCACCTGGTTATGCTGGAATAGATAATGATCTTTTTTACAAGGAAAATACCTTAATGTTATTCGCTGACGCGAAGAAAATGACAGAAGATATAACAAAAAATTTGTAGATTTGATGAGCACGAAAATTTTTTGTGATATTGCTGATCTAGGTCTTATTAAAAAATTCAATAAAAAAAAAATTGTTAAAGGTTTTACGACTAACCCTAGTTTAATGAGAAAAGCAGGTGCAAAAGATTATAAATCTTATTCAAAAAAAATACTTCGAATATGTAAAAAAAAGCCAATATCTTTTGAAGTTTTTGGAGATAGTGATAACTCAATGATTGAACAAGGATTAAAAATAGATTCTTGGGGAAAAAACGTTTTTGTAAAAGTTCCAGTGGTGAATTCAAAAAATAAGTTTACAGGAAAAGTTATAAAAGAGTTAAATAGCAGGAACATAAAGTTAAACATTACAGCGGTTTATTCAGCAAATCAGACTAAGAAAATTTTGAAAACTATTAATAAAAAAACTAGAGTAATAATTTCTATTTTTGCTGGTAGAGCAAGTGATAAAGGAAAAGACCCTGTCCCTGAATTTGTAAAAAGCATCAGATTAGCAAAAAGATTTAAGAATGTTGAAATTTTATGGGCAAGTGTAAGGGAACCATATAATTATATTCAAGCTAGACAGTTGGGATGTCATCTGATTACTATTCCACCCAATATTATCGATAAAATAGAAAATTTTGGACAATCTTTTGAAAAGTTAACAATTGAAACTGTGAAAACCTTTTTAGTCGATAGTAAAAAATCAAAATTTAAGATTTAATAATTAATTAATTATGCTTGATTCAAAGAATTTCTTTTTTTCAATACTATTATATTTAAGTTTAATCATAGGTTACCTAAACAGTGAAAATTTAAATCTTGGTGCTTACCAGGACTGGATAGGTGCAAATTTAAATCCATTAATTGATTTTTCAAATAATTTTGTTGACACTTTTTTAAATTATGAAAAATATGGTCATAGACATTCACCAGTTTATCTGATTTTTTTATCCTTAATTTTAAAAACTGGTATTGATATAGAGTATATTAGATTAATACACCTTCATTTATGTCTAATTCTAGTATTTCTTTTTTATAAGTGCCTATTAATAAAGTTCTCAAATATTGATAGTAAACTTTTGTTATTGTTATCATTAACTATATTTTTATCACCAACTTTTAGATCATTATCAATTTGGCCCGAAAGTAGAATTCCAGGACTTATTTTTTTTACTTTATCAATATTTTATTTTTTAAAATTTGATAAAAATTATGAGCTAAAGTTTGCATGGTTCAGCACATTATCATTAATTGTTTCAGCTTACATAAGTCCAAATTTTTCAGTTTTCATAATTTATTTTTTTTATTTCTTTTTAAAAAAAATAAATATTTTCGAACTAAAATATCTAATATTTTTTACTTTTTTTTGCTCTTTACCAATGCTCTATTATCTATTCATTTTAGATGTCAACTTTTTAATGGCAGGAGGCACTCAATACACAGAAGAAAGAGGTTTATACCATTTCAACCTAAGCAATAAAATCCTAATAATAAGTTCAATTTTTTTATTTCATTTTATACCTTTCATAGGCAACTTATTAGAGATCAAAGATTTAAAAAACTCTAAGAAAAGTCAATTCTTAATAGTTTTTATTTTTTTTGTTATTCTAATTTTCTTTTTTGATTACGGATCTGAATTTTCTGGAGGTGGAGTTTTTTTTCAGCTATCAAACATTTTATTTTCAAATAATTATCTATTTTACTTGGTAAGTTTTTTTTCAATCTACTTATTATTTATAATTTCAAAAAATGATTTTTCAAATTTATTGTTATTAACTTTAATAATTTTATCAAATATTCAAAATAGTATTTATCACAAATATTATGAACCATTGTTCATGATACTTATTTTCACTTTATTTAAAAATTTTAAATTTGATAAATTTTTTAGTAGTAAAAACAATTTTTATATTCTTTATTTATTTTGTTTTTGTTTCATATTTTTAAGATTGATAAAAAATCATTATTTTATTTGACTGAGATTGGTTGCGGGGGACGGATTTGAACCGCCGACCTTCAGGTTATGAGCCTGACGAGCTACCAGACTGCTCCACCCCGCGGTATTATTAAATTCTATTTTTAAGTTTATTTAATTTTTTTACTCTTTTTATATTTTCTTGCAAAATTCTTTTTTTCTTTTCTGATGGTTTTTCATAAGTATTTTTGAGTTTAATTATTTTAAAGAAACCATCCCGTTGGAGTTTCCTTTTTAAAACTCTGAGAGCTTGTTCAACATTATTATCTTTTACCTCTATTTTAATAAACACCTCCAAAAAAACGTTTAAATAACATTTTTAAAAAAATATGTCTATTAGTTTTATTCATTAATATTATTTATCTTTTGTTTTTTTTTCTTTTTCTTTTTTTTCTCTTTTGATACGTCTCTCAGCTTTTTCAATTGCTTCAACTAAATCTTTTTGAGAAAAGAGATTTAAAGCAACTGGGTCTTTTGGGTTTAAGCTGTTATAATTCCAGTAATTTTTATTTCTTATTGAAGTAACTGTATTTTTTGTGATCCCCACCAATTTTGCAATTTGCGAGTCTTTCAAAATATTATGACTTTTGATTAACCAAAGAGCAGAGTCTGGTTTATCTTGTCTTTTAGATAAAGGTACGTACTTCTTTATTTTTTCTTCAGTATTAGAGATTTCTACATCTGTGTTTTTGATTTGAAGTGGTCTATTTTCGTCTTTAGAAGAAAGTTCAATCTCATCTCTTGAAAGTTGACCTGAGATTATAGGATTGTAAGCTTTAATACCTTTAGCAACTTCTCCATCTGCTATTCCTTGAATCTCAACTTCATGCATATTACAAAAATTTGCAATCTGTTTAAAAGTAAGGGTAGTATTTTCGACTAACCAAACAGCGGTTGCCATTGGCATTAATGGTGTATTAGACATTATTTTTTGTTTTCTGATTTAAAGTTTTGAAATTTCTTGTTAAATTTACTAATTCGACCCTTGTCCATTAATTTTTGTTTTCCGCCTGTCCAAGCAGAATGAGATTTGGGATCAATTTCTAATTTTAATAGCTCACCCTCTTTACCCCATGTTGATTTTGTCTCAAAATGACTACCATCTGTCATTTCAACTTTAATAGTATGGTAATTTGGATGAATATTTTTTTTCATGACGAGACTTATAACAAAACAAATTTTTAAAACAATTAAAAGTTCTTGAGTTTTTCTAACAATTTTGAACTAATGTTAGTACTTGAGGCAATAATTTTAATGTTTTTATGCATTGAAAGATTTATATCATTCAGAACACCTCCTGCCTCTTTCACTAAAATAATCCCTGCAGCAATATCCCAAAGATTTAAATTTTGCTGGAAGTAGCCATCATATCTACCTGATGCAACATAAGCCATGTCTAAAGCAGCACATCCTGATTTTCTGTAAGGCAAATCAGGTTCTTTATCAATTTTTCCTCCAGTGACAAACAAACAATCATTAATTTCATTTTTTTTTGAGACCCTTATTCTATGATTGTTAAAATAAGACCCGTTATTTTTCTCAGCGTAAAACATTTCATTTTTTATTGGATCAAATATAATACCAGAAATTATTTCTTCATTTGATTTTAGAGCAATAGATATTGCAAAGTGAGGTATTCCATGAAGAAAATTAATAGTTCCATCAATAGGGTCAACTATCCAGGTATTGTTTTCATCTTTATTATTTTCTACTCCACTCTCCTCACTTATAATTGAATAATTTGGTTTTGCTTTTTTTAACTCTTCAATTATTATTTTTTCAGCTTTTAGATCAGAATTAGTAACAAAGTCAGTAGGTCCCTTTTTAGAAACTTGTAATTTTTCAATTTCACCAAAATCCCTTATCAATATTTTTGAAGCTTTTTCTGTCGCCTTTATCATTATATTAAGATTTGCAGAAATAGAGTTCATAAATCAAATTTTTTTTATGTATTCAAGGCTCCTTGTATCAACTATAATTTCATCACCTGACTCTATAAATGGGGGCACTTGAACACTTAAACCGTTAACCAAAATTGCTGGCTTATAAGAGGATGAAACTGTTTGACCCTTTAAAGCTGCCTCAGTGGTTTCAATCTTGCAGGTTATTTGATTCGGTAAATCCACTGAAATAGGCGTCTCATTATAAAAACTTATTATCACTTCCAAGTTTTCTGAAAGTAAATTTCCTTTCTGACCAACTATATTTTTTTTAATTTCTATTTGTTCAAATGTTTTTGGATCCATAAAAAAAAAACTATTTTCGTCTTTATATAAGAAATTATATTTTATTTCATCGACTGAGGCTTTTTCTACAGTTTCGCTTGATCTAAATCTTTCATTTAATTTTGTATTTTTGTTTATACTTTTCATTTCTATTTGTGCAAATGCTCCTCCTTTTCCAGGTTTTACATGTTGTGTCTTAAGAACTTCCCACAAATCATTTTTATGCTCTAAAAGCATCCCTACTCTTATTTCACTAGCATTAATTTTCATTTTAATTTTTTAATGGCCTCTATCGGTTTTAGTTTTTTATTATTCCAAATGTAGCCTGAGATAGCTAAAAAGTTAGCTTTATTCAATAGGAGTTTTTTATAATTGTTTGAATTAATTCCTCCTATAGCGACAATTTGAACTTTTGTTATCTTTCTCACTTTTTTGAGTAAATTAATTGTAGCTTTGTATCTAACTTTTTTTGTTTTTGAAAAATTAAATGCACCAAGAGCTAAGTAATTAGCTTTGTTTGCAGTAGCCCTTTTTACTAATGTGATTGAATTGTGACAAGTAATTCCAATTATTTTATTTCCTATAATCTTTTTAGCATCAAAAATATCCATATCCTTTTGTCCTAAATGACAACCATCAGCATTTAGCTTTTTTGCTAGCAAAACATCATCATTTATTAAAAATTTAACGTCAAATTTTTTGCATATTTTTTTGATTTTTTTTCCAATCGTAAATTTCTTTTTAAAACTTTCTTTTTTTAGTCTTAATTGAAAAAAACTAACTTTATTTGATTTTAGAACATCGTGTAAATCATCAAAGAAAAGATTATTAATTCTTGAGGGGGAGATAAGATAAATGAATCTTTTTTTATTGTATTTCAAGATCCTCAGACCATTTACTTTGAGCTGCCAATGTGTTCATTTTTGCTCTATGATTAAAAACTTTTTGAGTGCCTTCAATGTCTTGGATGTTTTTTGACCAAAACTTAAGCGCACTCTGCTGAAGGGCTCGTCCATAAGAATAGCTCATTATAAAATCAGTATTATTGTATTTATTTATTAAATTTAAATTTTCGGTAGCCTCAACTTCAGATTGGCCTCCGGATAAAAAAGTTATTCCCGGGACTTCTGAAGGAACAGAATTTTTTAAGCATTCAATTGTTAATCTGGCAACTTCTTCGTTTGTAATTGTATTTTTGGATTTATTACCAGCTAAGATCATATTTGGTTTAAGAATAATTCCTTTTAAATCAACTTTATGCAAAATTAATTCATCAAAACATCTTTTTATTACTTCAGAAGTTTTTTTGTAACATTCCTTCGCAGAATGTTCACCTTCCATTAAAACTTCTGGCTCAACTATTGGTACCATGCCGCATTCTTGAACTAGCGCTGAATATCTTGCTAATGCATGTGCATTAGACTGTATTGATAGTTCACTAGGGAAATTTTTTGTAATGGTATAAACGCCTCGCCATTTTGTAAATTGTGCACCAAGTTTGTAATATTCTTTTAGTCTTTCTCTTAACCCATCTAGTCCTTCTGTAATTTTTTCATTAGGAGATCCAGCTAGGACTTTTGCACCAGTATCGACTTTTATACCTGGAGCGCTTCCCATTTTAGAAATCAATTGTGGTATTTTTATTTTTTTAGAAGTTTCTTGTTTAATTGTTTCATCGTATAATATTACTCCTCCAATACATTCAGACATACTTGATGCACTAAATAGTATTTCTCTAAACAATAATCTATTTTCTGGGGTTGATGGAACATTTACATTATTTAATCTTTTGGTCATTGTCCCAGTGCTCTCATCAGCAGCTAAAATTCCTTTACCTTTATTAAGAATTTTTAATACTATATTTTTTAATTCAGACATTTTGATTTAATGCTCTTATACCAGGAAGTTCTTTTCCTTCAAGATATTCTAAAAATGCTCCACCAGCAGTTGAAACAAAGTTAAACTCTTCAATAACATTTAATTGGTTTATCAAAGCTATAGTATCTCCTCCACCTATTACAGAATAAATTGAATCTTCTTTATTTTTTTTTATAATCGCTTTAGCAATTTCGTAACTTCCATGTGCAAAATTTGGATTCTCAAAATAACCTGCTGGACCATTCCATAAAACTGTTTTACTTATTTTAATAATGTCTTTTATTTTTTGAATTGTTTTTGGACCAATATCTAGAATTAAGTCATCGTCTTTAATATCCTTCAACTCTTTAACCTTTGAATTATCGCTTAAACTTTTTCCAACCAAAACATCTTCAGGAAAAATAATATCACAAGAAAGATTTTTTGAAGTTTCAAAAATTTCTTTTATTGCTTTCTCACAATTAACTTCTTTGACGGACTTACCAATATTGTATCCTTTATAATTTATTATATTATTAGCCATTCCTCCAACAATTATGATATTGTCAAATTTTGGTATTAAATTTTTAATTATATCAATTTTTGTCAAAATTTTTGATCCTCCAATGATACAAGTTATTGGTTTTTTTATTTCTGTTGTAACTTTTTTAAGCGCGTTGATTTCTGTTTCTAGTTGCAAGCCAGCATATGAGGGCAGAAATTCTGTAATTTTGCTAATAGATGCGTGTGATCTATGGGAGCAAGAAAATGCGTCGTTCACATATAATTCTGCAAAGCTAGCTAAATGTTTTGCAAAAGATGCATCGTTTTTTTCTTCTTCTTTATAAAATCTTATATTTTCTAAGAAGACTATTTCATCCTGGGAATTTTTAAATAAATCTTCTTTTTTAAGTTCAAAAATATTTTCATCTAGTAAATGAATTTTTTTATTTATTTTCTTTTCTAAACTTTTACAAATCGGTTTTAATGAAAGAATTTTATTTATCTGTCCTTTTGGCCTTCCAACATGAGAGATAATTATAATTTTTGATCCTTTCTTAATTAAGAACTTTATAATGGGAATAATTTTATCAATTCTAGTTTCATCAGTGATAAATCCACTTCTTAACGGAACATTTAAATCTAGTCTTAATAAAACTTTTTTTTGACTGAGATTTTCTTGGTCTTTTATATTTTTCATCAAGAATTCTTGTGAATGTACTCTGCTATGTCACACATCCTATTCGAAAATCCCCATTCATTATCATACCAAGCAGAAATTTTCCCCATATTGTTTCCAATTACGCTGGTTAAATTAGAGTCAACAATTGATGAAGCTGGATTATGATTAAAGTCTATAGACACAAGTTTTTCTTTAGTAATCTCTAGGATTTTATTTTTTTTACTAAAATTATTAAACGCTAAATTTATTTTTTTAACGCTCAAATCTTTTTTGGTGCAAAAAACAAGCTCAATTAAAGAAACATTAGGGATTGGAACTCTCATAGCAACACCCTCTAATTTACCTTTCAAAGACGGAATAATTTCACCAATTGCTTCAGAGGCACCGGTTGAAGTAGGTACAATCGATTGGCTAGCGGATCTAGCTCTTCTAGGATCTTTATGGGAATTATCTAAAAGTCTTTGATCAGTTGTAAATGCATGGATAGTTGTCATAAAACCTTTTTCTATTTCAAAACTTTCATTCAAAACATGCACAACTGGAGCAAGACAATTCGTTGTACATGATGCAGCAGAAATTATTTTATCGTCTTTTTTCAATTTTGTTTCGTTTACTCCAAATACAATAGTTTTATCAGCTTTTTTACATGGTGCTGAAACAATAACTTTTTTCGCTCCATTTTTAAGATGAGGTTCCAACTTTTCTCTTGAATTAAATTTCCCCGTACATTCAAAAACATAATCTACATCAAATCTTTTCCAATTAATTTTATTTAAATCTGTTTCTTGACTGAATGATATTCTATTTTTGTTTATGATAAGATGTTTATCATCAAAACTTACGTCTGCATTAAATTTTCCATGGATAGAATCATATTTTAACAGGGCAGAACAAGTTTCAGAATTCGTTCTATTATTAATATGTTTAATTTCCAAATTTTTATTATTATTTTCTATTATGGACCTAATAATCATTCTACCAATTCTTCCCATTCCGTTAATTCCAATTTTTACTTTCATAATTTTTCTTTAATTCTCTGGACAATGGTATCGGTGTTCAATCCAAAATGATCATAAATTTTTTTGTAAGGTGCGCTTTTTCCAAAATCATTGACTCCAAAGTTTAATCCTGAAACACCCGTGTACTTTTTCCAATAATGTGTCTCAGAGGCCTCTATTGAAACAACTAATTCAGTTTCAGATAAAATTTTATTTTTATAATCTTTATTTTGTTGATCAAATAATTCCTGACAAGGCATTGATATTATTTTGGAATAGATACCATCTGTGGCCAATTTATGACCTACATCACTAGCTAAACTGGTCTCAGATCCTGTAGCTAAGATTGTCACTTTTATGTTTTCTCCAGTTCTAAAAATTTCATAAGCACCAGTAGAGGACTTATTTTTAGATGAACTTTTAAGCCTTAGAGGATTGATCCCTTGTCTAGTTAGAGCTATTACACTGGGTGTTTTTTGACTCTTGATTGCTAATTGCCAGCATTCAAAAGTTTCAATCGTATCTGCTGGTCTAAATACATTCAAATTTGGAATAGATCTTAAACTTGTCAATTGTTCAATTGGTTGATGAGTTGGACCATCCTCACCTAAACCAATGGAATCGTGAGTTAAAACATAAATTACTCTTTGTTTCATCATTGCTGCTAACCTTATTGACGGTTTGCAGTAATCACTGAATATCAAAAAAGTACCTCCGTAAGGAATCAAATTGCTATGTAACGCAATTCCATTCATTATCCCACACATCGCATGTTCTCTAACTCCATAATGAATATAGTTTCCAGAAAAATTTTCAGGTTTAATAATTTTATGATCTTTAGTCTTTGTATTGTTTGACCCAGCCAAATCAGCTGAACCACCAATTACATTTGGTAGTTTCGTTAAAATGTTTAAAAAGATCTCAGACGATTTCCTTGTCGCCATTGGCTTTGGATTTTTTAAAAAATCGCTCGTTATTTTTTTAATTAAGTTTTTTAATGAGTGTAGGTCTTTAAAATTAGATAAAACTTTTTTATTTTTAATTTGATGCCTTCTCGCTTTTTGTGAGGATTTTTCTCCAATTTTTTTCCATTCACTTAATAATTCTCTAGGTATCTTGAAAGGCTCATAATTCCATTTAAGTTTCTTTCTTACTAACTTGATTTCATCCTCGCCCAAAGGACTTCCATGTGATGAAGCTTGGCCACTTTTGTTTGGAGACCCATAACCAATTTTTGTCTTACAAGAAATTGCAATTGGCTTTTTAGTTTTTTGAGCTTTTCTTAACGCACTTGAAATTTCTTTATAATTATGACCATTAACTTTTAAATAATTCCAACCGTAACTTTTAAACCGCTCTTCATGATTGTCTGAAACTGCTAAATTAGTTGGACCATCAATAGATATAGAATTATTATCAAACAAAAGAATAAGATTTTTTAATTTTAAATGACCCGCTAGACTTAAAGCTTCATGACTTATTCCCTCCATTAAGCATCCATCACCAGCTAATACATATGTTTTATGGTTTATTGTTTTTTTTCCAAGTTTTTTTTTTAAAATTTCTTCTGATATTGCAAAACCAACTGCATTAGATATTCCTTGTCCAAGTGGACCGGTGGTTGTCTCTATGCCAGTGTTTGGATGGTATTCTGGGTGACCAGCACAAATACAATCTAATTGTCTAAAATTTTTAATATCATTTAAAGAAACACTTTTATAACCAGTTAAATATAGTAGGCTATAAAGCAACATTGATCCGTGACCTGCAGATAAAACAAATCGGTCTCTATTAATCCAATTAGGATTTTTGGGGTTAAAATTTAAAAAATCTTTGAACAAAACTGTTGCAACATCTGCCATTCCCATGGGCATTCCTGGGTGTCCAGAATTAGCTTTCTGAACGGCATCAATTGACAAAAATCTAATACAATTGGCTAAATCTCTATATTGTTTGCTCAAAAATTATCCTGTCTAGACTAAGAAGATTCTATTTAATAATATAAACATATATATATGAATTCTGTAATCGAAAAAGAAAAAAGATTAACTTTAGCGTTAACAAAATTGAAAAATTTGAATTTTAAAAATTCTAATATAAAAAAAAACATAGAAAATTTAGATGAGCAAAAAAATCAATTAGAAATTGAAAAAAAAGAGTTAGAGGTAAAATACAAAAGATTACTTAGTGACTACAATAATTTAAGCGATAGACTAGGTGAAATTCAAAAACAGGAAAAAAATGAGATAAAAAAACAGGAGCAATTTTCTCAAAAAATTGACGAATTAAATCAGGAAACAGATGATTTATTAAATGAATTTGAAAAATGGCAAACGTAAGCATTAAATTTAACGGAAAGGAATTTTTGTTGTCTTGTGACGATGGTCAAGAGGAGCATCTTGAGCAATTATTGATACAAATCAATCAAAAATTTAATTTACTTAAAAATGATCTTGGAAACTTAGGAGAAAATAAGCTTTTATTAATAACAGCAGTAAAAGTAATGGATGAATATTATGAGACAAAAAAAAAGGTAGAACAAAAAAAAGATGAACTAAGAAATCTTTCAAATAAGTTTAAAGAATTAAAATCGTTAATTTACGAATATAGAGATAAAAAAGAGGAAGAAATTCAGAAAATAAAAAAAAATCATGATAATCTTAAAAATGAAATTGAACAAAATCAAAAAAATTATGAAAAATTAATAGATGAAGCTACAAACGAAATTTCAAGTTTTGTTGAAAAAGCAACCCTTATGGATTCGGCAAAATAAATTTTTGTGAATAAAATAGAAATAAGAAAAAAAATAATAAAAATTAGAAAAATAAATAACTATAAAAATCAAAACATTGATTTTAAACTTTTGATAGAAATTTTGAGAAAATCAAAATTACCTGGAAGAGTTATTGGAGGATATTATCCATATAATTATGAGATTGATACTAAAGAAATTTTAAAAAAACTTGAAAGATTTAATTATGATTTATCATTACCAAAAATAAGAAAAAATTATCAAATGGATTTTTTTCAATGGTCAATAAAAGATCCATTAGAAATTAATGAATATGGAATACCCGAGCCTGTTTCAAACATTGCCAAATTTCCTGATATTTTATTGGTGCCTTTAGTTGCTTTCGATAAAAATCGAAATAGAGTTGGTTATGGAGGTGGATTTTACGATAGATATATTAAACGATTAGAAAAAAAAAAAAAAATTGTAACAATAGGCCTTGCATACTCTTTTCAAAAAGTAAAAAAAATACCAGTAACTAAACATGATATCCAATTAGATTTCATAATAACAAACACTATGAAAAGTAAAAAATGAGAATATTGTTTTTAGGTGACGTAGTTGGTATTTCTGGATGCTCAAAAATTATGAACAACTTACTTGAACAAATCAAGATAAATGAAATTGATTTCGTAATAGTAAATGGTGAAAATGCTGCAGAAGCTGGAGTAGGTTTAACGAGAGAAATATGTGAAGATTTTTTCAAATGTGGAGTAAATGTAATCACAACTGGAAATCATGTTTGGGATCAGAGAGAAATAATGAATTATATTGAAAAAGAAGAGAGATTACTTAGACCTAAAAATTTATTTGAACCTGCACCTGGGTCTGGATTTAAAATTTTCAAAACTCAAAATAACATGAAAATTGGTGTTCTTAATTTAATGGGAAATGTATATATGAAGAAATGCGATAATGTATTTGAAACTTCAAAAAAATTTTTAGAAGAATTTAAATTAAAAAATGACTATGATTTTTTAGTTGTTGACTTTCATGGAGAAATTACAAGCGAAAAAAATGCGATTGGACATCTTTTTGATGGTAAAGCTACTTTAGTAATTGGTACTCATACCCATATACCTACAAATGATGCAAGAGTGTTAAAAAATGGAACGGCATTTCAAACAGATGCAGGGATGTGTGGTGATTATGACTCAGTGATAGGAATGAATAAATATAATTCGTTAAACAGATTTATGAAAAAAGATTCAGTAAAACATTTTCCTGCAAAAGGTGACGCCACTTTAAGTGGTGTAATTGTTGATTGTGATTTAGAAACCGGACTTGCCTCAAAAATAAAAAGTTATATTTATGGTAATCTTCTAAATAATAAAATTTAATCTATGGCAGGTCATTCACATTGGGCAGGTATTAAACATAAAAAAGGTAAAGCTGACAAACAAAGATCTAAAATTTTTTCAAAATTATCTAAAGAAATTACTGTAGCCGCTAAGCTTGGTGATAAAGATCCAAATATGAATCCAAGACTGAGATCTGCAATACAAGCAGCTAGGTCTGCAAATATGCCTAAAGATAACATTGAGAGAGCTATTGACAAATCTTCATTAAACATGGAGTCAAAATTTGAAAGTTTAAGATATGAGGGCTTTGGACCCGAGAAAATAGCAGTTATTGTAGAGACTTTGACTGATAACAAAAATAGAACTGCATCAAATATTAGAACTATTTTTCAAAAAGCAGGCGGTAGTCTTGGTACCCAGGGCTCTGCTTCACATAATTTCAATCAGTTAGGGATAATTAAAATAGACACTAAAGAGGTTTCTGAGGAACGTATTTTTGAATTAGCAATTGAAGCTGGAGCAAATGAATGTAAATCAAATCCTGACTTTCATGAAATCCAATGTTCAATTAGTGATATTTATAATGTAAAAAAAGAACTAGAGAGAGAAATTAATAACTTTATATCTACAGCGATTGAGTGGGTACCTTTAAATAAGGTAAAACCTCCTAAAGAAAAAAACGAGGATTTGATTAATTTTTTTATGTCATTACAAGAGGATGATGATGTACAAAATGTTTATTCAAACGTAGAATTCAATAATTAAAATATGTTAATAATTGGAATAGATCCCGGTATTTCTGGTTCGATTTGTTTTTTTGAGGATGGAAAAATTATCGATGTAGTCGACATGCCAACAATGACTGAAGGAAAAAAAAATAAAAAACAAGTAAATGGCTCTCAGATCTATAATGAAATTTTAAAAAGAGTTAGTAAATTTGAAAATCATGAGATTAGAGTTATAATAGAACAAGTCTCAGCAATGCCTGGCCAAGGTGTTACAAGTATGTTTAATTTTGGTCAATCGTTTGGGATTTTAAAGGGAATTTGCTCATCAATGCAATTGCCCATGTATTTTGTAAGGCCAGCTAAATGGAAAAAATATTTTAATTTATTAAATTCCCAAAAAGACGCTAGTAGAACTAAAGCAATTGAGATATTTCCCTATTTTTCTCACCGATTATCAAAAAAAAAGGACTCTAATAAGGCTGATGCTATTTTAATTTCAAGTTTTTATTACGAAACCTTTAAAAAAGAAGTTTAAAAGTGAAAATATTAAGACAAAATCATGACACATTTAAGTGTGAGAAGACATCATGGAAGCAGATATATCTACTCAAGCAGTTGGTTTAGCATCAAGTGCTGACTTTTCTTTAATGAATTTGTTTATTAGAGCAGATATCATAGTAAAATCTGTAATCATTCTTTTAATTGTTTGTTCAATTTACTCTTGGGCTGTTATTATTGAAAAATTTAGATTATTCAAAAAAATAAATCAATCTTCAGAAGAGTTTGAGAAAAAATTTTGGAATTCTAAATCTGCAGAGTCAATGTATAATAGTCTACCAGCGAACCCTGAAGATCCAATGGCTTTAGTTTTTAAGGATGCAATGCAAAATTTGCTAAAAAGAAAATCAAAAACCGATTTAAATGTCAGAATGACAACTATGCTAGAAACTGGAATAGAAAAACAAATGTCTAAAATTAGTAAAGGTTTCACATTTTTAGCAACCGTAGGTTCAACAGCGCCTTTTATTGGATTGTTTGGAACAGTTTGGGGTATTATGAATTCATTTCAGTCTATAGCAATTTCTAGAAATACAAGTTTGGCAATTGTTGCTCCGGGTATAGCAGAGGCTCTTTTTGCAACTGCTCTTGGTTTGTTAGCTGCAATACCTGCAGTAATCGCTTACAATAAATTTAATTATGATTCTATAAAATATTCTCAAAAGTTAGAAAATTTTTCTAAAAGATTTTTAACAATAATCTAAAAATGGCTTTTAAATTCTATCGTCCAAAAAATGAGCCAATGAGTGAAATAAATGTTACACCATTTGTAGATGTAATGTTGGTACTTTTGATTATTTTCATGGTTACTGCACCTTTATTAACTGTAGGAGTTCAAGTTGATTTACCCGAAAGCTCTGCTGACTCACTTCCAGAGGAAGCTGAACCACTCACTTTAACCATAAATTCAAAAGGTGAAATTTTTATTCAAGAATCTAAAGTCGAATATGAAAAAATTATTGCAAAAGTTTTGGCTGTTTCAAAAAATAGAACTGACACAAGAATTTATGTTAGAGGTGACAAAACTATAAATTATGGGCGAGTTCTTGAAATTATGGGTCTTTTATCTGGATCTGGTTTTACAAAAGTAGCACTTATCTCAGAGCCATATAAAGAAAGGTAAGTCAAATTGACTAGAAGCGTTCTTATATCTTCTGTTTTACATATAATGTTAATTTTGATTACAGCTATGAGCTTACCGTTTTTAGCAAAAAAACCTATTAACTTACCTCCAATAGTATCAGTTGAGTTGATACAAATATCAGATAAAACAAATATTCCATTTGCACCAAAAGCACAAAAAACAATTGAAAAGATTAAAGAAAAAGAAAAAAAATTAGTTTCAGAACAAGCACCACCTAAAAAAGTGAAAAAAATAAAACCCGACTCTATCCCAATGCCAGATGAGAATATAGAAAAGATAAAAAAAGTTGAGGAGGATAAGCAAAATCCAGAAAAAATCGACAATGAAGTAAAGCAAGTTTCAGAATTTGAAAAAAAAGAGCTGTTTGACCCAAATAACATCGCTGCACTTATTGACAAGTCTAAAGTTGAAAGCGCTGAGACTTTAAAAAAAACAGATAAGATTACTCAAGATCAGGATAGAAATATTGAAAATTCAGGCTTAAGTTTAAGCGAAGAGGATGCACTCAAAGCTCAGATTTTTGGATGTTGGAGTATTCCTTTGGGTTTACCATATAATGAAGATTTGTTAGTAAGAATTAAGTTAGAATTAAAACCTGATGGTAGTGTTATAAGTTCAGAGATTTTAGATCATGCTAGGATGAATAAACCAGGGCAGGGCTTTTATAAGGTTTTGGCAGAAAGCGCTTTAAGAGCAATAAAGCTTTGCCAACCTTTACGAGTCCCATCGACAGGATATGAGAGATGGAAAGATTTACAATTAAATTTTGATGCACGAGAGATGTTAGAAGGATAAAATAAATTATGATAAAAAAAATAACTCTTCTTGTTTTTATTTTATTGCCTTTCAATGCATACGGTCTGATCAAAGTTGATATTACTAGGGGTAACTTAGACCCACTTCCTTTAGCAGTCTCACCACTAGCAATAGATAATGAGTCAAAAACTAAATTTGATAAAATTTTAAATAAAAAAGATATTGGTTCAGAAATATCTATAATTATTGAAAAAAATCTCAAAACGTCAGGATTATTTAATCCATTGAATAGAGAGGCCTTTCTTCAAAAACCTGATATTGCAAATTTAAAACCAAGATTTGAGGATTGGAAATTAATTAAAGCTCAAGCATTAATTACAGGCAAGGTTAACTATGTAGATGAAAAACTAAGAGTTGAATTTAGGTTGTGGGATATTTTAGCAGGAAGAGAAATGATGGCATTAGCGTTTACTACAGTTCCCACTAATTGGAGAAGAGTTGGTCACATAATTTCTGATAAAGTTTATGAGAGATTAACAGGTGAAAAAGGTTATTTTGATACAAGAATTATTTACGTAGCAGAAGAGGGACCAAAAACACAAAGAGTAAAAAAATTGGCAATTATGGATCAAGATGGTTTTAATAATAAATTTTTGACGCTTGGAAATGAGCTAGTTTTAACTCCTCGATTTAATAAAACTAGTCAAATGGTCACTTATCTTTCTTATTTTAAAAATTTACCAAGAGTTTATTTACTTGATATAGAAACAGGTACTCAAGAAGTTGTTGGTGATTTTCCGGGTATGACTTTTGCACCAAGATTTTCTCCTGATGGAAAAAAAATTATTATGAGTTTTGCAAAAGATGGAAATTCTGATATTTACACTATGGACTTAGATAGTAGGGTTGTTGATCGAATAACAAATCATCCTTCAATCGATACTTCGCCATCTTATTCTCCTGATGGTAAATTTATTTCTTTCAATTCTGATAGAAGCGGTTACCAACAAATATATGTAATGGAAAGTAGTGGAAAAAATGTAAAAAGAATTTCCTTTGGAAAAGGACTTTATGGAACGCCTGTTTGGTCTCCTAGAGGAGATTTGATTGCTTTTACCAAATTACATAAAGGTAAATTCTACATTGGCGTTATGAGAACTGATGGATCAGGAGAAAGATTGTTAACAGAAAATTTTTATCAGGAAGCACCATCTTGGTCGCCAAATGGTAGGGTTTTAATTTTTTACCGAGAAACAAAAACAGATAATGAAGGTAAGGGCTTCTCTGCAAAACTATGGTCTATAGACCTTACAGGCTATAATGAGCGTGAGGTTAAGACGCCAACAGATGCTTCAGACCCATCTTGGTCATCTTTATTAAGTAATTAGATAAATTAGCTTGATTTTTAGACTTGAAACATCTATCTAATTGTGGAAGATTATACTTAAGTAAATTGATCAAGGAGTTTTATGGAATTTAACAAAATTGTAAAAAATGCACTTTTAATTATTGTTGCATGTTTAGCACTTTCCGCTTGTGCAACCAAAAAAGCAGGAACAGGTCAAATGCAAGGAGATGTTTACACTGGTAAAGATACAGTTGAATATTTAGCTTCAGGCGTTCCTGACAGAGTATTTTTTGCCACAAACGAGTCAGTCTTAACTACCGCTTCAAGAGAAACTTTAAGAAAGCAGGCAGCATGGTTGAGAAAAAATTCAAAAATAAATATTGTATTAGAAGGACACGCTGATGAAAGAGGAACAAGAGAATACAACTTGGCTTTAGGTGAGCGAAGAGCTAACGCAGCTAAAGATTACCTTATGACATATGGTGTATCTTCAGATAGGATTTCAGTTTTGAGTTATGGTAAAGAGAGACCTGTTGATTCAGGATCTAATCCACTATCCTGGTCCAAAAATAGAAGATCAGTTACTGTAAAAGCTAACTAATTATATTTAAATTAAAAAGACCCTTAGGTTTCATCCTTAAGGGTCTTTTTTTTGCCATCATTATCTTTTCTAGTTATTAGTAATGTATTTAAAAAAAAAAGTTTTGTTCTTAAGTTTATTGTTAATTCTAGCTTATTTAACAAATTTTAATACTAAAGCTGATAATCATGATATTTATGAGGTGTTAAGTTTAATTCAAAAGGATCTAAAAACACTTGAAAAAGCTGTTTACTCACAAACAAATAATTCTTTAAATAACAATTCTGATAGCTCAGTTAGCTCTGAATTCAATTCAGAAGATGTTTTAACTAGGCATTTGCTCAAACTTTCTGAAATTGAAAATCAATTTCAAGAATTAACCAATAAATTTGAAGAGATAAACTTTAAGTTAGATAAGTTATCAAATAGATTGTCTAAAGTGCAAGCTGATAACCAAATAAGATTTCAAGATTTAGAAAAATCAACTTCTGGTAACAATATGGATATTAAAGTTTCCAATAAAACAGATGAAGAACAACTACCTGGAAGTTCTCAACCACAAGATTTAGGTACAATATCCTATAAGGATACTGCTACAGCAGAAAAAACTCAAAAAATAGAGTCTGTTGAAACAACTGCATCAATTGTAACAGAAACATTTCAAGCAGAGGAAAAAATTTTACCTGAAGCACCGATTGAGAAACAGTATGCTTTCGCAACCAGTTTTTTAAAAAATGGAGATTACACAACGGCTGAGAGAGCTTTTAGAGAATTTGTTTTAACTAATCCAGATCATGAGTTGGCTGGAAATGCTCAATATTGGTACGCAGAAACATTTAGAATTCGACAACTTTATACAGATGCTGCCTCTGCTTATTTAGAGGGATATCAAAAATATCCGAAAGGAGAAAAAGCCCCTATAAATTTACTAAAGCTTGGTGTATCAATGGTTCAAATTGGTGAAAAAGACCAGGGATGTAAAATGATTAATGGTGTTCAAAATCAATATCCAGATGCTAACCAATCTGTAATTCAAAAAGCCAAATATGAGTCTCAAAAATTTGAATGTAGCAAGCAAAATTCCTAAGACTTTAGAAAAAAAATTAAATCATAAAAGAATCAAAAAAATTTATAAGAATTTTGAAAAAAATCTTAACATTTCTGAAAAATTTATTGTTGCAGTCTCGGGAGGTCCAGATAGTTTGGCTCTAGCATTCTTAGCAAAAATATACTCAATTAAAAAAAAATTAATTGCAAAGTTTTTAATTGTAGATCACAAACTTAGAAAAGCGTCCACTAAAGAAGCAAAAAAAACACAAAAAATTTTAAAAACCTATTTTATAGATACTAAAATATTAACCTGGTTTGGAAAAAAGCCACTTAAAAACATACAGTCAATAGCTAGAGAAAAAAGATACAAATTATTGTTTTTGGAGTCTGATAAACTTAAGATTAACAATATTCTACTTGGACATAACGAAAGTGATCTTTTTGAGAACTTTTTTATTAGGATGCTTAGAGGAAGTGGGCTAAAGGGCTTGGTTTCTTTTGACAGAGAGGTCGTAATAAATGGAAAAAATTTATTAAGACCTTTAATTGATGAAAAAAAAGAGAATCTAAGATTTATTGCAAAAAAAGTGTTTAATTTCTATATAGATGATCCTTCTAATAAAGATGAAAAGTATTTAAGAATTCAAGTTAGAAAATTAATTAAAGAATTTCAAAATAAAGGTCTCGATCGAAAAAAATTAATTACTACAATTAAAAATTTGAAGCATTCCAATAATGTAGTAGATTATTATGTAAATGAAAATTTAAAAAAAAATACTTTTTTTTCATTAAAAAAAAAGAGGTTGATTATTAAAAATCAATATTTCAATCAACCTTTTGAAATAATTTTAAGATCTCTCTCAGAATCGATAAAATTAATTGGAAAAAGAAGCTATTCAGTGAGAGGAAAAAAACTAGCTAAAATTATCTCAAAAATTGAAAATAACAGGTTTTTTAAACAAACTTTAGGAGGTTGCATTATAGAAAAAGTAAATCAAACAATAATATTATCAAAAGAACATTGAATTTAATGAATAAATACCAAAATTGTCACTTGTTAAATTGATAATAATTCTTATTTTATAGCCATGAATACAAAAAATATAGTTATGTGGGCAATAATAGTTCTGTTGACTATAGGCCTGTACAACATGTTTAAAAATCCTCAAGCTAATGCTTTAAAGGGTAGCAAAGTTATATTTTCGGATTTTTTAACCTCCGTTGAAAATGGAGAAGTTGTAAAAGTAGAAATTCAAGGTAAAAACATTAAAGGAGTATATTCAAACGGAAATAGCTTCTCTACTTATTCGCCTGAAGACCCAAACCTTATCGAAAAACTTTCTGAAAAGGGAGTAAGTATATCTGCATCACCTATTGATGAAAAAATGCCATCTCTTTTTGGTGTTTTGCTTTCATGGTTCCCAATGCTTCTGTTAATTGCAGTTTGGATTTTTTTTATGAGACAAATGCAAGGCGGAAAAGGTGGAGCAATGGGCTTTGGAAGATCAAAAGCAAAAATGATGAACGAACTGAAAGGTAAAGTTACATTTAATGATGTTGCTGGTGTTGAAGAAGCTAAAGAGGAAGTAGAGGAAATAGTTGAATTTTTAAAAGACCCAAAAAAGTTCAGTAGACTTGGAGGTAAAATACCAAGAGGCGCTTTATTAGTTGGCCCACCAGGCACTGGAAAAACTTTATTGGCTAGAGCTATTGCAGGAGAAGCTGGGGTTCCATTTTTTACAATTTCAGGATCTGATTTTGTTGAAATGTTTGTAGGAGTTGGTGCATCTAGAGTAAGAGATATGTTCGAACAAGGAAAGAAAAATTCACCTTGTATAATATTTATAGATGAAATAGACGCAGTCGGAAGAAGCAGGGGGGCTGGTCTTGGAGGAGGTAATGATGAGAGGGAACAAACTCTAAATCAATTGCTTGTTGAAATGGATGGTTTCGATACAAATGAAGGAGTAATAATAATTGCTGCAACCAATAGACCAGATGTACTAGATCCTGCATTGTTAAGACCAGGAAGATTTGATCGTCAAGTAGTAGTCTCAAATCCAGACATTATTGGAAGAGAAAAAATTTTGAAAGTGCATGTAAAAAAAATTAAAATGGGTCCAGATGTAAATTTGAGAACTATTGCTAGAGGAACGCCAGGTTTTTCAGGAGCTGATCTAGCAAATTTAGTAAATGAAGCTGCACTTTTGGCTGCAAGAAAAAACAAAAGAATAGTAACTTTAAATGAGTTTGAAGATGCAAAAGATAAAGTCATGATGGGAGCTGAGAGACGATCAATGGTTATGACTGAGGATGAAAAAAAACTGACCGCTTATCATGAAGGTGGACATGCTCTGGTATCATTTAATATGTCAAGTTATGATCCTATACATAAAGCTACAATTATCCCAAGAGGCAGAGCATTGGGTATGGTTATGAATTTACCTGAGCGAGATAAACATGGTTACTCTATCAAATATTTGAAAGCTAGACTCGCGGTATGTTTTGGTGGAAGAGTAGCTGAGGAAATCATTTTTGGAAAAGATAATATTTCGACTGGGGCTGGTGGTGGAAATGGTTCTGATATAAACCAAGCTACACAACTTGCTAGGGCAATGGTAACAAAATATGGAATGAGCGAGGAGATGGGTCCCGTAGAGTATGGAGAAAATCAGGAAGAGGTATTTTTAGGAAGATCAGTAACTCAAACTCAATCCGTTTCAGAAGAAGTTGCTAGAAAAATAGATAAAGAAATTAGAAGATTAGTTGATGAAGGTTACAATAAAGCCAGAGAAATTTTGACAGAAAGAATCGATGATTTGCACAAAATTGCAAAAGCACTTATCACTTATGAAACCTTGACTGGTGAGGAAATTGAAAACATAATTAATAAAAACATTTATCCTACTGATAAAGATAATTTACAAGTTGAAGAAGATAAAGGCTCTGCAATGGGAGCGTTGGGCCTAAAACCAAAAATTGTTCACTAATTTTAATGTTCAGATATTACACAAGGGCGTGTAATTTCTACTATGGAAACCATTCGATTAAATTAGTAAATCAAAAAAAAACTTTACCACTATGTAAGAAAAAAGAAATTTCATTTGACCAAATTGAAATAATAACCCGAAAATCAAAGAGAAGAATTTCCATAAATCAAATAAAAAACTTATCAAAACCACAAAGAAAAAAAATAAATTTTGATTTAAAAAAGATTAAATTAAAGAAAAAAAATTTTTCAAATTTTAATTTTGAAAAGTCTCCTAATTTATTGGGTATATTGAATTTAACACCAGATAGTTTTTCAGATGGTGGAAAATTTAATTCAACGAAAAAAGGAGTTTATCATGCGACTAATTTGATAAGAGATGGAGCAAATTTAATTGATATTGGAGGTGAATCAACCAGACCAGGATCAAAAGCAATTTCTGAAAGTCTAGAGTGGAACAGGATTAATAAAATTTTAAAATTGTTAATTAAAAAAAAAATACCACTATCTTTAGATACAAGAAAATCAAATATTATGGAGAAAGGTATAAAGAAAGGTGTGAAATTAATTAACGATGTTTCAGGTCTTGATTTTGATGTTAATACAATAGGTATACTTAAAAAGTATAAAGTTCCATTTATCATACAACATTCAAAAGGTCTTCCAGAAAATATGCAGAATAAACCACATTATAAAAATGAGATATTAGATATATATGATTTTTTTGAAGATAAAATAAAATTATTAAGATCAAAAGGTATCAAGCATAACAATATAATTTTAGACCCAGGTATAGGTTTTGGAAAAAATTTGAAACATAATATGAGTCTAATCCACAATATTTCCATTTTTCATTCTTTAGGATTTCCTATACTTGTAGGAAATTCAAGGAAAAGGTTTATTAAAGATTTGTCTGGAAAAAATGATAGTAAGTCCAGGATTGGAGGAACAACAGCATCATCAATTTATTTAATGATGCAAGGCGTTCAAATCTTAAGAATTCACGATGTAAATGAAGTAAAACAAGGATTAAAGATATTTAAAAAAATTATTAACTATTAATGACAAAAAAATATTTTGGTACTGACGGTATAAGAGGAACTATTAACAGTGAAAATATTAATGGAGATATGTTTTTTAAATTTGGTTTAGCCAGTGCAACGTATTTTAAATCTCAAAAAAAAAAAAAACAAGTTGCAATAATTGCAAAAGATACAAGATTATCAGGTTACTCTTTAGAACCAGCGCTTGTTTCTGGATTGGCATCAGCAGGAATGCACGTATATACTCTTGGCCCTTTGCCAACAAATGGTTTAGCAATGCTCACAAAAACTATGAGGGCAAATATGGGCATTATGATTACAGCCTCACATAATCCACATAATGATAATGGTTTAAAATTATTTGGTCCAGATGGAATGAAATTGTCAGATAAAATTGAAAAAAAAATTGAAAGTCTAATAGAAAAAAAAATTATTAAAAACCTCTCAAAACCAGAAAAATTGGGTAGAGTAAAAAGATTAGAAACTGGTACGAAAGATTATATTAAGATACTAAAAAAAAATTTTACCAAAAAATTTAATTTAAGAGGTTTTAGGATTGTGATTGATTGTGCTAATGGAGCTGGTTACAAAGCTGGGCCCGAATTATTAAAATCTTTAGGTGCTAAAGTAATTACAATTGGAGTAAATCCAAATGGTTTAAATATAAACAAAAATTGTGGTTCAACATTTCCTAACAAGATAAAATTTGCTGTTAAAAAACACAAGGCGCATATAGGAATTTCATTGGATGGAGATGCAGACAGAATAATTATGTGTGATGAAAAAAGTAATATTATAGATGGAGATCAAATTATTGCGGCTTTAGCAACAAGATGGAAAAATAAAAAAATGTTGAAAGGGGGTGTTGTTGGAACACAAATGTCTAATTATGGCCTTGAAAAATATTTTAAAAGAAAAGGGATTAAATTTATTCGCGCTAGGGTTGGTGATAGGTATGTTAAAGAAAAGATGCAAAAAACTAAATTTAATTTAGGTGGCGAACAATCAGGTCATATTATTTTGGGTAAATTTGCAACCACAGGAGATGGGCTACTTGTTGCTTTAGAGGCTTTATTTGCTTTAAGAAAAAGAAAAAAAGCTAGTGAATTTTTCGATAAATTTAAAAAAACACCACAGTTACTAAAGAACGTTCAGGTTAAAGATAAGAATATTATCAAAAAATCTAAAATTAAAAACTCAATTAAATTAGCAACTAAACTTATCAAAGGCCATGGAAGAATACTTGTAAGAAAGTCAGGGACAGAGTCAAAGATAAGAATAATGGCAGAAAGTGAGAATAGAAATCTTCTTTTAAAATGTGTTAACATCGTTTTAAAAAAAATTAAATAATTTGAAAGTAAAATCAAAAATTCTTATTGTTGCAGGATCTGATTCTTCAGGAGGAGCAGGTATTCAAGCAGACATAAAAACAGCCACTTGCCTGGGGTCTTATTCCATGACTGCTTTAACTGCTGTCACCATTCAAAATACGCAGGGTGTGAAATCAGTAGTTTCAATTCCTGCAAATGAAATTTACAATCAAATAATTTATACCTCTAAAGATATTAAACCAGATGCTGTTAAAATTGGAATGTTACATTCTACACAAGTGATAAATAAGGTCAGTAAATCCTTGGATGAGATAAAGATTAAAAAAATTATTTTAGATCCAGTCATGATAGCAAAAGGAGGTTCTAGATTAATAACTAATCAAGCAATAAAAGTGATGAAAAAAAAATTGCTTAAGAAAGTGTCATTGATAACCCCAAATATACCTGAGGCTGAGATTTTAACTGGAGCTAAAATAAAAAATAAGAATGATATGATTTTAGCTGCAAATAAATTAATAGAACTTGGTGTTTCTAATGTTTTAATTAAAGGAGGCCACTTAAAATCAAATAATTTATATGATATATATGTAAATAAAAAAGAAATTAAAGTATTTTTAAATAAAAGGTTGAATACAAGAAATACTCACGGGACTGGTTGTACGTTATCAACTGCTATTACCTCTTTTTTTTCATGTGGAAAAACATTAAAGAAATCTTGTGAGTTAGGAATTAAATATGTAAATTCAGCCATATCAACTAACCCTAGAATTGGAAATGGGCATGGTCCAATAAACCACTTAAATTCGATTGATTTAAAAAAAATATTTAGATAATGAGAAATATTGCAGTAGTAGGTTCACAATGGGGAGATGAGGGAAAAGGAAAAATTGTAGATTGGTTATCTGAACAAGCTGATGTTGTTATAAGATTTCAAGGTGGTCATAACGCAGGGCATACACTTGTTATAGACGGAGTAACTTACAAGCTTAGATTGCTTCCATCAGGTATTGTTAGAAAAAACAAAATTTCAATAATTGGAAATGGTGTTGTTGTAGATCCTTGGTCCTTACTAGATGAAATTAAAGAGATTAAAGAAAAAGGAGTGAATGTAAATTCACAAAATTTTATGATTTCTGAGGCTGCAAATTTAATTTTACCATTTCATCGTGAAATGGATGAGATTAGAGAGGATGCTGCTGGTAAAAGTAAAATTGGGACTACGCGCAGGGGTATTGGGCCTGCTTATGAGGATAAAGTTGGGAGACGCTCAATAAGAGTTATGGATCTTAGATCTGAGAAAAATTTAGATCAAAGATTAGAAACTGTTTTATTACACCATAATGCAATTAGAAAAGGATTGGGAAAAAAATTATATGAAAAAAATCAGCTTAAAGACGATTTGTTGAAAATTGCCCCAGAAATTCTTAAATTTTCTGCACCTGTTTGGCTCAAAATTGATCAATTTAAAAAACACAAAAAAAAAATATTATTTGAAGGTGCCCAAGGTATTTTACTTGATGTTGACCATGGCACATATCCTTTTGTAACTTCCTCCAATACTGTAGCCTCAAGTGCTGCTACAGGAACTGGATGTGGACCAAATTCAATTAATTACGTATTAGGTATTACTAAAGCATATACTACCAGAGTTGGGGAAGGGCCATTCCCAACAGAATTGGTGGATAAAACTGGCGAATTGTTAGGGACAAGAGGTAAAGAGTTTGGAACTGTCACAAAACGTAAAAGGAGATGCGGGTGGTTTGATGGAGTTCTAGTTAGACAAACAATTAAAGTTTCAGGAATTGATGGAATTGCATTGACAAAACTTGATGTATTAGATGAATTAGATAAGATAAAAATGTGTATTGAATACGATTTAAATGGAAAAAAAATAGATTACCTCCCGGCAGCTGTTGAGGATCAATTAAAAATAAAACCTATTTATAAGATATTTGATGGATGGAAAAGTTCAACTAATGGAATTAAAAATATTACTGATCTACCCGAGAATGCAAAGAAATATATTTTTGCAATTGAGGATTTTATAGGAGCAAAGATCTCTAGTATATCAACTAGCCCTGAACGCGATGATACAATCTTAGTTGAGAATCCCTTTGAAATTTAATTAACCGGAAGAAGATTTTTAGACCTAGCTAAAAGCAACATATGTTTTTGTAATTTTTCAAAAGCCTTGTTTTCTACCTGTCTTACTCTTTCTCTGCTAATTTTATATTTTTTACTTAAATCCTCAAGAGTAGATGGAGTATCATTTAATCTTCTTGCATATAAAATTTCTTTTTCTCTTTCATTTAAAACTTTTATAGAGTTTTTTAACAAATCTTTTCTTTGCTCCATTTCTTCCTGCTGAGCAAATTTGAGATCATGATCTAATTCTTTATCTACCAACCAGTCTTGCCATTCATCGCCATCCTCACCAATTTGAGCATTCAATGAAAATTCTTTTCCAGATAATCTTCGATTCATTGAAACAACTTCCTCTTTACTTACATCAAGTTTATTAGCTATTTCATCTACATGTTCATTTTTTAAATCTCCCTCTGACTGAGGTGCAATTTGATTTTTAATTTTTTTTAAGTTAAAGAATAATTTTTTCTGAGCAGTTGTAGTGCCTATTTTCACTAGACTCCAAGATCTTAAAATATATTCCTGAATTGAAGCCTTAATCCACCACATGGCATAAGTCGCCAATCTAAAACCTTTTTCAGGTTCAAATTTTTTCACAGCTTGCATTAGGCCAACGTTGCCCTCAGATATCATTTCATTTACAGGTAAGCCATATCCTTTATACCCCATCGCTATTTTCGCAACTAATCGAAGATGACTTGTAACTAATTTTTCAGCAGCTTTTACATTTCCATTATTTTTCCAATTCTTTGCTAACATATATTCTTCTTCAGCGTCTAACATCGGAAATTTTTTAATTTGTTCTAAGTATGCAGCTAGTCCACCTTCGTTACTTAATATTGGAAGATTATTTTTTATAGCCGTATTCATAAACAAGTTATCTAATTAATATTTTGTTTTTTTCAATATATTATTTGCTTGTTTTTCTTAGCATTTTGAGGATAGTTTCAAGTTCTTGCGGTAAAATAGAGTTAAATATCATTTCTTTATTTTTTTTTGGATGAATAAAACCGATGGTTTTCGCATGGAGAAATTGTCTTTTTAAATTAATAATGCTTGCTTCCAGTAATGGGTTTATATTTCTTATTTTTTTAAATTTTTTTTTATACTTATCATCACCCACAATACTATGGCCAAGGTAATTCATATGGACTCTAATTTGATGAGTTCTTCCTGTTTCAAGTTTACATTCTAACAAACTTAAAGTTGGAATATCTTTTTTTTCAAAAAGTTCGATTGTCTCATAATTTGTTATAGCTTTTTTACCCTTTGAATTACTGACCGTCATCATTTGTCGATTTGTTGAACTTCTTGTGATTAAAGTTTCTATTTTACCTTTTGATGGTCTAATTCTTCCCCAAACTAATAATTGGTAAATCCTTTTGATTGAATGTCTGCTAAATTGAAGTGATAAGTTTTCGTGAGAATGATTATTTTTTGCTATCACAACTAAACCTGATGTATTCTTATCAATCCTGTGAACTATTCCTGGTCTTAATTCACCACTGATATTTGATAATGAATTTTTATTGTGATTTATTAAAGCGTTGACGATTGTGTTATCAAAATTTCCTGCACCAGGATGCATAACGACTCCCGAAGGTTTATTCAATACAATTAAGTCATCATCTTCGTATATGATATCTAATTTATAATTATAAGGTTTTAGAGAACTTTTTTTTGGTTTTGGTAATATTAAATCAATAGTGTCTTCTACATTTACTTTTTTAGCAGGATCTAAAATAATCTTATTATTAAGCTTTAATTTTTGGTCTAAAATTAAATTTTTAATTCTAGTACGGCTCATTTCTTTGACGTTATTACTGATAAAAACATCTATGCGAAGATTTTTATCATTTTCTCTCACTTTCAAATTTATTTTTTTTTCCATAAAATGTTATATTAATATTATATGCGCTTGTAGCTCAACTGGATAGAGCGCCTGACTTCGGATCAGGAGGTTCTGGGTTCGACTCCTAGCAGGCGCACCATAATGACTTATTTATAGGTGTTAATTAATTATGATTAAATGGGGTATAATTGGTTCAGGGACAATTGCAGATAAATTCGCTGAGACTTTGACTGAAATTGAGAATGCAGAATTAATTGCAATTAGTAGTTCAAAAATAAAAAAATTAGATCATTTTGGTAAAAAATATAAAATAAAAGATATTTATAGATTTAACAATTTTCAGAAAATATTAGAATGCGATGATATTGACGCCGTCTATATTGCAACAGTCAATACTTCTCATTATAAGATAATGCAAAAAGCAATAGAGTTTGAAAAAAATATTTTATGTGAAAAACCGGTAACTATAAATTCATATGAATTTGAGAAAATTGTTCTTAAATTAAAGGAAAAAAAATTATTTTTTTCTGAGGCCATGTCCTACAGGTTTCATCCTCAAACTAAAGTTATAATAGAAATTATTAGGGCTGGTGAAATTGGAAATATTATTTCAGCAGATATTGAATTTGGATTCGCTATTAGTAAATTGTTGCAATTCATCTCACCGAATAATCGTTTGTTCGATGAATTAGGTGGAGGCACCATTTTAGATACAGGGTGTTATTGCACATCATTTGCATTGTTATTAGCAAATTTAATAGATCCACCATCGGATTCGATAAAATTTAATTTTTCAGATGTTTCAGCTACAATTAATAGAAGAAATGTTGAGGATTTTGCTAAAGCAAAAGTAATTTTTAAGAATAATTTTGTAGCAAACTTACAAACTTCATTTAAAAAAAAAATGCAAAATAATGTAATTATTTATGGTACCATTGGAAAAATTATTATCCCAAATCCCTGGTTCCCAGAAAAAAATTCATTTATAGAGGTTCAAAATAAATTTAAAAAATATATAAAAGAAATAAAATCTTATTGCTCGCCTAGAGCATTTACAATTGAAACTATTTCAAATTTGATAAAAAATAATCAGAGGGAGGCACTATTTCCTCTTATGAGTTGGAAAGATTCGTTAGATAATATGAAAATGATTGATGAATGGAAAAAATTAGCAAATGAATATAAGTAATCCAAAATGCAAGATAATACAAAAATTTATTTCTGGTCTCCTTTTATAGGTAACGTTGGCACAGTAAAAAATGTAATTAATACTGCCTATAGTTTAGTTAAATTTCCCAAAAAAAAAATTTTTGAAATAACTCTAATTAATGTTTTTGGTGAATGGAATTTTGCTAAAAATAACGTATTAAAAAGAAATATTTTAATTAAAGATTTTTATAGTATTAACTTTTTTCTCAACTTTAAAAAAGAAGGTTTTTTAAGAAGTAGGTTGTCATATGTTTTTATTTTTTTAATATCGTTTATACCTTTATTAAATACTTTAAAGAAAGAAAAACCAAAATTTTTAAACGTTCATTTATTAACAACCTTGCCATTCATATTATATAGTATTTTTAATTTTGAGACTAAATTAATTCTGACTATTGCAGGTTACCCAAAATTAAATTTTCTAAGAAAGTTTTTATGGAAAAAAATATCTAATAAAATTTATAAAGTTATTTGTCCTTCTAATGAATTAAAAGATGAACTTATCAAATTTAATATTTTCGAAAAACAAAAAATTTTTGTTATTCAAGATCCTCACCTAAATATTAAAGATATAAACGAACTTAAGAATGATAAAGTTAATGAAGAATTTCAAAATGATAAAAAAGTATTAATCTCTATTGGAAGACTGACAAGACAGAAAAATTTTAAATTTTTAATTGAAAATTTTAGTAAGTTATTTGAAAAAAATAATAGCCTTCAACTTATAATTATCGGAGACGGTGAAAAAAAAGAAGAATTGTTACATCAGGCCAATAAATTAGGTTTATGCGATAATATTAAATTTGTAGGTTATAAAAACAATGTTTACAATTATCTTAAACATTCCAATTATTACATTTCAACTTCTAACTGGGAAGGTTCAAGTTTATCGATGATTGATGCCGCCTATATTGGAATTCCTATTTTGTGTAGTGATTGCCCCTCAGGTAGAAAAGAATTTATAGATATTGATAAAAGAGGATATTTATATGCTACTAATGATGATCAAGATTTTATAGAAAAATTTAATTTGATGATAAATGAAGAAAAAAATAAAATTAAATCAAAATTAATTGAAGCTAAAAAAGAAACAAAAAAGTTTACTTTATTTCAATATTACAAAAAATTTGTTGAGATGATAGATTAATATTTTAAGATTCTTCTTAGTCTACCATTATTCACCCATATTTATTAATGTTCCTTTAACACGAGCTTTTAAAAAAGAAAAATAAAATAAACAAATTCCTATAGCTAGATAGACAAGATTTAAAAAATAAGCTTGTTTTAAATTTTCATAATTAATAATGTCATTTATCAGAATATTTCTCGTCTCATCAAAAATATAAACTAAAGGTAAACCTTTAGCTATCATTTGAAAGAAATTGGGAAGAATTTCTATTGGATAGTATATACAACCCAAAGGAGCTAACAAAAAAAGAGATGACCAAGCAATGTTTTCAAAAGAGGGGCCAAATCTTATGAGACCGGCACTTACAAACAAACCTAAAGTTATTCCAAAAATATACAAACTTAAAAACAATAGAAGTAGTGGAAGACCTAATTCTAAAATAGAAACACCAAATAATGGTGCAGTTAAAATAATTGCTGGCACTAAACCAATAAGTGTTCTTATCAAGGCTGTAAAAATTAAGGCAACAATTATTTCTTTAAGTTTTAAAGGAGCTATAAATAAATTAGTAAAATTTCTACTCCATATTTCCTCTAAAAATAACATATTAAAACTTATGCTTGATCTAAAAAGAATATCGTAAAGAATTGCACATGTTAAAATTACTCCAAGAGTGTTGCTATAATAATCACTGTAAATTGAAAAAAACTTTGAAATAAAACCCCATAGGATTATTTGTATTGTAGGCCAATAAATAAGGTCTAGAATTCTTGGTAAAGAGCTTTTAATAAGAAAAAAGTGTCTTAAAAAAAGACCATACATTTTATTAAAATTCATAATTTTTCCCTTGTGAGTTTTAAAAAAACTTCTTCCATATTTCTTCGACCATGCTTTTGAATCAATTTATCTGGGCTACCTTGGTCAACTATAGCTCCATTATTCATCATCAGCACTGAAGAGCACAATCTCTCTACTTCTGACATATTATGTGAAGCTAACAAAATAGAAGTTCCCTTTTCTTTTTGATAATTTTCAAAAAAACCCCTTACAAAATCCCCTGTTTCAGGATCAAGAGATGCTGTAGGTTCATCAAGTAGTAAAACTAACGGGTCATTTATAATAGATTTTGCAAGGCTCACTCTATTTTTTTGACCAGAGGAAAGTTCTCCTGTGACCTTATTTATAATATCATTAAGCCTTAGTTTTTCTGAAAGATAATCAATTTTGGTTTTAAGGTTTTTGACGTCATAAAGTTTGCCATAGACAATAAGATTTTGTTTTACGGTCAATTTTTTTGGCAATTCTATATATGGGGAAATAAAATTTAAATTATTTAACAATTGAACTCGATTTTTTTCTATTTCAATACCATTAATTAATATTTTACCACTTGTTGGTTTTAATAATCCTAATATCATTCCTATTGTCGTAGTTTTTCCACAACCATTGGGCCCTAGAATACCAATTATTTCATTTTTATTTAATTTGAATGAAATATTTTTTACAGCTTCTTTTTGATTATAATTCTTTGACAACTCAATAATTTCAAGTGTCGTTTTCATTAAAATTTAGATGCCCTCATTAACCTATCATTAATCGTTTTACCTATTCCTTTATTTGGAATTTTAGCAACAGCGATAGATTTATATTTATTTTTTTTTATTTTTCTTAGTGTACTGTATAAATTTTTTGCAGCCTCATTTAAATTTCCTTTTTTGGAAAGAAAATAATAATTTGACTCGGTTTTTTTCTTTTTTTTTATAAACAAAAAAGCCTCTTCATTTTTGGCTTTTTTTGCTTTTAATCTGATGGGAATACCTGGAGAATAGTGAATTTTTGATTGACCAGGAGCAGAAATTTTTTTGGGAATATTGTTAAATATAATTTTTTTGTTGAATAATTTTTGAATAGTTTTTACATCAATACTACCTAACCTTAAAATCTTAGGTTCTTTTCTAATATCAATTATTGTTGACTCAATTCCTATTGACGATCTTCCACCCTCGAGTATAAATTTAATTTTTTTACCAAAATCCTCCCTAATGTCTTTTGAGCAAACAGGACTTAATCGAGATGATATATTTGCACTTGGAGCTGCTAATGGAAATTCAATTCTTTTCAATAAATTTCTTGTGGTAGAATGTTTTGGAAATCTAACAGCGATTGACATTTTTTGATTAGTTACAATTTTTGAAATTTTAGACCTTTTTTTTAAATTTAAAATAAATGTGATTGGACCAGGACAAAATTTTTTATATAATTTAAAAAAATTTTTATTGAGAGTACAGTCATTCATTAAGTTTTCATAATTATAGTAATGAACAATAAGAGGATTATATTTTGGTCTTTTTTTTAATTTAAATATTTTTTTGCATGCTTTATCAGAGTAAGCATTTCCTGCTAATCCATAAACGGTCTCAGTTGGTATTGCAATACACTCATTCTTATCCAGGTATTTTTTTGCTTTTTTAATATGTGTAAGATTGATTTTCATGTATTAATAAAGAGTTTTATATGAAAGAAAATTATATGCCAAATAATTATAATTCACTATCTATTGAAGAATTAATTAATTTAGCTGACAAGATACTTAATGATTTAGAAAATCAAAAAGATTTAGATGATTCTATTGAAAAATATCAAAAAATATTAAAACTTAATAATATTATCGAAAAAAAATTTAAAGAAAATGTTAGAGATATCAATGAAAAAACAAAAGAAAACTTATTAAAGATTAAATCAAAAATAAATGCAAAAAAAATTAAATAAAATCGCTCGTGATACAAATTTATTCTTAAAAAAATTTATAAAAAGTCAAAATAAATCTGAGTTAATCATTCCAATGAAATATGGTTTATTCTCTGGTGGAAAAAAGATTAGATCAAAGATTTTAATTGATATTGGTGCAATATTTAATTCAAATTACAAATCATTAATTATTGTAGGTTCTGCAATTGAATGTATTCACGCATACTCTCTAATACATGATGATTTACCTTGTATGGATAATGATTCCATTAGAAGAGGCAAGCCCTCTACTCATGTAAAATATGGAGAATCAACAGCCGTCCTTGCTGGTAACTCTCTTTTAACATTAGCTTTTGAAATTTTAAGTCATGAAAATTTTAATATTTCAAAAAAGAATAAAGTTGATTTGATAAGTAAAATCTCTCAAAGTTCAGGACATCTTGGGATTGCAGGTGGTCAATTTTTAGATCTTAATTATGAACACAAAAAAATTTCCAAAAATAAAGTTGTCGAAATGGAGATAAAAAAAACAGGGAAACTTTTTAGTTTTGCTTGTGCCGCTCCTTTAATCTTAAAAGGTAAAAGTAAAAATGAAATTAAGAAATTTGAGGAAATAGGCTCTGATATAGGTTTGTTATTTCAAGTAGCTGATGATTTGATAGATTATAAAGGAAATTTATCAACAGCTGGAAAAAAAACAGGTAAGGATAAAAAGAAAGGTAAAGCCACTCTAATTAGTTTAATGGGATATAAAAATACTATTAAATATGCTAATAACTTGATTTTAAAGATAAATAAAAAATTGACAAAATATGGTTCAGATAAAAAAAATTTATCAGAAACTCTAAATTATATTTTGAATAGAAATAAATGAAAAAAAAATACGAATTCTTAAGTGAGATAAATTTTCCTTCTGATTTAAAAAAGGTAACTGAGTCAAAATTACAAAAAGTAGCAGATGAATTAAGGGAGGAGATGATTGATGCAGTGTCAGTAACTGGTGGTCACCTAGGTGCAAGTCTTGGAGTTGTTGAGCTAAGTGTAGCAATACATTATATTTTTAACACTCCCAATGATAAATTAATATGGGACGTTGGTCACCAATCTTATCCTCATAAGATTTTAACTGGAAGGAAAGATAGAATAAGAACCATTAGACAAGGGAAAGGTATTTCAGGGTTTACCAAAAGATCAGAGAGTGAATATGATCCTTTTGGTGCGGCGCATAGTTCTACATCAATTTCTTCTGGCTTAGGTATTGCTATTGCTAATAAATTATCGAACAAAACAGATAATGTGATTGCAGTAATAGGTGATGGTGCTATGAGCGCAGGAATGGCTTATGAAGCTATGAATAATGCAGGCGCCTCTAAAACTAAAATGATCGTCATACTTAATGATAATGATATGTCGATTGCAAGACCAGTTGGTGCAATGAGTACCTATTTAGCAAAAATTTTTTCTGGCAAAATTTACTTTAGTTTAAGGGAAACTTTAAAATTAATTATGTCAGCATTTTCAAAAAGATTTAGCGCGAAGGCTGGAAAAGCAGAAGACTTGATAAGGTCAGCGGTGACTGGTGGTACTTTATTTAGTTCATTGGGTTTTTATTATATAGGCCCAATCGATGGCCATGACTTAAATGCTTTAATACCAATTTTAAAAAATGCAAGAGACACTAAACATCAGGGGCCAATATTGATTCATATTAAAACAAAAAAAGGGAAAGGATATTCATTTGCAGAAGAGGCAAAAGATCATTACCATGGGGTATCCAAGTTTAATGTAAAAACAGGCAAACAAGTTAAAAAGGACAGTAAAATTCCTTCTTATACAAAAGTTTTTTCAGATACCCTGATTCAGCACGCTAAAAAAGATAGTAAAATTGTTGCCATAACAGCAGCAATGCCAGATGGAACTGGTTTAGATAATTTTCGTAAAGAATTTCCAGAAAGAACTTTTGACGTTGGTATTGCTGAACAACATGCAGTTACGTTTGCTGCAGGTTTGGCAACTGAAGATTATAAACCTTATGCTGCAATATATTCAACATTTCTTCAAAGGGCCTATGATCAGGTAGTTCACGATGTAGCAATCCAAAGTTTACCTGTCAGATTTGCAATAGATAGAGCTGGACTGGTTGGCGCTGATGGATCTACACATGCAGGAAGTTTTGATGTAACTTATTTGTCAACTCTCCCAAACTTTATTGTGATGGCTCCTAGTAACGAATCTGAATTAGTTAAAATGATCAACACATCTATCGAGATAAACGACAGACCTTGTGCTTTTAGGTATCCTAGAGGAACTGGAATAGGCTCAACTTTACCCTCAATCAATGAAAAGGTGGAGATTGGGAAATCTAATATAATCCAAGAGGGAAAAAAAATGGCTATACTAAACTTTGGTGCGAGATTAAGTGAAACTTTAATTGCTTCTGAAAATTTAAAAAAAAAAGGAGTTAACATTACAATTGTAGACGCAAGGTTCGCTAAACCTCTTGATGAAAATCTTATTTGGCAAATAGCAACTACCCATGATGCAATTATGACAATTGAAGAGGGATCGATAGGGGGATTTGGTTCACATGTGGTTGATTTCTTGACAAAAAAAGGATTAATGGACTCAAGTTTAAAATTTAGATCAATGACTTTGCCTGATATTTTTATTGATCAGGACACACCAAATAATATGTATAAGTTTGCCAATTTAGATGCGATTTCTATTGAAGAAAAAGTTTTAGATTTATTAAATTCAAATATAATATTACAGAAACAAAAATAATATATTTTAACTGCACTGAGCTTTGTTCATTAAATAGTGATCAAGTAAAACACAAGATAACATAGCCTCACCAACTGGAACGGCTCTAATACCTACACATGGATCATGTCTGCCAGTTACAGATATGGTAGTATTTTTTCCAAATTTATTAATTGTTTTTCTACTTTTTAATATTGAGGAGGTTGGCTTCACTGCAAAGGAAACAATTATTTGTTGCCCAGATGAAATACCACCAAGAATACCGCCAGCATTATTAGAATTGAATTTCATTTTTTTTTTATTTTGTGAAATTTCATCAGAATTTTCTTCTCCAGATAGCTGGGCAGAATTCATACCAGAGCCTATATTTACTCCTTTAACTGCGTTTATACTCATCATGGCAGATGCAATATCGGAATCTAGTTTAGAGTAAATCGGCGCACCTAAACCTACAGGTATACCATTTGCTCTGACCTCAATTATTGCACCACATGAAGATCCGGCTTTTCTAATATTAAGAAGATATTTTTCCCAAATTTTTAACATTGAATTATCCGGGCAAAAAAATGGATTCTTGTAGATCATTTTATCATTCCAATTTTTTGTGTCACAACCTAGAATACCAAGTTGAGTCACAGCACCAGAAATTTTAAATTTTTTTCCTAATTTAACTTTTAAAACTTTTTTAGCTATCGCACCTGCTGCAACTCTTGCAGCTGTTTCTCTGGCAGAAGATCTGCCACCTCCTCTATAATCTCTAATGCCATATTTTTTAAAATAAGTAAAATCAGCATGACCAGGTCTAAATTTATCTTTGATATTTTTATAATCCTTTGACCTCATGTCCTCGTTATAAATTATTAGAGATATTGGCGTTCCAGTTGTTTTTCCTTCAAAGACACCAGATAAGATTTTTACTTTGTCACTTTCTTTTCTTTGAGTGGTAAACTTAGATTGGCCAGGCTTTCTTTTATCTAATTCAATTTGAATATCATGTTCTTTGAGGTTTATCAAAGGCGGACAACCGTCAATAATACAGCCAATAGCAGGCCCATGAGATTCTCCCCAAGTTGTGAAACGAAAAAACTTTCCAAAAGTGTTAAATGACATTATTTATATTGTATAAATTATTTTGTTAAAATTATGAATGAAAAAAACTCTTTAGGCCTTAATAAAAGCTTTTTGGATCTTAATAATCCTTTTGAATTATTCGAAAAATGGTTTGAGGAAGCTAAAAAGAAAGAAATTAATGACCCAAATGCTCTAGCATTAGGTACTGCTAGCAAAGATGGTGTCCCGTCAGTAAGAATGGTTCTGCTTAAAGGCTTTGATAAAAATGGATTTGTTTTTTATACGAATTTAAATAGTCAAAAAGGAAAAGAATTAAAAGAAAATCCAATTGCGTCAATGTGTTTTCACTGGAAAAGTTTGTTAAGACAAATAAGAATTGTTGGAAAATTGAAATTGGTGGATAATAAAACTGCTGATGATTATTATAATTCAAGAGCTTATGAAAGTAGAATAGGAGCTTGGGCTTCTAAACAAAGCAGTATTTTAAAAAGTAGAGACGACCTTTTAAAAAATTTACAAGATTTTAGAAAAAAATATAATGATCAAGCTATTGTTCCTCGACCTGATTACTGGTCTGGTTGGAATTTATCACCATCAACTATTGAATTTTGGCTTGATGGAGATAATAGGATTCATGAGAGGTTGAAATACTTTTTGAACGAAAATAATGAATGGGAAAAAAAATTGTTAAGTCCTTAAAAATTTCTTGATAAACTAAAAGATGTTAAATCTTCGAGAATATTTTTTTCTTCTGAGTCTTTGAATATCGATAAAGAATTAGAAGCCAAGTTGACATAATGTTGCGCTTTTAAATAGCAAGCATTAATTATTTTATAGTTTTTTATTAAAGATAATGCGTACTCTAAATCAATTTCAACTCTTGAATTTTTAGAAAAAATATTTCTAAGTTTCTCTCTTTCTAAATGATTAGCTTTTTGAAATAATAAAATTATAGGAAGAGTTATCTTGCCTTCGTAAAAATCTTGCCCAATTTTTTTTCCAAATAGTTTTAGCTCAGAATTATAGTCTAAAGTATCATCTGCTATTTGAAATGTTAGTCCTAAATTTCTACCATAAAATTCTAAAGCCTCTTTTTCTTTTGTTTTCATATTTGATAAAATAGCACCAACTTTTGTAGATGCTGCAAATAACTCTGCCGTTTTTGCTGATATTATCTGTAAATAAGTTTCTTCTAACATATCAACTTCACCTTGATGTTGGAGTTGTAGTATTTCTCCCTGAGCAATTTTTGAGGATGTTGATGATAATAATTTTAAAACCTCCATATTTCCGTCCTCAACCATCATTTCAAAACATCTGCTAAGCAAGTAGTCACCTGCTAAAACTGAGGAATGATTATCCCAAATTTTATTTAATGTTTTTTTACCTCTTCTTACAGAACTATCATCTATCACATCATCATGCATTAAAGTTGCTGAGTGAATAAGTTCTACACAAGCAGCTAAATTTATATCTCTAGTTCCTTTCGAATATTTACATAGTTTTGCAGAGCCTAAAGTAAGTAAGGCTCTTAATCTTTTTCCACCTGTATCAAGGTGATAGTTTGTCATCTTTTGAACTAAGTCGACATTGCTCTCTAATTTAGACTTTATTTTTTCTTCAACTAACATCAATTTATCTTCAACTGAATTTTTAAGTTGAAAATATGAATTATTTATTTTGTTTTTTAATTGTATTACACTTCCCATTTATCAATCAAATTAGTATAATAGGTTGCTTTTGATACTTATCAATTGACGCACCTGAATCTTCAATTATAAGGTGTCTTTATATTCACAAAAAAATTCTATAAATATTAAAAATGCTCTTTTTTTTTAAAAAAAAAAAAATTATTCCGCATATAAAGCTAAGTGGTGTAATCGGAAATGTTGGTAAATTTAAACAAGGTATAGATTTTTCTGGTCAAGAAGAGATTATTTCAAAAGCTTTTTCAGTTAAAAAAGCACCATGTGTTGCTATTACAATAAACTCTCCTGGAGGTTCTCCTGTCCAATCACATTTAATTTACAGTTTAATTAAAGAACAGGCAAAAAAAAATAAAAAAAAGGTAATAGTTTTTGCCGAAGATGTAGCTGCTTCAGGTGGATATCTAATAGCATGTGCTGGTGATGAAATTTATGCAAACTCAAGTTCAATAATAGGCTCGATAGGAGTAATTTACTCTTCTTTTGGTTTTACTGAGTTGATTAAAAAGATTGGTGTTGAGAGAAGAGTGCATACGGCTGGAAAAAATAAGAGCACATTAGACCCATTTCTAGACGAAAAAAAGGAAGACATCGAAAGATTAAAAAATATTCAATTAGATTTACATAAAGATTTCATAGAGGTTGTCGAAAAAAGCAGGTTATCAAAACTTAAAAAAACTGAGGTAGAATTATTTTCAGGTGAATTTTGGTCAGGTAGAAAAGCCAAAGACCTTGGTTTGGTAGATGATATAGGAAATGCAAATCAGATATTAAGAGAAAAATTTGGAGAGGATATTGTTATCAAAAAATTTGAAAAATCAAAAAGTTGGCTTAGTAAAAAATTATCGTCTTCAAATGACCATGTTGATCAATTAGCGAATATATTAGAAGAAAAATCAGTTTGGCAAAAATATGGCCTCTAAAAAAAATAAAAAAAAAGTAAAATTTCAAACTTTCCAAGATATAATTATTAATCTACAAAAGTTTTGGAGTAAAAATGGATGTGTGATTTTACAGCCTTATGATATGGAAGTTGGAGCTGGAACATTTCACCCAGCCACTACATTAAGATCACTTGGGCCCAAACCATGGAAAGCAGCATACGTTCAACCGTCACGAAGACCTACAGACGGAAGATATGGAGATAATCCAAATAGACTTCAGCATTATTATCAATTTCAAGTTATAATAAAACCCTCTCCACTTGATATAAAAAAACTTTATTTAAATAGTTTGTCGGTTATAGGAATTAATCATAAAGAACATGACATTAGATTTGTTGAAGATGACTGGGAAAGCCCAACTCTAGGGGCTGCAGGTCTTGGGTGGGAAGTATGGTGTGATGGAATGGAAATATCTCAATTTACATATTTTCAACAAATGGCAGGTTTCGAGTGTAAACCAGTGTCAGTGGAGATAACCTACGGTCTTGAAAGAATTTGTATGTTTACTCAACAGAAAAAAAATGTTTATGATTTAGTTTGGAATGATGAAGGTATTGATTATAGGGAAGTTTTTCATCAATCAGAAAAAGAGTTCTCAGCTTATAACTTTGAACACGCTAATACAGAAAATTTATTCAAAATATTTGATATGTATGAGGGCGAGGCAAAATCATTAGTTGAAAAAAATATATCTTTACCTGCATACGATCAATGTTTGAAAGCAAGTCACATATTTAACGTATTAGATGCTCGTGGAGCTATTAGTGTTGCTCAAAGAGCAGAATATATTAGTCGAATAAGAGAAATCACAAAACAAGCTGCTGCAATTTGGTTAGAGTCTCAAACGTAGAATGTCAGAATTTTTTTTAGAACTATTTAGTGAAGAAATTCCTGCTGGGCTCCAGAGAAATTTAAGAGAAAAAATTTTTGAAGATTTTAAAAATTTATTTGAAGAAAAATCAGTTAAATCAAAAAAAAAATTTTCTTTTTCAACTCCAAATAGATTAGTTTTAGTTTTTGAAGGCTTAGATAAAGAAATTAAAATTAAATCTAAAGAGGTTAGGGGCCCCAAAACTAGCGCTTCTGAACAAGCCTTGGAGGGATTTCTGAGATCAAACAAAATTGATAAAGGGGATCTATTGAAAAAAAAAACTGAAAAGGATGAATTCTATTTTTACAAAACTGTTGCAACTTCATTAAAAACACATGATTTATTGACTGAATTCATTCCAAAAATTTTGAGTAACTATCAATGGAAAAAATCAATGAAATGGGGTGAATATGATTTAAATTGGGGAAGACCATTAAAATCTATTTTATCAATATTTGATAAAAAAATCGTAAGTTTTAAATTTCATCATTTAGCTTCTTCTAATTTGACTTTTTTAGACAAAGATTTTGAGGATAAAAAAAAATCTTTTGAAAATTTTAAGAAATATGAAAAATTTTTTGAAAAAAATGGAGTTATCGTTAATCAAAACAAAAGACTAAAAATAATCAATAAATCTTTCTCAAAAATACTAAAAAAAAAAGGGTTCAAAATTTATGAAAATTCTAAATTAATGGATGAGGTAGTAAATTTAGTAGATAACCCAAATGTTTTATTATGCAAATTTGACAAAAAATTTTTATCAATTCCCAAAGAGATTTTGATCCTAACTATGGAGTCTCATCAGAAATATTTCCCAATTTTTAATAATAAAGGAGAGATTATTAATGAATTTTTAATTGTATCAAATAAAAAAGACAAAAAAGGACTTATTAAAATTGGGAATGAAAGAGTTGTTGATGCAAGATTAAGCGATGCTGAATTTTTTTGGAATAGAGATAAAACTAAAAATTTAGTTAAAAAGATATCAGAATTAAAATCAATGAATTTTTTTAAAGGTCTTGGGTCTTATTTTGACAAAGTTCAACGCATGCGAAAAATTGGTGGAATGATTTCAGATGAATTATTAATTAGTAAGGAAAAAGTTGAATTATCAGCATCAATTTGTAAGACCGATCTTACTTCTGATCTTGTTGGTGAATTTCCTGAACTTCAAGGACTTATGGGAGGATATTTTTCTGAACATCAAGGATTCGATAAAGATATTTCTTCAGCTATTTCTGAACAATATTTACCAATTGGTCTCAACTCAATAGTTCCAAGGAAACCATTCAGTGTTGCATTATCAATTACAGACAAGATTGACACCTTAGTGGGTTTTTTTGGTATAAACGAGAAACCCACAAGTTCAAAAGATCCATTAGCATTAAGGAGAATTGCTTTGGGTGTAATAAGAACCACTATAGAAAATAAAAAGAATTTGAAAATAAATGATCTTTTGAGTTATTCTTCACGCCTTTACGATGACCAAGGATATAATCTTGAAAATAAAGATTTACAAGATGAATTAAATGATTTCTTAAAAGATAGATTTAGATATTATCTAAAAGAAAAAAATATACGTTACGATATAATCAAAGCAACTTTATCGTCATTTTCACTAAATAAATTATTTTCATCTTTCGAAAAAGCAAAATGTCTTAATAAGGTAATTAACAGTCAAATTGGTATAGATATTAATTCAAGTTATAAAAGAGCCTCAAACATTTTAGATTACGAGATGAAAAATAATGAAATTGAAATAAATGATATAACTGAACCTGCTTTATTTAAAAGTGATTTTGAAAAAAATTTATATAAAAAAATTAACGATATTAAAAAATATTACTCCACTGTAGACAGCGACGAAAACTTCGAGAAATCACTATCAATTTTAGCTGACACTAAAAAAGAAGTTTTTGAATTTTTTGATAACGTTAAAGTTAATGAGGAAAACCAAACTTTAAGAAAAAATCGTTTGGAACTCATTAATATGTTATGTAGAACCTTTCAAAATTATATAAATTTTCAATTTTTAAAAGCCAATAATGAATAAATTAATATTAAATTTTAAGTCTAAAGAATCAAAAAAAATAAAAGATCCAAAAAATCTTTTAGGTGGTAAGGGAGCTAATTTATCCGAGATGGGAAGAATGGGTTTGCCTGTACCCCCTGGTTTTACGATCTCAACAAAAGTTTGTGAAATTTTTTATAAAGATAAAAAAAAATTAAGTTCAAAATTAATAAGCCAAATTAAGAAAGAAATTAAGGTAATTGAAAAAGATGTATCAAAAAAATTTGGAGATTTAAAAAACCCTCTTCTTTTATCAGTTCGTTCTGGAGCAAAAGTTTCGATGCCAGGTATGATGGATACAATTCTAAACCTAGGGCTAAATGATAAAACGGTAGTTGCTTTGGCTAATAAAACTTCCAACGGAAGATTTGCAAAAGATAGTTATAGGAGATTCATACAGATGTATGGAAATGTAGTGATGGGTGTTGAAAGTTATTATTTTGAGGAGTTAATAGAAAATTTTAAGTTAACCAAAGGTGTATTATTAGATACAGATCTTGATGAACAAGACTGGGATGGTTTGATAAAAGACTTTAAAAATGTTGTTAGAGAAAAAACAAATAAAGATTTTCCTCAAGATGTATATCATCAATTATTTGGAGCAATAAGTGCAGTATTTTTATCCTGGGAAAGCAAAAGAGCGAAAGTTTATAGAAAGTTAAATCAAATTCCTTCTGAGTGGGGAACGGCTGTTAATGTTCAATCTATGGTTTTTGGAAATATGGGTAACAATTGTGCAACAGGAGTGGTATTCACTAGAAACCCTTCAGACGGATCTAATGATATTTACGGAGAATATTTAATTAATGCTCAAGGAGAAGATGTTGTAGCTGGGACCAGAACTCCACAACATATTACAAAGAAGGCAAGAAAAAAGGCAAAAGTTGATGATGCATCTATGGAAGAGTCGATGCCAAAAGTATATTACGAATTATATAATATTTTAAAAAAACTTGAGAAACATTATAAGGATATGCAAGATGTAGAGTTCACTGTTGAAAGTAATAAACTTTGGATATTACAAACTCGGTCTGGTAAAAGAACATCGAAATCAGCAGTTAAAATTGCTGTTGATATGGTTAAAGAAAAGTTAATCACTAAAAATGATGCTGTTTTGAGAGTTGATCCGAATTCTTTAGATACGCTTTTGCATCCAACTTTAGATGAGAAAAGTTCAATCAAGGTCATTGCAAATGGTCTCCCAGCGTCCCCTGGTGCAGTAAGCGGAAAAGTAGTTTTCACTTCAGAAGAAGCTGAAAGATTAAATGGTATAATGCAAGATACAATTTTAGTTAGAGTTGAAACTTCTCCAGAGGATATTCAAGGAATGCATGCTGCGAAGGGAATTTTAACTTCAAGAGGAGGAATGACTAGTCATGCTGCAGTTGTTGCTAGAGGAATGGGAAGACCTTGTGTTTCTGGTGCAAGTGAAATTGAAATTAATTATGATAAAAAAGTTTTTAAAACATCTTCAGCCGAGGTCAAAGAGGGAGAAATAATCACTATTGATGGCTCTACAGGGAGAATAATTTTAGGTACAGTTCCAACTATAAAACCTGAGATATCAGGAGATTTTTCAAAGTTGATGAGCTGGGCTGATAAAATTAGAAAACTTAAAGTACGAACTAATTCTGAGACCCCGATAGATACTAAAACAGCCAGAGATTTTGGAGCAGAGGGTATAGGGCTTTGTAGGACTGAACACATGTTTTTTGATGAAGAAAGAATTTTATTTGTTCGAGAAATGATTTTATCAAAAACGCTAAATGATAGATCTAACGCTTTGCAAAAGATTCTTCCACACCAAAAAAGAGATTTTATGGAGATATTTAAGATTATGCATGGGCTTCCAGTTACTGTAAGATTATTAGACCCACCATTACACGAATTTTTACCTAAATCTGATAAAGAAATTTCTGAAGTAGCTAATGTTATTGGATCAGACAAAAATGATATTGAAAGCAGAATAGAGGAACTGCATGAACAAAATCCGATGTTAGGACATAGAGGCTGTAGACTTGGTATCTCATTTCCTGAAATTTATGAAATGCAATGTAGAGCGATATTCGAAGCTCTCGCAGACCTTAAAAAAAGTAAACAAAAATTTGCTTTTCCTGAGATAATGATTCCTTTAGTTTCCACCGAAACTGAGATTAAAATAATGAAAGATTTAGTAATCAATACTGCAAGAAAAGTTCAAAAAGAAAATAAAACAAAAATTGAATTTCTTGTAGGAACAATGATTGAGCTACCTCGGGCAGCGATTAAGGCTGATGATATAGCAAAACATGCTGAATTTTTTAGTTTTGGTACTAATGATTTAACACAAACAACTTTTGGAATAAGTAGAGATGATAGTGGTAAATTTTTGAATGATTATATAGATAATAAGATTTTTGCTATTGATCCGTTTGTATCTATCGATGATGGAGTAAAAGATTTAGTGGAAATAGCGGTTTCTAAAGGAAAAAAACAGAACAAAAAAATTAAACTGGGTATATGTGGTGAACATGGTGGTGATCCAAAGAGTATTAAATTTTGTTCAGAAGCTGGTCTGAATTATGTTTCTTGTTCACCGTATAGAGTTCCTATAGCTAGGTTAGCAGCGGCACAGGCTGAGCTTTTGAGAAATAAAAATTAATAATTTCATAATCTAGATTTCTAACTTGAAATCTACAGCAGGGGCGCTATGAGTAATGCTCCCTATTGAAATTCTATTTACCCCAGTTGTAGCAACAGATTTTACTGTTTTAAGATTAATATTTCCTGAAGCCTCTGTTTCATAATATTTTTTAACAAGTTTTACGCCTGCTCTAAGATTTTTAACACTCATATTATCAAATAAAATAGTATTAAATTTTAGTCCAATAATTTTTTTTAATTGTTTTAAACTATCCACTTCAACTGTAATTTTTTTTCCTCTTTTATTTTTTATAGCTAATAAAACTAATTCTTTTAAACCAGCACTAGCTATATGATTATCTTTAATCAGAAATTCATCACTTAAATTAAATCTATGATTTGTTCCACCTCCTAATTTAACTGCATATTTTTGGATTACCCTATAATTTGGTAAAGTTTTTCTCGTACAACAAATTTTGCACTTTTTTCCCGCTAGTTTTACAAATTTATTTGTTTTTGTAGCTATTCCAGAAATATGAGATAAAAAATTTAATGCAACCCTTTCTGCAATCATTATAGAATTGGCCTTACCTTTTATTTCTGCTATTATAGAATTTTTTTTGACTGTGGACCCGTCTTTTTTTTTTAATATAAACTCTATTTTTTTGTCAACTTGTTTAAACGACTGTTTAGCAAATAGCAAACCTGCAACAATTGCTTTTTGATTTGAAACTATTTTTGCTTTAATAATTTTATTATTTTTTAACAGGTTAGAAGTTATATCTCCATGAGGATACAAATCTTCTGCAAGAGCAATTTTTACTCTGTCCTTGATAAAAGTATCGCTTAATTTAATTTTTGACACGAAGTGTTATCTTCCGATAGCAACCATTTTTTCTACTGACAATCTTGCTTTATCAATTGTTTCTTGATCCATAATAATTTCGCCAGTTTCATTATCTAGGCATTCCAAAATTTTTGGCAAAGTGATTTTCTTCATATGAGGACACATATTGCACGGTCTAATGAATTCAACTTTAGGATTTTCAACTTGAATGTTATCACTCATAGAACACTCAGTTACCATCATTACTTTTTTAGGCTGATTATCTTTAACATAATTAATCATTCCTGAAGTTGATCCAGCAAAATCACTAGCTTTAATCACTTCTGGAGGACACTCTGGGTGAGCAATTATTTTAATCCCTGGATTATTTTTTCTAATATCTTTAATTTCATTTTCGTTGAATTGATCATGAACCATACAAATTCCTTTCCATGAAATAATTTCAACGTCAGTTTGTGATGCAACATATTTTGCTAAATAATCATCAGGTAAAAAAATAACTTTTTTTACACCTAGAGATTTTACAATTTTAACTGCATTTGCTGATGTGCAGCAAACATCAGTCTCAGCCTTTACTTCAGCAGATGTATTTACATATGAGACGACAGGAACTCCTGGATACTTTTCTTTTAATAATCTCACGTCTTTGCCTGTAATTGAAGAGGATAATGAGCAGCCTGCTTCCATATCTGGTAACAAAACTTTTTTATTTGGACTCATAAGTTTGGCTGTCTCAGCCATAAAATGTACTCCAGCCATTACAATTATATCAGCGGAGGTTTTAGAAGCCTCAACAGCAAGCGCTAAAGAGTCTGCAGAAAAATCTGCTATACCATGATAAATCTCAGGCGTCTGATAATTATGTGCCAAAACTACAGCATTTTTTTCTTTTTTAAGTTTATTAATTTTGTAAATATAAGGAGCATGAATTGACCATTCAATTTCAGGCATTACCTTTGAAATCTTCTGATAAATTGGATCAGTTGCATTTTTTACTTCTTGAGTAAATTCCATAACTAAATTTATCAATTTGAAACCTTCTTGTCATTGATTTAATGTGGGTCATATTGCGGTCATGCTGAAATTGGTAGACAGGCACGGTTGAGGGCCGTGTGGACCTGGTCCATGAGAGTTCGAGTCTCTCTGACCGCACCATAATTTGGAATTAGATAATAAATTTAATTTACGTAATTAATATTAAAACCCCATATTTGACCAATTATCTTTATCATTATACCTATCAAGCTCTTTTTTTGTTACTGGTCTGAACAAAATCCAAATTACCACTATTGCTAATAATAAAAGTATAACTGTTTCCATACAATATATTTAATTTTTTGTTAGAAATTTTCACTGTGACTTAAAGTCATTTAAAGGGGCGTTCTGTTACCAGATGCCCCAAACTTTGTTGCATTATTCGTGATTTAATTGAATTGAAAACCCATTTATTATTAATAAAACGCCACCAGAACACCAACTTATAAAGTGATATACTCGAATAATGAAATTATATTTAAAATATTATTTTTTTAGAGTTTTTTCAGTAAATATATTAGCTTTAGTTTATTTATCAGACACATATTCTTTTGATTTTGGTTTTATTTCTATACAATCTTTAATTTATTCAATTCATTTATATTTATTATACTTTTTTATTTTTTTTGAGAGTGTTTCAGCTTTCATAAGTCAGTATGGACTTGATTTTCATTTTTATAAATTAATTTTTAATAATTTTTTAACTTTAAATTATGATTATGTTGGATACATATTTTATGAAAATATAAGTATTATTTATTATTTGGTTTTTGCTACATTTATAATTTTCTATCTTGAGAAAAAAAAATATGAGATCAATTTTAAATTTAAATCATATACTATTAATCAAAAATTTTACTTATTTTCCTTCATTTTAGCATTTATACTTTCAATTATAAATCCATCACTTTCTCATCTTAGTTTAATTGAAAGAATAAAAGGTGCAACTAACATGTGGACTGAGCTAGATAGAAATTTTGACTACGAGGTGAAATATTATAATCAAATGGTAAAGAATAATTTATTTAGAAACGAGAATTGGTTCAATACATTAAACTATACATTTATTTATTCTGACAATCTTCCTGCAGGTTCAAGAAAACTTGTGAAAATAGATGATTATAAATATTTTGGGAATTTTGAAAAAATTATCACCCAAAAAAAATTTAATAATATTTATGTGATAATAAACGAATCTTATCCAAATTTTAGAAATCAAGACCTTAAAAAAAATTTATTCCAAAAAATTGTTCTAAATAATGAAAGTTTAAATATTCAAAAATTCAAAAAAAAATGGAATAGATCTGTAACTACCCAGGGCTCTGAAATGGAATTCTTCTGTGATAAAGAGGTTGATTATAACGCGTTCCAAAAAGAAGAACTTGATATTTTTTTGGACAAAAATAATTGTTGGATAAATAACATTAAAGATAAAAATTTTGTTTATATACACAGTTATGAAGAGTCATTTTTTAATAGATCAAGATATAAAAATTTTTTTGATAAATCTTATTTTAGTGGAGATTTAAAAAAATTTGGTTTTAGTAAATGTATCCAAAAATTTAGTGGAGTTTGTGATCATGATATTTTGAATAATATGGATATGTTAGTTAATAAAAAAAATAATAATTTTGTAGTTTTTTTGACTGTTAATAATCATATCCCGGTAGAACCAATTACTTATAAACAATATATAAATTGTGAAAAAAATTTTCCTTTAAATTTAAGTAAACAGTTTTGTACAATTTATAATAATCAGATGTTTTTTAACGAGAATATTTCTAAGTTTATTTCAAGGTTGGAAAAAAATGATCTTTTGGTTTTATTTTCTGATACACCCCCGATGTTTTCTGGCAAAAGAAGAATTCATTTTGAAGATACGGTCGATATATACTTTATTTCAAGAATTTAATTTTTGCTTTGAAAATAAGTTTAAGTGGAGATCTAGTAAAATTTGTAAATTTTTTTAAACTTTTAGTTTAATAGGGGCGTTCTGTTGCCAGGTGCCCCAAACCCCGTTTACTTAATTAATAAAATTAATTAAGCAGCAAGTGCGTAACTTTCGTTAGCAATTATAAAATAGCCCTTTACGGGGGACAATTCCGAACGAAAGAATAACCTTTAGTCATCCGTCGAATCTAGTTCACCCCCATAAGTTGAAAATGGTGGAGGTGGTGGGTACTGCCCCCACGTCCGCAATGGTTATTACGAGATTCATTTATCGTCATAGTTGGAAAACCAACATGTTTAATATAAAAGTAATAATTAAAGATTCAATAAATTATTCATGAAATTAACTAAAGAACAGCAAGAAGAAATTAGAGATCAACAGTCCCAAGAAAAAAAAACCAAAAGGGTTACAGTTGCTGAACTTGAAAATATTCTTTACGAGGCTATTCCTATTTTGGATCATGGTTTTATAAGAGTAATTGATTATATGGGTGACGATACTTCTATCGTTCAAGCAGCTAGAGTTTCATACGGAAAGGGTACAAAAAAAGTTTCAACTGATGCAGGGCTTATAAAGTACTTGATGAGACATTGGCATAGTACTCCATTTGAAATGTGTGAAATAAAGTATCACGTTAAACTTCCAATTTTTATTGCTCGTCAATGGATTAGACATAGGACAGCAAATGTAAATGAATATTCTGCAAGATATTCTATTTTAGATAAAGAGTTTTATTTACCAGCAGTAGAAAATTTAGCTGCACAATCTCAAAGTAACAGACAAGGAAGAGGGGATGTCCTCTCAGGAGATCAGGCAAAAAAAGTTTTAGATTTATTAAAAAAGGATGCAGAGCAAACTTATGATAATTATGAAACTATGCTTAATGAAAGATATGATGGCTCTGTAATTGATGAAAAACAAGTTGGTTTAGCAAGAGAACTAGCAAGGATGAATTTAACACTTAATACTTATACCCAGTGGTATTGGAAAACCGATCTTTTAAATTTAATGAATTTTTTAAGATTAAGAGCAGATCATCATGCACAATTTGAAATCAGAGCTTATGCCGATGCTATGTTAGATACTGTTAAAAGATGGGTACCAATTACTTACGAAGCATTTTTGGATTATAGAGTGGGAGGCACTGAAGTATCCTCAAAAGGTAAAAAAATTATTCAAAAACTTATCAGCGGTGAAAAAGTAGATGTTGAAAAATCTGGCTTATCAAAAAGAGAATGGAATGAGCTTATGACTGCTTTAGAACTTAAAGATAAGATAATATAAATTTAAAATAATTATTAATTTTTAAAAGTAAATTGATTTTATTTTTTTAGCTAAGTTAATATAAATTTGAGATACTTCATTGTTTGGATCACTTTCTACTATAGGCTTTCCTAGATCTCCGAATTTACCAACATTTGGATCAATTGGTATTTCAGCCAAAAACTCTTTATTAAATTCTTTTGCTGTTCTTTTAACTCCGCCTTCTCCAAAAATTGCATATTTTTTTCCATCATCTCCTGTGAAAGAACTCATGTTATCTATTAGACCTAAAATCTTTACCCCAAGTTTATCAAACATTTTTATTCCTCTCTTAACATCTAAGAGTGCCACTTCTTGTGGGGTAGATACTATAATTGCTCCATTCATTTCAATGCCTTGAGAAAAAGTTAGTTGGGTATCACCAGTCCCAGGAGGCATATCTACAATTATAAAGTCTAAATCTTTCCAGTTGACCTGTTGAGTAAACGTTTTAATTGCACTTGTAACCATTGGACCTCTCCATATCATTGGAGTTTTTTCATCTGTTAAAAAACCTATAGACATACATTGAATACCGTATTTGATAACAGGCTCTAACTTTTGACCATCACTTTTTGGTTTCTCATTTATCCCAAACATTTTAGGAATAGAGGGTCCGTATATATCAGCATCCAATAATCCGACTTTACAGCCATTTTGTTTTAAAGCTAAAGCAAGGTTGGTTGCAAAAGTCGATTTTCCGACACCCCCTTTGGCACTTGAAATGGCGATGGTAAATTTAGTTCCATTAATTGGCTTCTTTTCACGTGGGCTTCCACTCAGTTTTTTTCTCATTGCGTCACTTAATTCTGGCTTTTCCTTTGGCATTTAGTGATCTTACCTTGTTTTTCTATATAAAGACATTATATAGATTTGCACTATGCCAGATGATTTTAGACAAAGTGGTGGAAGCCCATGGGGTAAGCCTCCAGGAGGAGGTGGAAGTGGAAATGGTTCAGGCAGAGGTCCAACTCCACCAGATATTGATAAAATCATTAGAGAATTTCAGGAAAAATTAAAAAAATTTTTACCAGGCGGAAGTTCGTCAGGCGGAAAACAAGCGGTATTAGTTTTAATTATTCTAGGTTTTGTTTGGTTAGCAAGTGGTCTGTACAGAGTACTACCAGATGAACAAGGAGTGGTTTTAAGATTTGGAAAGTTTGTAAAAACCACTCAACCAGGATTAAATTATCATATACCTTTTCCAGTAGAGTCTGTGCTAACCCCAAAAGTTACTAAGGTTAACAGAATAGATATAGGTTTTAGATCTGAAAGAGATAGTGGATTTTCTTCTCAAGGAGGAGTTGCTGATGTTCCACAAGAAAGCTTAATGTTAACTGGAGATGAAAATATAGTTAACATAGATTTTTCAGTATTTTGGGTAATTAAAGATGCGGGAAATTTTTTATTTAAAATTCAAGATCCAGAGGGCACTGTAAAAGCTGCAGCTGAAACTGCAATGAGAGAAGTTATTGCCCGATCAGATATTCAACCTATTCTTACAGAGGGCAGATCTTTAATAGAAACGGATACACAAGAAATAATTCAAAAAATTTTGGATGAATACACAAGTGGTATTCAAATCACTCAAGTTCAAACCCAAAAAGCCGATCCACCAGATCAAGTAATTGATGCCTTTAGGGATGTTCAAGCTGCGAGAGCTGACATGGAAAGATCTAAAAACGAAGCTGAGGCATACGCAAATGATGTAATACCAAGAGCTCGGGGTGAAGCTGCAAAAATATTGCAAGCTGCTGAAGCATATAAAAAAGAAGTTGTTGCAAAAGCAGAAGGTGAAGCAAGTAGATTTTTAGCGATTTATAATGAATATAAAAATGCAAAATCAGTAACACAAGAAAGAATGTATTTAGAAACAATGGAAAAAGTTTTAGCAGATATAGATAAAGTAATTATAGAAAAGAATGCCGGCTCTGGTGTAGTGCCGTATTTACCACTGCCTGAATTAAAAAAGAAAGTGACTAATTAATATATGAATATGGGAAAAGTTATTGCTGGTATAAGTGTTGCAATTGCAGCTACATTATTTTTTTCAATTTTTATTGTAAAAGAAGTAAATCAAGCTATCGTTTTACAGTTTGGTGATCCAAAAAGAATAATTGTAAAACCAGGTTTAAATTTTAAAATTCCATTTATCCAAAATGTAGTTTTTTTAGATAAGAGAATTTTAAACTTAGATACTCCACCAGAAGAGGTAATTGCCTCAGATCAAAAGAGATTGATCGTGGATGCTTTTGCAAGATTTCAAATAGTTGATCCTTTAAAATTTTATATTTCTGTAGGAAATGAACGGGTTGCTAGATCAAGATTAGCAACAATTATCAATTCAAGAATAAGAAATGTTTTAGGTCAGCAAGAACTTCAAACTTTATTGTCTGAAGATAGAACAAAACAAATGGCTTTAATTCAAGAGGGAGTTAATAATGAAGCTGAAAACTTTGGAATAAAAATTAATGATGTTCGGATAAAAAGAGCAGATCTTCCTCAAGCAAACAGTGATGCGATCTTTAGAAGAATGCAAACTGAAAGGGAAAGAGAAGCAAAAGAATTTAGAGCAAGAGGTGCAGAGATGGCTGTAACGATTACTTCAACAGCGGATAAAGAAGTAACTGTCATTTTAGCTGATGCACAAAAAAAATCAGAGATTATGAAAGGTGAGGGTGATGGTAAGAGAAATAATATATTTGCTAGCGCCTTTGGCCAAGATCCAGAGTTCTTTGCATTTTATCGAGCAATGCAAGCATATGAAAAAGCTTTAATTGGCGGTGAAACGTCTTTAATTTTATCACCTGACAGTGAGTTTTTTAAATTCTTTGGAAATATAAAGCAGCCTCAATCTAATTAAACTTTGATGAGGGAATTGATCATAGCTTTTGGTCTATTCTTATTTATAGAGGGTCTTTTATATGCCATATTTCCAGCAAAAATGAAAAGTATGTTAAAAAAATTAGAATTAATTAATGATAATCAGCTTAGAACTGCTGGACTAATTTTTGCATTAATTGGGTTTATCATTATTTACTTCATTAAAAGCTAATATGAATAAACTAAAAATTTTCTTTGTAACAACTCTATTAATTTTAACTGTCCAGGCAAAATCTTTCTCTAAAGAAATACCAGGTTCATTTGCCGATTTAGCAGAAAAATTAATGCCGTCAGTTGTCAATATTTCTACAACCACAACAATTACTACTCAATCAAATCCATTTCCTTTCCAATTTCCCCCAGGCTCACCGTTTGAGGATATGTTTAAAGAATTTGGTGCTCCTCAAGAGAGACAATCCTCAGCGTTGGGATCAGGATTTATTATAGATGAAAAAGGTATAGTGGTTACAAATAATCACGTAATCCAAGATGCAGAAAATATAATTATAAGAGTAAATGGTGATAAGGAGTTTAATGCTAAAGTAATAGGTTCTGATCCATTATCAGATATTGCTATTTTACAACTTGAAACAAACGAAAAATTTACCCCAGTAAAATTTGGTAACTCTAATAATGCAAGAATTGGTGATTGGGTGATTGCTATTGGTAATCCCTTTGGTTTAGGTGGAACAGTAACTTCGGGAATAATATCAGCTAGAAATAGATCAATAGGTCTATCAAGATATGAGGATTACATACAAACAGATGCATCAATCAATTCAGGAAACTCTGGGGGTCCTTTATTTGATATGAATGGAGATGTGATAGGAATTAACACTGCAATTTTAGGAAGAAGTGGTTCTATTGGAATTGGTTTTGCTATTCCATCCAATAGTGCAAAAATTGTAATTGATCAATTAATTGAATTTGGTGAAACAAAAAGAGGGTGGTTAGGAGTTAGAATTCAAGATGTTACAAAAGAAATTGCTGAGGTAGAAAAATTAGATGAACCACGAGGTGCACTTGTTGCTAGTGTTGCTGAAAACAGTCCATCAGATAAAGCAGGAGTTAAAGCTGGAGATATTATTTTAGAATTCAATGGTGAAAAGATTAAAGTAATGAAAGAACTTCCAATGATAGTTGCAAGAACAGAAGTTGGCAAAAAAGTAAAAGTTAAAATTTGGCGAGATAAAAAAGAGATTACTAAAACTATTACACTTGGAAGGCTAGAGACATCAGAGGACTTTAAAGTTGCAGAAAAAAAAGCTAAACCAAAAGAAACAAGAATAGAGAAATTAAAAATAGCAGTAAGAGAACTTAATAAAGAGGATATTAAAAATAGGAATTTACCAAATCAAACCTCTGGTTTAGTAATAACTAAGATCGAAGCTGATAGTCCTTTGGCAAAATCACTTGATATAAATAGTATAATTTTAGAGGCTCAAAAAAAGAAAATAAGATCAGTAGATGATTTAAATCAAACTTTAGATCAAGTGTTGAAAACAAGTGAAAAAACTTTGTTATTAGTTATCTATAACAGTCAAAATCAAAGAAGATATATTGGTGTTAAATTAAATTAATTCATGGATCTAAAATCCAAAATTATTTTAATTTATGGTCCAACAGCATCTGGAAAATCTAATTTTGCTATTAAACTTTCAAAAAAAATCAACGGTGAAATTATTAATGCTGATAGCATGCAAGTTTATAAAGAACTTAAAGTCTTATCAGCAAGACCTTCTAAAAAAGAATATAAAAGAATTAAGCACCATCTCTTTGGATTTCACAGTGTTAAAAAAAAATTTTCTACTGGTGATTGGTTAAAATTAGCTAATCAAAAAATTGAAGATATTAAAAAAAGAAAAAAAGTTCCAATTTTAGTAGGAGGCACAGGTTTATATTTTAAATCCCTAACAGATGGTTTAGTGAGCATTCCAAATATTCCTATCAAATTTAGGGAAAATGTAAGGTCTTTGCACAAAAAAATAGGGAATAAAAAATTTTTTTCAAAATTGATTAAACTTGATCCACTAGTCAAAAACCAAATTAAATCCTCTGATGCCCAAAGATCAATAAGAGCTTATGAGGTAAAATCTTTTACTAAAAAATCAATTTACGAATGGTTTAAAAAAACAAAATCAAACTATCAACAAAAGGATTTTTATAAAATTTATATAGATTTTCCTAAAGACAAATTGGTAGAGAGGATACATCTTAGGGCTCAAGAAATGTTAAAAAAAGGTGCAATTTCAGAGGTCAAAAAATTTAATAGCCTCAAAGTCAGAAATGATAAAACGGCCTGTAAAGCTATAGGTATTAGAGAAGTAAATGAGTATATCCAAAAAAAAATTAAAATTGCTCAGGTTATTGAGAAAATATCAATAAAGACAAGACAATACGCCAAAAGACAAAGGACATGGGCAAACGGAAATATGCAAAATTGGAACAAAATAAATCCAATTCAGTTAACTGACTTTCTAAAAAAGATTTAGATATTACCTACTTAGTCTTGACCAATTAGCACAACTTCAGCTAGATTGGTTTAATGTCAAAATTATATTCAGGAGCTGAAATCGTATTTAAATGTCTTGAAGATCAAGATGTTGAATTTATTTTTGGTTATCCTGGTGGAGCAGTTTTACCTATTTATGATGAGTTAAAAAACCATTCATCAATTAAACATATATTAGTTAGACATGAACAAGGAGCAGGACATGCTGCAGAAGGTTATGCAAGATCATCAGGTAAACCTGGTATAGTTTTAGTTACTTCTGGACCAGGTGCAACTAATGTTGTAACAGCATTAACAGATGCATATATGGACTCAGTTCCTTTAATTTGCATTTCGGGACAAGTGCCAACACATTTAATTGGCACAGATGCTTTTCAAGAATGTGATACAACTGGTATCACAAGACCTTGTACTAAACATAATTGGTTAGTAAAAGATATAAAAGATTTGCCAAAAATTTTACACGAAGCATTTGAGGTTGCAACAACTGGTCGACCAGGACCAGTGTTGGTTGATATTCCAAAAGATATTCAATTTGCAAAGACAAACTATTCAAAACCAAAAAAAATAAAAAAAGTTAATGGTAAGTCTCATAACAAATTTACTCAGAATGAAATTAATGAATTAATTAATTTAATTTCAAAAGCAAAAAAGCCAATGATTTATACTGGAGGTGGTGTTATAAACTCTGGACCAAAAGCGAGTGAAGCATTAAGAGAGTTTGTAAGACTAGTAGGTTTTCCTATTACATCTACACTTCAAGGTTTAGGGGCGTTCCCAGGTGATGACAATCAATTTATTGGAATGCTTGGTATGCATGGAACTTATGAGGCAAACAATGCAATGCACGATTGTGATTTGTTAATTAATATCGGGGCTAGATTTGATGATAGAATAACTGGTAAGATCGACGAGTTTTCCCCTAAATCAAAAAAAGTTCATATCGATATTGATCCATCATCAATTAATAAGATTATTAAAGTAGATTTAGCTATAGTCGGTGATGTAAACGAGGTTTTAAAATCGACTATAAAAAAGATTAATCAAAAACAAAATGGTATTAAAGTTTCAAATAAACAAAAAATATCAAAATGGTGGGAACAAATTCAAAAATGGCGTGAGAAAGACTCTTTAGGGTTTATCAATAGTGACAAAACTATAAAACCTCAACATGCTGTACAAAGATTATATGAACTCACAAAATCTCAGGATACTTTTATAACTACAGAAGTGGGTCAACATCAAATGTGGGCAGCACAACATTATAAGTTTAATAAACCAAATAGATGGATGACATCAGGTGGTCTTGGGACTATGGGCTACGGACTTCCAGCGGCTGTAGGTGTTCAAATTGCACACCCAGATAAACTAGTTATAGATATTGCAGGAGAAGCTTCTGTTTTAATGACGATGCAGGAAATGTCCACTGCAGTTCAATATAATTTACCAATTAAAATATTTGTCTTGAATAATCAGTATATGGGGATGGTTAGACAGTGGCAGGAATTGCTTCATGAAAAAAATTACTCTGAGAGTTATTCTGAGGCATTACCTGATTTTGTAAAATTAGCTGAGGCCTATGGTTGCAAAGGTATTAAAGCCTCTAACCCTCAGGAACTTGACGAAAAAATAAAAGAAATGATTGACCATGAAGGTCCTGTAATTTTTGACTGCCAGGTAGACCCAAATGAAAATTGTTTCCCAATGATTCCATCAGGTAAACCACATAATCAAATGATTTTAGGACCTAACGATAAGGAAGAAAATAAGATCACTGGAAAAGGAAAAGCTCTAGTTTAATGGCAAATCCAAAATCAGCATACAGCATACCAACAAAAAAAGGCAAACCAGACACACATATTATTGTGGTGTGGGTAGACAATGAAGCTGGTGTATTAGCAAGAGTGGTCGGATTATTTTCTGGAAGAGGATATAATATTGAATCTTTAGCAGTGGCTGAAATCGATGCAGCAAAAAATATTTCTAGAATAACTATAGTAACCACTGGAACACCTCAAGTAATTGACCAAATAAAACTGCAATTAAAGAAATTAGTTCCTGTTCATAAAGTAGCGGATTTTAAAAGGGAGGATAAAAAAGTAATATTTAAAGAAATGGCTTTACTAAAGGTTGTAGGAAAGAAAAAAAAGATAGAAAAATGCCTTAAAGCATGTAAAACCTACCATCCAGTTATATTGGATAAATCGAGCAAGTCAGTCGTTATTCAAATCACTGCATTAAGACGTGAAATAGACAAAATGAGTAAAAAATTAAAATCTCTTGGCTTAATAAGCACCTCCAGAACAGGTGCAATTGCAATGACCAGAGGAGCAGACGTTTTTAAATAATTAAAGAGGAGATAAAAAATGAAAATGTTTTATGAAAAAGATACTGATGTAAATCTCATTAAGGACAAAAAGATTGCAATTTTTGGGTATGGAAGTCAAGGACACGCTCATGCATTAAATTTAAAAGATAGTGGAGTTAAAGAAGTTGTTGTAGCGTTAAGAGAAGGTTCTTCAAGTATCGCAAAAGCTGAGTCAAAGGGTTTAAAAGTGATGAATTTATCAGATGCTGCAGAGTGGGCAGATGTTGTAATGATTTTAACTCCTGATGAATTACAAGCATCTATATATAAAAATCATATTGAGCAAAGGGTTAAAGAGGGAACTTCAATAGCTTTTGCCCATGGTTTAAATATTCATTATGATTTAATCAGTGCTAGAAAAGATTTAGATGTATTTATGGTTGCGCCTAAAGGACCAGGACATTTAGTCAGAAGTGAATTTGAGAAAGGTGGGGGGGTTCCTTGTTTGTTTGCAGTTCACCAAAATGGTTCTGGAAAAGCAAGAGATCTTGCTATGTCTTATGCTTCGGCTGTAGGAGGTGGTAGATCTGGAATAATTGAAACAACTTTTAAAGATGAAGTAGAAACAGATTTATTTGGCGAACAGACTGTCCTTTGTGGAGGTTTAGTTGAATTAATTAAAAATGGATACGAAACTTTAGTTGAAGCAGGATATGAACCAGAAATGGCTTATTTTGAAACAGTTCATGAGGTAAAATTGATTGTCGATTTAATTTATGAAGGTGGAATAGCTAACATGAACTATTCAATTTCAAATACTGCAGAATACGGTGAATATCAGTCAGGACCAAGGATTATTAATAAAGAAGAAACAAAAAAAAGAATGAAAGAAGTTCTAGATGACATTCAATCAGGCAAATTTACTAAGGAATGGATGGAAGAGTGCAAAAGTGGTCAAAAAAACTTTCTAGCAACGCGAGCTAAATTAGCTGAACACCCAGTGGAAAAAGTTGGCGCTAATCTAAGAGCAATGATGCCTTGGATTAGTAAGAAGAAATTAGTAGATAGCGACAAGGGCTAATTTGTAGTCCCATATTGGGCAAAATTTGGTGATTTATTTTGCAATCTAAACGATAGGTTGTATATTCCATTTTGAAAATAATTTACATATGCCTGATAAAGACAAAGTAATAATTTTTGACACAACAATGAGAGATGGTGAACAATCACCAGGTGCCTCTATGAGTGTTGAGGAAAAAATTCAAATTTCTAGAGTTTTTGACGAAATGGGAATTGATATTATTGAAGCTGGTTTTCCAATATCATCACCAGGTGATTTTGAGGCAGTTAGCGCAATCAGCAAAAGTGTGAAAAATTCAATTCCATGTGGATTAGCACGTGCAACTAAAAAAGATATTGATGCTTGTCATGAGTCTTTAAAATTTGCAAAAAGATTTCGAATTCATACTTTTATATCTACTAGCCCGGTTCACATGAAACATAAGCTTAATATGAATAACGAGCAAGTTTTAGACGCAATCAAAGAAAGTGTCACGTATGCCAGAAAATTTACAGATGATGTTGAGTGGTCTTGTGAGGATGGAACAAGAACAGATTTAGATTTTATGTACAAAACAATTGAACTTGCAATTAATTGTGGTGCAAAAACAATAAATATTCCTGATACAGTTGGTTATTCTATACCAGAAGAATTTGCAAAAACTATTACATCAATAAAAAATAATGTGCCTAATATTGATAAAGCAATTCTTTCTGCTCACTGTCATAATGATTTAGGACTTGCAGTTGCTAATGCATTATCTGGACTTTCAGCTGGCGTTAGGCAAATAGAATGTACTATTAATGGTATAGGAGAACGTGCAGGAAATGCTGCTCTTGAAGAAATTGTAATGGCAATTAAAACAAGAGAAGATCTATTGCCTTATGAAACAGGTATTAAAACAGAATTAATAAGTAAAGCATCTAAAATAGTATCAAATGCAACAGGTTTTCCTGTTCAATTTAATAAAGCTATTGTTGGAAAAAATGCTTTTGCACATGAGTCTGGAATACATCAAGATGGAATGCTTAAAAATAGAGAAACATATGAAATAATGACACCTGAGAGTGTAGGTGTAAAAAAAACATCTTTAGTTATGGGAAAACATTCTGGAAGACATGCTTTTAAAGACAAATTGAGTGATTTAGGTTACTCAGACGTTACAGATGACGTTGTTCAAGCTGCATTTGGAAAGTTTAAAATTTTAGCTGATAAAAAGAAACATATTTATGACGAAGATATAGTAGCATTAGTTGATGATAGTCTAATAATCGATAACAAAATTAATGCAATTAATCTTAAATCTTTGAAAGTTTTTGCTGGAACAGGAGAGCCACAAAAAGCAGAAATGACATTGGATGTTTTTGGCGATATTAAAAAAACTTCGCAAACAGGCGATGGACCAGTCGATGCAATATTTAAATGTATCAAAGATCTCTACCCGCACGATGTGAAATTATCTCTTTATCAAGTTCATGCTGTAACAGAAGGAACTGATGCTCAAGCAACAGTAAGTGTGAAAATTGAGGAAAATGATAGAACAACTGTTGGACAATCTGCAGATACAGATACATTAGTTGCATCTGCAAATGCGTATTTAAATGCTTTAAATAAAATGCTTATTAAAAGGGAAAAAAAATCTCTTTATAAAGATATAGAAAAACAAAAAATAAGAGGAGGAGTTTAAATGGGAATGTTTGAAAAGATAAAAAATATTTGGAGCCAAGATATGGCCATTGATCTTGGAACGGCTAATACACTCGTGGTTGTTAAAGGTCAGGGAGTAGTTTTAAATGAACCGTCAGTTGTGGCGATTGTTGAAAATGGTGGTAAAAAAAATGTATTAGCAGTAGGTGACGAGGCTAAAACTATGCTTGGTAGAACACCTGGAAATATAAGTGCAATTAGACCTCTAAGAGACGGTGTAATTGCAGACTTTATAGTTACAGAGGAGATGATCAAACATTTTATTAAGAAAGTGCATAAGGGGAGTAGTTTTGCTAACCCTAGAATATTGATTTGTGTGCCAACAGGCTCTACACCTGTTGAAAGAAAAGCTATTCAAGATAGTGCTCTTGCAGCTGGTGCAAGACGAGTTCAACTAATTGAGGAACCAATTGCTGCAGCTATCGGCGCGGGTCTTCCAATTTCTGAGGCAACTGGATCAATGGTTGTTGACATTGGGGGAGGTACAAGTGAGATAGCCGTAATGTCTCTTGGAGGACTTGTTTATTCTAAATCTTTGAGAGTTGCCGGAGATGCAATGGACGCTGCGTTAATGAACTATATGAGGAAAGAATATAATTTAATGATCGGGGACAGTACTGCAGAAAAAATTAAAAAAGAAATCGGTACAGCAATTCCATCTAATAATAATACTTACGCTGTTAAAGGTCGAGATTTAAGATCTGGTACTCCTAAAGAAGTTAATATTACAGAAGAAGATACCGCTGAAGCATTAAATGAGATTTTAAGAGATATGGTAAATGGAATTAAAGATGCTTTAGAAAGCACTCCGCCGGAATTATCTGCAGACTTAGTCGATATGGGATTAACTTTAACTGGTGGTGGTTCATTATTAAAGAATATTGATAAAAGGTTTTCAAAAGAAACTGGGTTACCTGTTCATATAGCAGACGATCCATTATCATGTGTTGCAATAGGGACTGGAAAAGCACTAGAGCAAGAACAAACCTTTTCTACTATGCTTACTGAATACTAGGAAAAATGAATGTAAGCAGAGATGATTTTGTAATTGCAATCAGATCTGCTTTTTTAAAAAAACAAACTAAACAAAATTTTTCATTATTATCCTTAATAACTTTATCTATAATCATATTAATTTTAAGCAGTTTTGATTATAAGATTATAAAAACTGTAAGATCAGGAATTAATGAAATTATTTATCGAGGATCATTTGTAATATCAGCTCCTGAGAAAATTATAAAAAATCTCAACACTGAAATAAGAAATCATTTTGGGCTTTATAGTAATTCAAAAAAGCTGGAGAAAGAGTTAAATGAATATAGATCACAAAAAATTTCTCTAGATATCCTTAAATTCGAAAATCAAAAATTTAGACAACAGCTGGACGACTATTTAATTTCAACAGAAATAGTTTTCTCTAAAATAATTATTGATAACAAAAGTCCTTTTTTAAGATCAATAGTAATTAATAAAGGATCAAGAGATGGTATTAAAAGTGGAATGGCAGTTTTAGATCAACAATATTTAGTTGGTAAAGTAATCGAAGTAAATTTTGGAACTTCTAGAGTTTTATTATTATCTGATATCAATTCAAATATACCTATCACTATTTCTCCAGGTAATCTATTAGCTATAGCCACTGGAACTGGTAAAGATCAAGCAAAGGTAAATTTTTTAAAAAAAACTCATTTTGATAAAATAACAAACGATTCATTAGTATATTCCTCTGGTACAGGAGGTTTAATAAAAAGTGGAGTTCCAATCGGACGAATAACAAATTTTGACTCAAAAATTGATGAAGACATCAATATTGAATTTTTTAGTGATTTTTCACAATTACAATATGTGTCTGTTGTTGCTTTTGATAAAGTTGAAACAAAAGTGACAGAAAAAATAGATGAAGAAACTTCAGAAAATGAAAATGATGAAGATATAGAGCTACCAACATTAAAAAAGAAATTAGACTTATTAATAAAAGAGAAGGAAATTAATGACGAGATTACCAACAAAATTAAGACTGAAAATGAGAATTTAAAAGAACAACTCTCAAATAATCAAATCGAAATAATCAATAGACAACAGATTATAGAAAAACAAAATAAAATAATTAAGTCTCATAATATTGACAAAGATGAATTAAAATTTCTAAGATTAAACTTAGAATATGGTGAAAGATGTAGAAAAAAAACTTTCTCAAAAAAAGGATTTAAAGTTGGTACACCTGAATACAAAAATTGCGTGTTAAAAAAAGGAAGATTATAAAATGAGTTATCTGAAAAAAAGTGGATTCTTAAAACATATCTTTAAATCAGCACCTTTAATAATTTTATTCATTGCAGTCCTAAATGAATTTGATGCAAATTACTTTGGTATCCCTTTTTTATCAGTTAATTTAGCTTTCATTTTAATCTTCTTTTGGACATTAAAAAATATCGAGCAATTTGGTTATGGATATATTTTTTTAGCAGGAATTATAAATGATGTTGTGACAGGCTCTCCTTTAGGTTTGAGCAGTTTTTTATATATGCTCATTTGTGTAGCAACAGCTTATTTCAGAAAAATTACCCTACGACCTAATATAACTAAAGATTGGTTATTTTTTTTAATAACTATTTCGTGCGTCAATTCGATTTATTACATCATATCATCTTATTTTTTCGATGTAAGTATTGACTACAGATTCTTGTTAACTAATAACTTAGCTACATTTTTGATATTCTTTTTATTTTATATTATCTTTAACGCTTACTATAAAAAATTTTTTAGGGAATCTGATGTTTGATGAAAGTGATAATGTTCGTAAAATAAATACAATTAATAGAAGACTGTTCATCATTACAGCTGCAAAAATTTTGGTATTTTTTGGACTTACTTCAAGATTATTTTCTCTTCAAGTCAAACAGAATAATAAATACCTAACCCTTTCTGATAAAAATAGGATAAGAGAGTCCAAACTTCATCCAGTTAGGGGAGAGTTTAAAGATTATTTTGGCAATGTGATAGCAGGAAATAATGAAGTTTATCAGCTTCATATTGTGCCAGAACAAGTAGAGGATTTTAGATACATCACTTTAAGATTAAAAAATATACTTAATTTATCTGAGAGAGAATTTCAAAAAATACATAAAAAAAGAAAAAAAATAAAAGCCTGGGAAACTATTGTTGTTTCTGACAATCTAACTTGGGAACAGTTTTCAAAAGTCAATAATTATTTACACGAATTAATTGGTGTTAAGACTGTTTTGTCAATTTCAAGAATTTATCCTTTTAATGAAAACTATACTCATGTGTTAGGCTACGTTAGTCAAGCAAATGAGAAGGATATAATTGATAACGAAAATATTAAAGAAAAATTTGTGCCAGGTATTAGAGTTGGAAAAACTGGTTTGGAAAAAACTTTTGAAAATGTTTTGTTGGGAGAAAATGATATTCAAAGATTTGAAGTAAATGCATATGGAAGAAAGATAAGTCAATTGAATTATCAAAAAGGTTCAAAAGGACAAGATCTTAATCTTACAATAGATACCGAAATTCAAAAGTTGTGCACTGAACTTTTAAAAGATAAAGCGGGCTCAATATGTGTGATGGATATTTTTTCTGGAGAAATTATTGCCATGCAATCATCACCATCTTTTGACCCTAATTTATTTTTATTTGGCATTAATCAAGATGATTGGCAATTAATTAGAAATGATCCGATGAAACCTTTGTTAAACAAAACAATTAATGGAAGATACTCACCTGGATCGACCATTAAACCGATAGTAGCACTATCGGCTTTAGAAAATGAAGTTATTAATCCAGAGTTTACTGTTCATTGTAAAGGACACAAACATCCTTTGGAATTATATGGTCAAACTTATCATTGTTGGAAAAAAGAGGGGCATGGATTTGTTAATTTAAGAGAGGGAATGAAACAATCATGTGATATTTATTTTTACGAGATATCTAGGCGACTTGGTGTAGATAGATTAAGTGAAACTGCTAAAAAATTTGGTTTAGGCGAAAAAGTATTTGGAGGATTATTTGAAAATGAAAAAAAAGGTTTAGTACCTAATACTATGTGGAAAAAAAATGCTTTAGGACAAAGCTGGGTGCTTGGTGAAACTATTATAACTGGAATAGGCCAAGGTTTTATTCAAACAACACCAATACAATTATGTTTAATGACAGCACAAATTGCAAATGGTGGATATAAAATTCATCCTAAAATAGTATTAAATAATGATCAGCAATATTTAGATAAATATAAACCATTATTCAAAAATTCAAAAAATATTAAATTAATTCAAAAAGCGATGTTTAGTTCAACTAATGAAGTTAGAGGAACTTCTTACAAATCTCGAATTGATGATCCAAAATATCGGTTTGCAGGCAAAACTGGTACAGCACAGGTTAAAAGAATAACTGAGAAAGATCGTGAATTAGATCTTAAAACTTTTGAAATCCCTTATGAGGAAAGAGATCATGCTTTGTATGTTGCTTTTGGACCTTACAAAAATCCAAGATATGCTACCAGTATTATTATTGAACACGGAGGATCAGGTGGTACTACCGCAGCACCAATTGCAAAAAAACTTTTTAAATTAATAGTTGATAGACATAAATTAAGACAATCTGTTAAAGAAAAAAAATACTGGGATATATAAAATGTCGTTCAATAATTTTTCACATGAATTAACTCTCTTTCAAAAGATTAAAAATTACGATTTTATATTATTGTTTTGTATTCTTATCCTTGGAATAACAAGTATTTTTACGATGTATTCAACTGATGGAGGCGAAGTATTATTTCATACCAAAAGTCATTTTGTTAAATTTTCAATTTTTTTCCCTATGATGATTGTTCTTTCATTTATTAATATAAAATATTGGCATGCAGGCAGTTACCTTTTTTATATACTTATTTTGGGATTATTAGTTTGGGTGGCTTTATATGGCGTAACAGCCTCAGGATCTAGAAGATGGATAAATCTGTACTTTTTGAATTTACAACCTTCTGAGCTTATGAAAATAGCTGTCATACTTTGTCTTGCTAAATTCTTTCATAGAATTCGAACAACTAGCACCAACTCTTTTACGTCGATATTAGTTTCTTTGACAATAATTATAATACCTTCTATCTTAGTAATTACTCAGCCTGATTTAGGCACAGCAATTTTAATATCTTTTTCAGGTTTAATAATTTTGTGGTTTTCAGGTTTAAGAATTAAATATTTCATTTACTCTTTTTTAATATTTATAACTTCATTACCATTTATAATTTCTTTTTTAAAACCGTATCAGAAACTTAGAATATTAACTTTTATTAACCCCGAGAGGGATCCATTAGGATCAGGATATCAAATTATCCAATCCAAAATAGCCGTCGGATCAGGAGGACTTACTGGTAAAGGTTTTTTAAAAGGGACTCAAAGCTATTTAGATTTTTTGCCTGAAAAACATACTGATTTTATATTTACTCTTTTTTCTGAGGAATTTGGATTTATAGGTTCTATTCTATTATTATTATTATATTCAATTATTATTTATAGGATTATCCGTGCTGGTTTGATTTCAAGAAGCTTCTTTTCTAGACTTTTTTGTTTTGGTTTCTCTTTTGCAATTTTTCTTTATGTTGCAACCAATATATCAATGGTTCTAGGTCTTCTACCTACAGTTGGATCTCCTTTACCAATCATGTCCTATGGAGGTTCATCTTTATTAGCTACAATGATTGGCTTTTCTATAGTTCTGAGTGCAAGCATAAATCACAGACAGAATATCTCATAAAGATTGCATAATTTGTCACTGCAAAAATTTTGTTAATTAATTATATAATTATTTAATGAATAAAAATTTAAACGTTGGAATTATTGGTGCTGGTATACAAGGAATTTCAAACGCTTTATTTTTACAAAAAAAAGGTTTTAAAGTAACAATATTTGATCGTGATGAACCAGGCAGTCATGCTGCGTCTTACGGCAATGCAGGGCACTTCTCGCCGTATGCATCTTTATCATTAAATAGAACAGATGTTCTTACTGATGTGCCAGCTATGTTGCTAAGTTCAACAGGCCCTTTGGCATTGAAGTGGAACTATGTACCAAAAATGATCCCTTGGTTTATAAAATTTATTTTGAATACTACGAAAAGTAAGATGATGCATACCGCTAAAAATATGCATCAAATATTAGATTTAGCTTTACCAGCTTATGATGAATTGTTTGATGAAATTGATTTAGAGGGGTTGGTAGAAAATAAAGGTATTCTTTATATCTGGAATGAAAAAGATTTAAAAAGTAGAGAATTAGAAATTAGAGTAAGAGACGAATTAGGAGTAAAGCAACAACTTGTAAATAAAAAAGAAATTCATGATTTGGAGCCAAATTTAAAACCTTTTTATCATGGAGGTGTATATTATCCATATGCAAGACATGCAAGAAACCCAAAAAAGATATTACTTAAATTTTTTGAGCTTTTTTTAAACAAAGGCGGAAAATTTGAAAAACGAGATGTCAAACAAATAGAATTTAATAATGAACTTCCCAAAATAAAAACTGACAATCAAAATTTTAACTTTGATAAAATTATAATAGCTTGTGGTGCTTTTTCAAAAAGATTAACTGATAAATTAGGTGAAAAAATTCCTTTAGATACTGAAAGAGGATATCACGTCCATTTTAAAAATTGCGATCATCTATTAAGTAGACCGGTGATTTTTTCAAACAGAGGTTTTGGAATAACGCCTATGGAACAAGGATTAAGAGTTGTTGGTACGGTTGAATTTGGAGGATTGGATAATCCATTATCCAAATCAAGAATAAAAAATTTGATTAATAATGCAAAATATATGTTAGATGATCTTCCAGAACATGAAGATGAATGGTTAGGATTTAGACCAACTCTACCCGACTTCTTACCAGTAATGGGTCCTTCAAAAAACCATAAAAATGTATTTTATTGTTTTGGTCATCATCATTTAGGATGGACATTGGGTCCAATTTCTGGAAAGATCGTCTCAGGAATGATAGCTAAAGAAAATACAAATTTAAAATTAGGCCCTTATAGTTCGACAAGATTTTCATAATTTTGTGTCAAATAAAAACTATTCAGCTTATTTATTTTTAGTGCTGGCAACATTTTGTTGGTCAGGTAATTTTATAGTAGGAAAATTTGCAACCGTTTACGAAATTCCCCCTTTAACTTTAAATGTTTTTAGATGGATTTCTGTTTGGTTTATCCTAATCCCTTTTACTTACAAAGAAATTTTTGAAAATTTACCTTATATAAAGAAGAATTGGTTTGTAATTAGTTTTATGGGAGTGATCACAATTAGTACATTTAACTCTGTAGTCTATTTTGCACTTAATTATACGCAAGTAATAAATGCTGTTTTAATGCTTTCTGCTATTCCTGCTGCAACGATTGTTCTTTCCTCCTTAATGAAAATTGAGGAAACAAACATTTTTCAACTACTTGGATTAATACTATCAATTATTGGCATTGGATCAATTATCTCAAATGGAGATATTCAAAAGATTATCTCTTTAGATTTTAATAAAGGGGATATGTGGATGCTAGTTTGTGTAATTACTTGGTCTTTATATTCAACTTTACTTAAGAAAAATAACTTCAAGTTCTCACAATTTACTTTAATACAGTTAATGGTCTCAGTAGGGATACTTTTTTTAATTCCTCAATTTTTTTATGAAAAATCAATTGGTTTAGAGTTAAATTTGGATAAAAACTTTTTTTTAATACTTATATATGTAGCAATTTTTCCAGCTATAGCTGCTTATTATTTTTGGCAAAAAGGAATTGAAATAATTGGACCAAATCGAGCTTCCATGTTTATTCAATTAATGCCTTTATTCAGCGCTGTCATGGCAATTATTATTTTTAAAGAAAAATTTGAACTTTATCATTTTGTAGGAGCTACTTTTATATTGTCTGGGATTTATTTATCTAATAGAAAAGTTTATGCTTAAAGTTGCAATATTAGATGATTATCAAAATGTATCTCAACAATTTGTAGATATTGAAAAGCTATCAGGAAAATACGAGTTTAAAATTTTTAGTGAGGCCTTTGCAGATGAAGCTGATGCTATAGAGCAATTATCTGATTTTGAAGCATTATTAATTATGAGAGAAAGAACACCGATTACTAAAAATTTAATTGATAATTTAACAAAATTAAAATTTGTCATTACCAGTGGTTTACGAAATAGATCAATAGATCTAGAAACTGCAAAAAAGAGGAAAATAATTGTTTGTGGTACTGAGATGAATATAAATCCAACACCTGAGCTTACTTGGTCGTTAATTTTGGGTTTAGCAAGAAATTTTAAAGAGGAAATTGATAATATGTATCAAGGTTACTGGCAAACAACTTTAGGTGTTGAACTTAAAGGAAAAATTCTTGGTCTTATTGGTCTTGGAAGAGTGGGCACAGAAGTCGCAAAAATTGGTAAAGCTTTTGGTATGGAAGTCATGGCTTGGAGTGAAAATCTTAATTTAGATAAATGCAAAGAATTAAATGTTCTTCCATGTAGCAAAGATGATTTAATTAAAAACTCTGATTTTTTATCTATCCATGTACAAGGTGGAGAGAGATATAAAAATTGTATTACGATTAAAGAATTAGATAAAATGAAAAAAACTGCTTTTTTAATAAATACCTCCAGAGGCCCAATCGTCAAAGAGGATGATTTGATTATTGCTTTATCAACTAATGAAATAGCTGGTGCAGGTTTAGATGTTTATGAAAAAGAACCATTACCGGAAAATAATAAGCTAAGATTTTTACCGAATGCATTACTGACACCACATATTGGATATGTGACTGCAGAAAATTACAGTATTTTTTATACACAAATGATTGAAGCTTTAGAGGCTTGTGTAAACGGCAAACCAATCCGTGTGATAGAGTAAAATGGATCTTCCAGTTGTCAATCATGAAGATTATTTTGCTAAGATAGGTGATGATCATAAATTTCCAATCAATAAATTTGGTGAGCTAGCAAATTATTTAATTAAAAATAAGATAGTCAAAAAATTTCATAAACCTTATCCATGTTCTGATGAAACCTTAAAAAGAGCTCATTCAGAAAAATATATTAAAGATATAAAGAACAAAACATTAGACGAAAATGGTGTAAAAAAAATAGGCTTTCCACTAGTTGATAGCGTTGTTCAAAGATCTCTAGTTGCAACAGGTGGAACGGTTTTAGCCGCAAAACTTGCGATCAGTAATCGTTTAGCTTGTAATACTGCTGGCGGCAGCCATCATGCTACTTTTGATAGTGGTGCTGGATATTGTGTTTTTAATGATGTTGCCGTTGCGGCTCAATACTTACTAGATAGAGGTTTAGCAAAAAAAATATTAATTGTAGATCTAGATGTTCATCAAGGAAATGGGAATTCGGATATATTTATAAATAATAAAAGCGTATTCACATTTAGCATGCATTCAAAATCTAATTATCCTGCAAAAAAATCTATCAGTGATCTTGATGTTGAACTTGAGGATAATATTGAGGACTTAGAATACTTAAATTCGCTTAAAAGTTGTTTGGGTCAGCTTAATAAAGAAAAATTTGATTTTGTCTTTTATATTGCTGGAGTTGATGTTCACTTTAATGATCGTTTAGGTAAATTAAAAATTTCAGACGAAGGTATCAAAAGTAGAGATGAAATAGTTATAGAAAATTTTTTTTCAAAAAATATTCCATTGTGTGGTGTTTTAGGGGGTGGATATAACAAAGATTTTAACAAACTTGTTGAGTTACACTCTTATTTACATCAATCGTGTGCTGAATTAATATCAACGCATGGATAAAAAAAACCCAAACCTTTCTTCGGTGCAAAAATTAGTTATGTTTGAAGATGGCACAGAGCCTCCAGGTTCTAGTGAATTAAATAATGAGAAACGTAAAGGCAGTTATCACTGTGCTAATTGTGGAGTAAAATTGTTTAACTCTCAAACAAAGTATGAAAGTGGATCGGGTTGGCCATCTTTTTACCAATCACTACCTGATGTTTTTGAGACTAAAACGGATCATTTAATTGGGTATGCTAGAACAGAATATCATTGTAAGAGTTGTAAAGCCCATCACGGACACATTTTTGAAGATGGACCAAAGCCAACTGGTAAAAGATATTGTAATAATGGAGTTTGTTTAGTTTTTAAAGAGTCAAATGAGTAAGATAAAGATAGTTTTTTATTTAGTTGTAGCCTTTATTGTATACAAAGGTTTCGTTGCAATCAAAAATTTTGAAATTGGTGTTGATAAAAGAGTAGCACAAATAGAAGAACTAGCAGAAGTTGAAAAAGAAGGAGAGGTGATTGGGCTAATGATGTATTTAGGTGATCCACCAGAATTGAAAGAACATTTATTTACTGAAAGTAGATCTAAATGTTTAGAACTTAAACAAATAGCAGAAGAAAGTTCTTATGCATATTATGAATGTGCCTTAGTCAATGCAGTTCTTAAAGGAGGAAAAATTGTCAGCATTATTGAAGAAATTGAGGTTATCAATTGATTATAAAATATATTTCTTTTTTAACAGGAATAGTTTGGTCTTATTCAATTATCAAAACACAATCTGTTTTTGATAAAAAAGCTGGGTTAATCTTTAAATTATTTATATCAAAAGTTTCTTGGCTTACATTAATTGCAGCTTGTTATTTTGGTTATAAGAATTTTTCAATCGGGCCTACAGTAATTGGGATAGTTTCTGGAGTATTACTGGTTCACATAGGTTTTTATTTTTTAAGGAAATTTCTAATTTCAAAGTTTAGTGAAAAAAATCTCCTAATATTTAAAACCTTTCTTGAGTATTCTTTAATTGTCTGGGTAATTTACTATATCTTTTTTTAATTAAAACTTACGTCTTAAATTAAATGATGCCTCTTCGTAATCGTCAGGTCTCATTAAATGATTTGTTAATTTAAAATCAATTAGGAAATCATTTATGTTTTTACTAAAAATATAATTTGCCTCAGTATTATCAATTCCTTCTAATTGGATTGCAAAATTTGTATTTTTGTTTGGTAAATATCCTAGAGCAATATGTAAATTATCGGTATGTCCGTAATCAATTGCTTGGTCTCTTTCATATATTATAAAAATACTATAATTTTCAGGAAATACGATATCGATACCTAATTCACCGGTAATGTTATGTAAAGCTCCCACGTGTAATGTATCGGTAAGAGTTCCTGATCCTGCTTTATATTTATATTTAAAATCAGATGATCGATCTATATCAGCTCGGTATTCGATTTTTCCATGGCGTTTTATTGTATACTTATCATTTGATATATCTTCGACCATCGCAAGAGCTGCTCTTAGATTTTTGGTTCTGACATGTTGTTTCTCAACAATAATTCCACCAACACCAACTTCTTCATAGTCATCAAGTAAAGTGTGACCGATATCAAATCGTCCAGATGGGATTAATGTAAATTTATCTCCCTTTATTTCATCTTTAATTTTTATTGTTCCAAATATTTGTTTACCTCTTCGATTAGCAGTCAATTCTTTACCATCTAATACAGTCAGTATATCAGAGTGGATTTTGCCAATTCCAAATATTTTATCAATAAATTTTTCATCATCCTTCATTGGAGATGTACTGTAATAAGTGAGGTTATAAGTATCAGCATCAACATTACTACCCTTATTGCCAACATCAACATTATTTCTTCCAACACTAAATGCTAAACCTCTTAAGGCTTTATCGTCTATAAATCTATCAGCCCCAACTGTTATTCTGTTAGTATTGATTTCTTTAGTGGATGAAATACGAGTATCTCCTACTCGGCCAATAGCAATACTTCCCTCACTCCAATAAAATATATCTCTATTCTCATCTTTATCCTTTTTTTTCTTTTTCACAGCAGAAGTTCGGACAACTTCAGTTAGAGAAGCTAATTTTTGATTGTTAAAATTAAAATCAATATTTAAATTAGTTAAATTTTGTTTATCTTTATTTCTTCTAATCCACTTCAATCTATTTAACGCGGTATCGGTTGATTGATCAATCGTTCTTTTTGCAATTTCTATTTGAGCCATTGCTATTCCTGTTCTGTCTTTATTTTCTGCTATTGGAGAACATTTGCCAGCAAAAAGATTAAAAGGACATACTAAATCAAACTCATATGCATCTGATACACCATCAGCATCCAAAACATACATTTTTAATCCGCTAGAACTAAACGCAAGTCCTCTTGGTCCAATAGTAGGAACCCCAGAAATACTTGTAAGCTTAATGGTGCCATCAATAGTAAATGATGATGTGTCAAAGGCTCTTGTAAGTGAAATTTGTGTAACACTTCGCTGATCATTATTATGACTAACAACAAATAATCTTTTTCCATTTTTACTAAAATCTAAACCATTTGGATTATCTTCTACGCTACTTTCTAAATTAATTCCTGCACTGGTAACGAGGCTAATTGTTTCTAAATCATATGGAGTTGAAAGATTATATTCTAAAAGTCTTGCTTGATAAGCGCCTGCACCATGCATAGTAATAAATAATTTTGTTCCGTCATCATTTATTTTGATAGCTTGCGCACGATTTTTACTATTTCCTGATCCAGGGTCTTCGCCTTCTTTTGGAGGTCCTGCATTACTACCTTCTTGTAGAGTATCTGAGTCAAGAGCAATTGTATCGTTTGCGAATGAACAAGTTGAAATATCAAAGGGTGATGTTAAATTAAACATAAAAACTTTATCATCTTCAGCATTTGCGCTACCTGAACCGCCTCTTGCAACAAGTAATTTCATTCCGTCTCTAGAAAAGTCAATATCATAAACACGACCTACAGGTCCAAAAGTTGTATCTCCAGTATCCAATGAACATATTTCACTGTCACCTGCATATGAAGCAGTTGTGATATTAAATGGTGTAGACAAAGTATATTCTTCTACAATTGCATAAGTTGCGGTGCTTTGTTGGAAAACAATAAACATTTTTGTTCCGTCATTGTTAAAATCTATTCCATTTATGGCCTCACCTATACCATTATCAAGCCCACTTTTTGAGTGCACTAAACTAACCATTGATGCAAAAGAATTTGAGATCGGCAGTGATAAGAAAAATATGACCAGAATTCTTTTGAGTAAAGATATCATAATACAGTAGGCGTTAAATTTTAATCACTTTGGAATATAACTAAAATTGTTAATAATTAAATACTTTAATTTTTTACTAGAATTTACGTCTTAAATTAAAGGATGCTTCTTCGTACTCTTCTGGTCTCATCAAATGGTTTGTTAATTTGAAGTCTATAAGAAAATCATTAATATTTTTACTAATGACATAATTTGTTTTGGTATCATCAGTGCCGTCTAGAAACACAGAATAATTTGTTTTCTTGTTTGGTAAATAGCCAATAGCAATATGTAAGTTATCTGTATGACCAACGCCTAGGGCTTGATTACGTTCATATATTAGAAAAATACTAAAATTTTCTGGTAAAATTATATCAACTCCTATCTCACCATTTAAGTTGTGTAGTGCTCCCGAATATAATTTGTCATTAAATTTTGTGCCGCCATCGCTAACATAATTGTATTTAAAATCAGATGAACGCTCGATATCTGCAACATACTCTATTTTACCATGTCTTTTAAAAGTGTATTGATTATTAGATAAATTTTCAACTGCCGCTAATCCTGCTCTAATTTTTCTTGTTCTAATGTGTTGTTTATCAACAGCAATTGCTCCTTGACCAGTCTCTTCATAACTTCCTAACATAGTATGACCAATGTCAAATCTTCCAGATGGGATAAAAGTAAAATTATTTTTTTCAATTTCATCTTTAATTCTAATGGTTCCATACAATTGATGACCCGACCTATCTGCAGTTAGTTTTTTACCATCAAGAACAGTCAATAAGTCTGAATTTAATTTACCAAAACCAAAAATTTTATCTAAAAATTTGGTATCGTCTTTTATAGGTGTGGTGTCATAATATATAATATTGTAGGTATCAGTATCTAGATTGCTACCCTTGGTACCAACATCAACATTATTTCTTCCAACACTAAATGCAAAACCTCTTAATGCTTTATTGCTAACAAATTTATCAGCTCCTAACGTAATTCTATTTGAATCGATTTTTTTAGTTGAAGAAATACTGGTATCACCAACTCTGCCTATTGCGATACTGCCCTCACTCCAATAAAACACATCGTGATCTTTTTTATTTCTTGCAGTCTTCTTATTGTTAGCTGATGTTTTAATAACTTCGGTTAAAGAGGCTAATCTTTGATTATTAAAATTAAAGTCTATATTTAAATTAGTTAAATTTTCTCTATCTTTATTTCTTCTAATCCACTTTAAACGGTTGAGTGCAGAGTTTGTTGACTGATCAATATTTCTTTTTGCAATTTCTATCTGAGCTATTGCTAATCCAGATCTATCTTTATTTTCAGTGATTGAAGGACATTTACCAGCTATAATATTAAAAGGACAAACCAAATCATATTCTAAAACTTGATCTAATCCAGCATCAGGATTACCACTTCTATCTTTTGTAAGATACATTTTTAGTCCACTTGAATTAAACGCGATACCTCTTGGCTGCGAGTTATTGTATGATGCGTTGCTTAAATCATAACTTCCGTCAATAACAAATGATGATGTATCATATGCATTAGTTAAAGAAATTTGAGTAATTCTCTTTGTTGCTCCAGGAGCATGACTAGTGACAAATAATCTTTTTCCATTAGCACTAAATCTAATTGAGGCTGGGCCATGTACACCAGTAGATGTATCTTCACTTAATATAATTCCCGCATCAAGGACCAATGATATTGATGATGATGATAAGTCAAATGGAGTTGAAAGATTAAATTCGTATATTCTTCCTCCTACACCATCACTTGCGGTATTATCCATAAAAAGTAAAAACAATTTACTTCCATCTTCATTTATCTCTATACCTTCTAATCTATTTTTAGCCGGTTCAGTTGTTCTGCCTGCATTACTTCCAAGTAAAAAGGCGTCACTATCTATGTCCGTAGTTGTGGAACTTCTTTGACAAGATGATATATCGTAAGGAGAAGTTAAACTAAGTACATATGCATGGTCATCGTCTGCATCAGCTTTTGCATTTCTAGTAACCGCTAACATTTTCATTCCGTCATTAGATATTTCTAGGTCGTATAATCTGTGATTAGTTAATTGTCCAACATCTCGATCAAATGTACATCTTTGACCGTCACCTGCATAAGTCGATGTTGAGATATCATAAGGAATAGACAAATTGTATGTATTAATAATTAAAGGATCTATTTCTCCAGTACCGTCAAAATTTTGTGAAAAACTGACAAACATTTTTGTTCCATCAGGATTAAATTCAATACCAGCTGCTATTCCCCAATCTGCATCATCTGAACCAGTTCCTCCTTTATCGGTCTCACCTACTTCGTTTACAGTTACCCTTTGGTTGAAAGTCACCATTTCTGCAAATGAAATAGACATAGGAATTAGCAGAAAAAAAATAAGTGTTATTTTTTTAACTAAATTCATGAGCTTATTTAAATTATTATTGGATTATTCACCATATCAAAAATGCAAAACAACGTCTAAAAATAAGGATTTAGACCATATTGGGCATTTTACGGACTAGGATATCTATTAAAAAATATGATATCAATTAAACTATATTTATAAATTTTTATGTTTGAAAAATTAGAAGAATTAGCAAAGAATAATAAAAAAATTTCAGATTTTCATATTCGAAGTGGCTCTCCATTAGCTTATAGACAAACTGGTGAAATTATTATGGTTAAGGAGGTATTGGTAAAACCTCAAGATCTAATAGATTTAATGACAACAAATTGTAATGAGGTTGAGACGAAAAAATTTCAGAATACTCATGAGCTAGACTCTTCAGTCACAATTAGTGGATTAAGGTTTAGAGCAAATTTTTATAAAACTTTAAATGGTCCAGCTGCAGTCTTGAGAAGAGTTGAAAGCAAAATACCAGAGATGGGACAGTTTGATCTTCCAGATGCTTTATATGATATTATTGATATGCACAAAGGTTTAGTGCTGGTAACGGGGCCAACGGGTTCAGGAAAATCTACAACACTTGCAGCAATTGTTAATGAAATTAATAGAACAAGAACTGCAAATATTATCACTGTTGAAGATCCAGTAGAATTTATTCACACTGATGCTAAAAGTATAGTTTCACATAGAGAAGTTGGTAAACAAACACAAACTTTTGCAACTGCACTTAAAGCTGCACTTAGAGAAGATCCTGATGTAATTTTAGTTGGTGAGATGAGAGATTTAGAAACAGTTTCACTTGCATTAACTGCAGCAGAAACAGGTCATTTAGTTTTTGGAACTTTGCATACAAGTGGAGCGCCTAATACTATAAATAGAATTATTGATGTGTTTCCACCAGAGCAACAAGCTCAAATTCGTGCTCAATTATCAACATCTTTAAAGATGGTGGTAACTCAAAAATTATTAAAAACAAAAGATGGCCAAGGTCGTGTCGGTGCTTTTGAAATAATGAAATGTACTGCTCCTATTCAAAACTTAATTAGAGAAGCAAAAATACATCAAATACCAAGTATCATGCAGACCGCAGTTAAAGATGGTATGGTTACTATGTCTAAATCTTTAGAGAACCTTGTTGCAGCTGGAAAGATTGATGCAAATGCAGGTAAAGAAAGTTAAAGGATTTTCACTTTTAGAATTAATTGTCGTCATCGCTATTATAGGTGCAATGTCAGCTATTGGTTTTAAACCATTTTTGAAATGGCAAGCGGAAAGAGACGTTAGATCCCAAGCTACGAAAGTTGCTTCCATGATGAGAAGTATTTTTTCACAAGTCCAAAGAGGACAATATAGCTTTGTACAAGTCGATATTTATAGAGATGGAAATGAAATAGTTTTAGAAACTAATGGCTTGAAGTTAACTAGATTTACTGACTTGGTTAGAGATAAATGGGATGGTACAACAAAAAAAAATTTTCATGAGTTTACTACAAGATGTACTATGGATATAAATTGGGATGATGAGGGTGCAACTAGTGATGAATTATCTGTTCAACAAATTAGAATCGATGAGACAAAAGTTTTAATGGCCATAGCAAACAATGATAGTGATGAAAATAATCGAATACCAGATGCTGGTGGTAGTATATGCTTTTCGAAAGATGGTACATACTACAGTGTAAGTGACCAGTTTTATGAGGTTAGTTCTGCTGGATTTAAACTTTTTGAAAACCTTTATATTTGTCAAAAAAAATTACCTGAAGATTCTACTGAAACAAGCCCAGGAACCTATTGTAAAAAGGAGGGTCTAGCTGATCCTATGCAAGTGAATTTTTTTCGTGTAAATTGGAGTAGATTTGGCAGTATTAATTTATACAAATGGGCTAATGATTGGGTAGCACAATGACAAATTTTACTAAAAAAAAATTACAAAAAGGTATAAGTTTAGTAGAGGCTTTAGTATCAACTGCAATTGTTGCGATAGGTTTTCTTGCAGTATTTCAACTAGTAAATTACTCTGTTAATTCAATTGATGTCTCTGCTGAGAGAACAAAAATTAATTATATTACTAGCATGGTGGCAGAGGATATGATTGGATCCCGAGATCAAACAGCAAACACTAATCCTGCCTCTAAACAGTGTTCCATTAATGATTATGGTCAGACAGTGGCGTTAGATGGATCAGCTTGCCCCGAAAATGTTAGAAAGTTTGCAGAGTATATAAAAGAGAGTCCACTTGAATATGACTCTTGCAGTGGCTTAGGAGGTCCAATTTTTGATAAAGCAGCTATGACCGATATTTATAAAAATAGCACAACTGAAGGTGCCCCAGAAAATAAAAAGAACAGATGGGAAGTTATTTTAGGAGAAGATCGTTATTTAAAATGTAGACAAGATCCAAGCGGTGATACAGACGGGGATACCAAAAGTGTAAGGGTTTATAAAATTTGTACTGGTGATGGCTGTATGCCTGGAAGTCCATCTACTGTTTTTGATGAAATTTACATAGGGAGAGTCGAGATTAATACTAACGGAGGCAATAAGAGACGATCACTATATTTTCAAGCTGACTATATTTTTAAAGAATAATGAATAGAAAATTGAATAAGATATCTGGAGTTACACTCATTGAGTTGCTAGTGGGAGTGGCTGTTACAGCTTTAATGATGGGTGCAATGTTTGCATCTTACACCGCTGTAAACAGCAGTTATAAACAAGTAACTGATAAAGCAAGGATAAGTAGCTCGAGTAGAGACATTGTTGGAATGATGATGAAAGATATTAGATTAGCAGGTTTCAAATATTATTATGGAATAAATGATGAGGGTATTCCTTTTGCAGATAACCTAACACATGTGACAGGGTTAGAAAGCAACAGAGGAATTATAGATAGTCATGACCCAATTATAGTTCTAAGAGATATCTTGGGATATTCTGCTGCAGATACATTACCACCAGGTACAGAACCACCAATAATTCCAAAAAATCGATCAACAGATACTTGCTGTGATTTAATACACATTGTCTATGGTGATTTTGATAAAAATGATCCAATTCAGCAATATAAAAGATATAAAATTACTTATTTTGCATTGCCAATCAAAAGTGAGGATGGAGATCCTGACAACGATTATTACGGCGTTTATAAAACTAAAGAAAGCTGGATAGAAAATGATACGACCCCAATGGGCAATTGGACCAGCAGCTGCGAAGAGTGTTATACAAAACAAGAAGTAAGATCACATTTAGTTGATATGGAATTTTTATTATTTGATGAAAATGGTCATCATTTATGGAAAGATGGTGACTATCCTTTACCAGATAATGATAATAGAGCAGGTTTATATAAAATTAGACAAGTTGATATGTCGCTAACATTTAGATCAAATAAAGAATTTTTTAAAAACAAGCCTAAACAAAAAAAATTTTTAAAAACATTAAATATAGATAGATACACCGGGGTCGGATTTGATGACAAATATCTTAGAGATAATGTTGTTGTAAGTGTTCATACTAGGAATATCGGAGGATGATGAATAAAAATAAAAATATTCAAGGATTTACATTGATCTTATCTTTAGTTTTATTGATAGCAATGTCATTAATGGGTGGAACCTTAATTGTACTTTCATCCAGTGATCATAGAGACAATAATAATGATGATTTAAGTCAACAAGCATTTTATGTTGCGGAGACTGGATTGTTGGAAGCTGAAAAGTTTTTGGTTAATACTTTTTTAGGGTTACCAAGAAGAGCGATTGATGATGGCTTAGAAAGTTCAATAACTGATACTAGTACTAAAAATATACCTCCTTCAAATACTGTTAAGGTAGATACATCATCTGTTTGTTATAGAAGCTTTAAAAACATAATAAACTTAGAAGATGTAGTTGCGCATCATACAGGTGGCAGCTTTTATAGAATTGTAAAGCCTATTGTAGATCAAGTTTATGCATCTGCCAGTGGTAAAGAGGAAAAATTTAAAGATATAGAAGAACGATTGCTAAATAATTATACCTATGAATATTTTATGGTTAATGTAGGTAAGGCTGAATTTCAGGAAGCGGGATCAAGTGTTGCACAAGGATCTGTAGATGTAATTAGCTCTGGTACTGCTTATAGAATTTATTCATGTGGCATTTATGATGATGATAGGGTTATAATACCACTTGAAAGCTTAGTGGTTTTACCAGGTTAAAAAAAATGATATTATACGGAATTAAATGAAAAAATTTTTTTTTATATTTTTGATGGTTTTTTCTTTGTTAAGAGTTCAAAATTTATGGGCATGTGATTTATTAAGTATAGAAATAGGTTCAGACAAAAGCACAATTGAGAATATTTTTGGTAACATAGATGATCAAAGCACGTATGTAACAAATCAACCAGGCGGTACTACTTCAAGATCTAAATCAAGTGGATTAGAGGGTATAGGTGGGCCAGTATCAGTTCATGTTACAGAGAAGAAGGCGTTTTGTGCAGATATTGATTTTGGAGAAGTAATTATAAAAGGTTACGTGGTAAATAATAGAGTGGCAGCAGTAGAGATAGAGGTGCAAAATGGTCCTAATAATGATCAGAGCAAAGAAGGTTTATTAAATCAATATGTTCAAACAAATTTCGGTCAAATAGATACCGAAAGCAATCAATGGGGCGGATATAAATTTTGGGACATTGCGGGTAAGCAAATTTATTATTATAAAATTAAATCTAATAGTGGTGAAATTATAGAGGGTGTAGCTGTCACCTCACCACAATATTTTGAAGTATTAATGGAAGACGGTAGCGAATGAAAACTAAAACTTTGATAAAAACTCTCATCTTAAACTTAATATTATTTTTAATAATAATTCCAAAATCATTTACCAAACCAATCCCTCCTGGTTCAGGAGAGGGAGATGTTCCCGCTAATATTTTAATACTATTAGATAGTTCGGTTAGTATGAGAAATATAGTATCGGGTGGTATGGGTACTTACGGTATTGACTGGGCGGTAGAGTTAAGTGATGGCAATATCATTTTTGCTGAAAACGGTAGAGGTTTTTCAAAAATTTTAAGTGCAGATGGCGCTAGAGATGTATCATTTGCAAAAAATGCAATAAATTTTAGAGGAAGTAATAATGACCCAGATTGCGGTACAAATTCTAAAGTTAATAAAAGTTGGGCAGGAGATGTAACCTCAAATGATGTAGTTTACGGTCTTTCAACACAAGGTGGAGGACAGATAGTTGCAATTAACAGCTCAGGTGTATGTGTTGAGGTAATTGGATTTAACAAAACTAAAATTGCAATGCCAGCTCTGTTAGAGATAAGAGAGATAGATAATGAAGAAATTCTTTTTGTAGGAGGTAGAACTCATGAAGGGGGTGGAAAAAAAGGTAAACTATATGTCAAAAATTTAACAACTGGTGCACAAAAAAGATGTTCTATAAATAACGGACAATATTTTGGTAGCTCATTAGCGGGCAACAAAGCTATGTCTATGACTATAAGTAATAACGGAGATTATATTTATTTAGCAAGAGGTCAGAGTCTATTCGGTTTTGAGTTATCAAAAGATGGTAATAATCTTTATTGTCCAACCGATGGTAATTGGGATTATTATATAAATACTGGACGTAATAGAGTACAGAGCCCTAGTGTACAAAACTCTTATACAGATGATATAAAAGATATTTATTCAATCAAATATTCTCGGGATGTAAATAATAAGATCTATACCACAAGTAAGAACTCACATGTTCTTCAAAGAATTTCAGTTAATCATACAAATTTTACAGCAAGTTTAGATATAACTATTGGTAAAAACGGAACAGGTTCTGTCTTTGATAATCAAGACCCAGGAACAGTTTCTGCTGCAAATGTCGAGTTTAATATGCCTGGAAAAGCATCGAGCTCTACTTTTGCTAATAATATTTTTACAAGCTCTTCAAGAGTTTTAGTGGGTGATAGAAATTCATTCATTCACAAATTTGATGTAAATAAATTAACCGATGCTGATAAAGATACAGCATGGAGAGCAAGATACGGTGGAGCAAAAGTATCAAAATTTGAAGGTGCAAAAGATGCGATTGAGGCTATCGTAACTGATAGCGCATTAACAGCGGGAGCAAATTTTGGTTTTGGGCATTGGAACTCTGGAACAACAGATTGGCGTGGTGGTGCGGCCTGGTGGTCAACAGCAAGAGGAGGAGGTGAAAAATATTGTCATTATCATAATGCTTGCTGGTATAATGAAGGTGGATGGGATGGAGATCCAGTTCACCCAGATGGAAAATCGAATCCTTGTTTAAATGATTGGTGTTTAAATGTTGGAGTAAGCCCAAAAGGTGCTGATAAAATTCTAGAAGTTTTACCAAACATTGGCATGGCATGGGGGACAGATGGAAATTCTTTTGCGGAAATAGCTTATAATTATTTTGGAAATTTAAGAGGAGACACACCTATCATAGATCCAAATTTACCATGTCAGTTGAATTATGTGATTGTAATTAGTGATGGTTATATCAGAAATTGGTGGGAAGCTTACAGAACTTTAGCAAGGTTAAAAGATGAGCATAAAGTAACAACTCTTATGGTTGGATATGGTGGTTCTTATAATACATCTGCTAAGCCAATATTTGATAGGTTAGCAAGAGCTGGCTCTTGTAAGAGCCCTGGAAATTATTGGGATGTTACAGATCCATACACTTTTGAGCCACTTTCAGATAAAACAGGATGCGAAAGAGCTATTGGAGCTGATACTCCTGAAGATTTAAAAACAGAGATTGGATCAAAAATTAGACAGATTATTGCTGAGAGATTATCTTTCTCAGCTCCATCAATTACAGCAACTCTTGAAGAAGGAGGATCTGTTTATCAAGCTCAGTTTACTTATGAAGCTAATGGAGAATGGACTGGACACTTACTGAGAAAATCAATTGTAGATGGCGAAGTTAAACATGACACCTCGCCCTCAAATCCATTTGGTAACTGGGATGCTGCTCGTTCAATTAAAGCTCAAAAATCAACTGGTAGAAATATTTGGACAGCAATCGATACCGATACTTACCCTGACGCAAATTATCTTGGGAACTGGAATAATTGGAACGAGAACAACGCTTTACCAATACAGGAATTATTTGAATCAACAGGTAACGTTGTAAGAGATTATCATAATACTGGATCAACGTGTGGAATTAAAAATACACCAGGAGTAGAGGATGGCATTGATGATGACGTTAAGGGTCTAATTAATTTTGTAAGGGGAGTTGATTATTTTGATTACAACGGATCAGATGGTAGTGGCGAATGTAACATTACTGAGGATCGAGAGTCAATTCTGGCAGATATTTATCATTCACAGCTAATTGAAGTGGGTCCACCTAACGCTAGTACAAACTTTAAAGGTAACAACGAAGAAGCTTACTGGAGAGCAAGTAAAGGTTATCAAAATTTTAAATTAAATAATAAAAATAGAGCACAAATTATTTATGCGGGTTCAAATGGTGGAATGCTACATGCGATTAATGCTTCTAACGGATCTGAAGAGTGGGCATTTGTACCGCCAATGATCGCAGCTCAATTACCACTATTAATTAACGCAAATTATGATGGACAATTTTTATTGAGTAAAAAAGCAGGAGGATCGAATGCAATATTTGGTGTTGATGGATCACCTGTTGCACATGATGCATTTATTTTTGGACTTGAAGCAGATGGATCGAAATATCAGACCCAAAAATCATGGCGAACATTATTGTTTGTACCTTACGGTCGTGGAGGAGCTGGATTTTCTGTATTAGATGTGACTAAACCAACACTTACTGCTGGGACTACTGATACTACAACAGGAACAACTACAACAGGAACAGGGCCACTACATATGTTCTCTATATTCAACGACTCTTATAATAAAGAAGTTATAAGAATAGACCATAAGGGTAAAATAATTAGATTACCTTATGAGAGAGCCACAACTACATTGATAGAATCAAAAGAAGCCAAACATGCGGCTGATATCTATTCTTTAGCTGAAACTCTGGATAAAGCTCTACCACCTGTAGATGATGGTGGTACACCTGACGATCCAGCTGACGACATACATTATTTCACTAATCGAGACGCAAAAGCAGAGTGCAAATCTAATAGTGATTTTACTCCTAATAATTTTATAAATGTATCTTATGACGGTGGGGCAACTACCTGTTTTAACGGTGAAGAATTTACATTTGATATTGATTTACCAGCAAGTGCTATAGATAGTAGTGGTAATCTTAAAGATGGAGTTTTATCAATTTCAGAATTAATAAGCGATGATTGGACACCGATGACTGGGGTGACAGCAACATATTCAGGATCAACTTTGACAGTTGATTTTGGTAAAACTGTTACTATTAATCAAGGATTAACTGATACTGCTTCAAATAAAATAAAAATAGAAACAACGTGCGAAGGCCAAGCCATGGCCACTAAAGCTTACGATTACAGCGGATTAGGTGAAACATGGTCTACTCCAAGAATTTTTAGAATCCCAAACAAAACTGGGGATAGTAATATTTTAACCGATCGATACGTTGCAGTTATGGGTGGAGGAATGGGCTCAGGAACTAAATGTGTAGGCTCAGGTGTCTTTATTGTTGATTTAGAGGGAGGAGCAGAGGTAGACCCAGATAATGTTGAATTAGATCACAGAGCTGGAAGCTTGTACGGATATTCAGAAACCGAAAATAATGGTTTTTTAAGAATATTAGATACTGATGAAAATGGTTATAAAATGGGTATCTCTGGTACATTTGCTAATGCAAGCCCAATTACTAATTCAGTACCCTCAACACCAGTTGTAATTACAGCAAAGAACGCGGCTAATGCTAATTGGCGAGGTGCGCTAGTTTATATTAACGACTTAGAGGGTAAAATTACAAAAATAAATTTGACTTCTGAGGGCACTTTATATGAACAACAAACAATAATGACACTTGGAGCTGATTTTAAAAATAAAAGGTATAGTTTTTTTGAGTTGGATGCTGGAATTGGAGGAGATTCAGGAAACCTATGGCTGTTTGGTGGAACTGGTAATTTTAATAGAATATCAGAAACAGTAGGTGAGGATGGTAAAAGCGAAATGGATAACATTGTTTATGGTATTAGAGACCGTGATTTTCCAAACTTTGTTTCAAAATCTTCACCACCATTACTAAGTGGAAACACAAACTTTGTTTTTGATGCTGCTACTATTATAGGAACAAACACTATAACTCCTACAATAGATCAAGGCACTTTATGTAAAAATACAACAGGTGATACTTACCCAATCTGTGAAATAACAAATAACACAGATGCATGGAGAGTTCATTTAGGAACTCCTGATACAAATCCTTTGTCAACTACAGTTAATAAATTTAGAAAAACTTCGGCAGCTCCTACTGTTTATAGAGGAAAAGTTTATTTTCCGATCTATGAACCAAATAGAAACGCATGTAAACTAGGAACTGCATATGTTTGTGCTTACGATGACGAATGTGGTTCATTAGATACACTTCACATTGATAGCTCTGTAACAGAGGGAACTTGTTATGAAGTAGGAGCTGGTATTTTATCAAAACTAGTTGTCTTTGGAGGAAGAATGTTTGCAAACCTTGCAGGTCCAGATGCAACAGAAGATACTCTAGTTCAAATATTGGCTAGCGACAAACAATTTAGATCATTCAGAGATTCTTGGAGAGAGAACTATTAGTAATTGAATAATAATAATTTTATTTGATTTCCGAAAATTATAAAGATTATTGTTCCTATAATGAGATAAGGACCAAAAGGAATCTGTGTTGATAAATTTTTAGTTCTGTTGATCAATGTAGGAGATACATATGCTAAAGCTATTAAGGAAGAAAAAAAAATTATTAACGGTACACTTACCCATCCAAACCAAAAACCGATTGCCGATAAAAGTTTAGCATCACCTAAACCCATACCTTCTTTATTTTTAATTTTTTTGTAGAGAAAAATGATTGTCCATACAATTATATAACCAAGAGCACCACCAATCAATGAGTTTATAAAATTTGGAAAGATTACTGTATCCAAATTAGGATAAAATGATTTTACAAAACCAATAAACATTAAAGGAAAAGTTAATTCATTTGGTATGATAAAATGTTTTAGATCAATAAAAAAAATTATTACAAAGAATATACTTAAAACTATAAATAATAACGTAGTGACACTTAATCCATAGATGTAGTAGATCAAACAAAAGCTTATTGCGGTTAATAACTCAACAATAAAATATTGAATATTAATTATATAATCGCAATTTCTACATTTTCTTTTTAAAAATAAAAATGAAATTAAAGGAATGTTGTCATACCACTTTATGATTTTTTTACATTTTGGACAAAAGGAACGATCTATAACGACACCTTTGTCTTTTGGTAATCTAAATATACATACATTACAGAAACTTCCCCAAATACTTCCTAAAATAAAAAAAAAAACAAAAATCACTAATTAGATTTTGAATTGTGAAGCAATATTTATGACTCCATCAATGCAGTACTGAATAAAAACCATTGCGTCATGAATATGTAAATATAAACCTGGCGAATTAATTACGATTTCCATATCTGTTAAAATTATCAAAAAAGGGTTAAAATGCCAATAAGAAAGGGATGTAAAACTAATATTAAAATGTTTTTTAAATCAAAAAAAGTAGTGCCAATTACAAAAGATAACGATTTAAACCAAGATTTGGCAATAATTACGCAAATGAATCAAGAGTTTGCTACCTCTTTAGATTTGAATGAAACTTTGCAAACTGCATTAGAAGTAATCATAAAAAGAATAAATGCCCAAGCTGCAAATATTTTTTTGATAGATGAAAAGAAACAAGTTTTCCAATGTATTGCATCCAAATATCAATCATACCTTGATGAATACGAGATACCACTAACTCAAGGAGTAATGGGAAAAGCAGTTCTTCAAAAAAAATGTATTAGAGTTGGAGATGTTAGAAAAGACGTAAGAGAAATAGCTGAGTTTTATTTTGATTTAGATAACAAAACAAATTTTACAACTTATTCAGTTCTTTGTTCACCATTAATTGCTGCAAACGAATGTATAGGAGTAATCCATTGTTTAAATAAAAAAACATCCTCTAAGTTATTTGAGGAGAATGATAGAAAATTGTTAGAGACATTATCTGCTCCAGCTGCTTTAGCAATTCGTAATGCAAAAATGGCTAAAGAATTAATTGATAAAAATAGAATGCAAAAAGAAATAGAAATAGTTGGTGAAATACAAAAAACTTTATTATCTAAAAATAAAGATGAAGACTTTCCAATTGCAGGAATAAATATTCCAGCGAAAGTCGTTTCTGGTGATTTTTATAATTTTTCTGAAATAGCAAAAGGAATTTATGGTTTTGGTGTTGCTGATGTTTCAGGCAAAGGTATCAAGTCTTCCTTACTGATGTCAAAGGCATCAAGTTTGTATAGATGTTTAAGCAAAACTATTTTTTCAACTTCAGATCTTTTAAATTTACTTAACAAAGAAATATGTGAAACTGCTGCAAGAGGAATGTTCGTAACAATGTTGATTGGGATTTATGATAGTAATAAAAAAGAATTATTATTATCAAACGCAGGTCACGAACCACCACTTGTAATTGATAAAGATCAAAACTTTTCTAACTTTTCTGAAGCTGGTCCACCCTTAGGCATAACTTCAAAAATAAAATATAAAGAAACCACTACAAACTTTTCTGACAGCTCAATGTACATTTTTACCGATGGTATCACTGAGATAAGAGATCCTTCAGGTGACATGCTTGAAGTTGAAGGTTTCCAAAAATATATTAAAAAATATCAACACACTCCGAATAATAAAAGACTTAAGTTAATGATTGAAGATATTGTCAAAGCAGGAATGATACAAAAAGATGATTTAACAATTGTGACAGTTGACAGTGTTAAATGAGCTTAACTAAAGTTATGTCATTCTTTGCGATTTTAATTTCTGTAATATTTTATTGGACAACCTCAAATGTATGTAGGTATAATTTTGCAATTGATAAAAAAACAAAATTATTAAATATACTTACGGAAGAAATCGATCCATCAATAAAAAAAACAAAAATTTATTATTACAAAGAGTTAGATTGTACCAAAGTTGATTGGTCTTTTGATTATAATAGAGTTGTTAGTAATGTTGAGACGCTATCAG
>CACMOQ010000001.1 GCA_902615445.1 uncultured Pelagibacteraceae bacterium | reverse complement strand
TTTTTTTTATTATTGTTATTTTTGACAAGTTGTGGATATAAACCAATCTACTCGTCAAAAAATTTGAATTTCTCGATTGGAAATATTAATAAAAATAATACCTCTTTGAACAATAAATTTGCAAAATCTATTAGTGCATTAGTAAATAGTGAGACCAGTAAAAAAATGGACATCGATATTGACAGCAACAAAACAATAAAAATTAAATCAAAGGACCCTAAAGGGAACGCATTAGTTTTTGAACTCGAAATTTATTTGAAGTTTTCAACTCTTATCATGGACAATAAAACTGAGAAATTGTTTTCAAAAAAAATAACTTATAATAATTCTGAGGATAAATTTAGACTTAGACAGTACGAAAATGAATTAGAAAATATTTTAATTACCAAAATTGTTGAAGATTTAATAAATTATTTATCAAACATGTAATGATATTAAAAACACAAGATTTAGATAGAAATGTTGATTATAAAATATTTTTATTTCATGGGATAAATGAGGGTTTAAAAGAGGAAATTTTAAATAAAAAATTTAAATCAGCATTTAAAGAAAATATTTATACATATTATGAGAAAGAAGTATTTTCTGATATTGAAAACTTTTACAATCAGATTTTATCTAAATCATTTTTTGAAAAAAACAAACTAATTATTATTAAAGAAGCCAGCGACAAGATTAAAAGTGAAATTGAAATTTTAAAAGAAAAAAAATTAGATGACATAAAAATTGTGCTTATTTCAAACATATTAGATAAAAAATCTAAATTAAGAAATTTGTTTGAAAAGGATAAAGATTTAATTTCTATTGCTTTTTATTCTGACAGTAATCAGACTTTAACAACAATTACGAAATCTTTTTTTTTAAGAAAGAAAATATCTATCTCACAGGAGTCTATCGATCTTATAGTTAATAGAGCTAACGGTGAGAGAAAAAGTTTAAATAAAGAACTCACAAAAATAGAAAGCTTTCTTTTAAATAAAAAAAAATTAACTATTGAAGAGATTCATGTTCTAACCAATTTATCAGAAAATTATAGTATTAACGAACTTGTGGATAACTGTTTGGGAAAAAATAAAAATAAGACAATTTATATTCTTAATGAAAATAACTTTTCGTTTGAGGATGCAATAATTATTATTAGAACATTCTTAGTAAAAACTAAAAGATTAATAAAGCTAAAACAAAACTTAAAAGTAAACAAAAATATTGATCATACAATTATGAATTTTAAACCTCAAATTTTTTGGAAAGATAAAGAACTGGTTAAAAAGCAAATAAAAATTTGGACACTCGATAGAACATATAAGTTAATAGAGGAAATTAATAGAATTGAATTAAATATAAAAAAAAATTCAGTCAATTCTCTAAATATTTTATTTGATTTTATTTTAGATACCTCAAACTAATAATTAGATTTAATCACATCTATAATTTTATTCAGTTGATTACTATCATGATATGCAAAAGTAATCGTTCCCTTATTTCTTTTATTATTTTTAATGAATACATAAAGTCCAGTTTTATCTATTATTGATTGTTCTAAATCTTTTATATTTGGATCCTTTCCTCTAATAGTAAAACCAGGTTTTTTTTTGAAAATTTTAACAAATTTTTCTGTTTGACGAACGGAAAGTTTTTTTTCAATTATCTTATTTGCTATAAATACAGCATTATCCAATCCGACTAAAATTTTAGCATGTCCAGCAGTAATTTTTTTGCTCTCAACGAAATCTAATACTTCTTGTGGCAAACTAAGTAACCTTAATGAATTAGTAATATAGCTCCTACTTTTACCGATAAATTTTGAAACTTTTTCTTGATCGTAAGAAAAATCATTAATTAACCTTTTATAACCTAAAGCTTCTTCTAATGGGTTAAGATCATGTCGTTGAACATTTTCAACAATTGCAAACTCTAAGGATTTTAAATCATCAACATCTGTAATTATTACAGGGATGTCATGCAGTCCTGCTTTTCTTGCTGCCAACCATCTTCTTTCACCTGCTATAATCTCATATTTAGTATTTTCTATCCTAGACTTTCTAACTATGATTGGTTGAATTACACCTCGTTCCTTAATAGAATTTGACAATTCATCTAAGCTTTTTTGATCAAAATTTTTTCTTGGTTGATATTTATTAGGTATTATTTCACTTAAAGATAATTTACTATTACTTGTCTCAACTTTATTTTCACCTATCAGGGAAGACAAGCCTCTACCTAATCCTTTTTTTATTTTCTTCATTACGCTGCACTCCCAATTTTATTTTCCTGATTAATAAACTCATCGGTAAAATTATAATAAGATTTACTGCCAGGACAGTTTTTATCGTAAATTAACACCGGTACACCATGTGATGGGGCCTCTGATAATCTTACATTTCTTGGTATGACAGTTTGATAAACTTTATCTTTAAAATAATTCCTTGCTTCCTCCTCAACCTGTGAGGATAATTTGTTTCTTCTGTCATACATAGTCAACAGGATACCCTGAATTTCTAATTTTGGATTTAAATTTATTTTTATGCGTTCAATTGTTTTCATAAGTTGAGTAAGCCCCTCTAGGGCAAAAAATTCGGTTTGTAACGGAACTAGCAATGAGTTGGAGGATACTAAAGCCATGACTGTCAGCAAACTTAAAGATGGAGGGCAATCTATCAAGATGTAGTCATATGATGCTCCAGAATCATTTAAATAAGCGGTTAATTTAGTCTTCAAAATAAATGCTCTGTCGGTGTCACCAGCAGTTTCTACTTCCAACCCAGATAAATCAACATTTGATGTAATTAAATCTAAATTTTTAAATTTGGTTTTTTTAATTACTTCTGAAATTGAGACTGTCCCATTTAGAATACCATAAATAGTTTGGTCTGACTGCTCAACATTAGATAATCCTAGACCCGTTGTAGCATTTCCTTGAGGATCAAGATCTATTACTAAAATTTTTTTACTTTGTTGCGATAATGCAGAAGCTAAATTTATCACTGTTGTCGTTTTACCTACTCCACCTTTTTGATTTATAATTGAAATTATTTTCACGATAACTTTTTTTTAATTTTTTTTATGTTTAATATGAATGAGTCCTCGTTGGTTAAACTTTTTTTTTCCTCGTAATCTAAGTCCCAATGCTGAAGTGTTTCTTTTAAAACTTTTTTTCCATTTTTGCCCATAAAAAAAATTATATTTTTAAATCTTTTAAAATTCTCGTTTACTAAATTTAGAACTAATGGCATTGGTTTAAATGCTCTCGACATTACTGTTCCAGTCTCCATATTTTTTAATTTAAAAATATCTTTTTGGATAACCTCTGTGTTCAAGTTTAACTCTTTAGAAACATCTTTTAGAAAAACACATTTATGGTAACTTTTTTCAAACAAACTAACTTTCATATCAATTTTTAAATTTTTCATCACTATTGCCACCACAAGACCTGGCAACCCTGCTCCAGAGCCTAAATCATAGGTTGTATTACTATTTATATCAATAAAATCAATGATTTGTGCTGAATCTATTATATGACGCTGTCTAATATCATCTTTTTTAGTGTTTTTTTTACTTATAATGTTAATTTCCTTATTTTTTCGTTGAATCAAGGAAATATAGTTTTCTAGCTCATTACAAGTTTCACGTGAAACATTAAAATTTGAAATTTTTGAATAAGAATTTAAATTTATTTGATCCATTAAGCTATATGCTTAATAGACTTTCTTTTTAGATGTGACAACAAAATATATGCTGCTGCTGGGGTAATTCCGTCAATTCTTAACGCCTGACCTATTGTTTTTGGCCTAATTTCCTTAAATTTCGACTTCACCTCATTAGATAAACCTGAAAACTGATCATAATCAATATTATCTGGAATAGATAAATTCTCATCTCTTTTAAAAGCTAGAATATCAGCTTTTTGCTTCTTTAAATATCCTCTGTAATGAGCATTAATCTCAATTTGGTCATCGATCTCGACACCATAATCTTTGATTTCAGGCCAAATTTCCCTTATTTTGGTCATATCAACATCTTTTTGGGTTAAAATCTCCTCAGAAGACCTGAAAACACCATCCTTCGAAAGTTTGATTCCAAATTTAGATGCTTTTGACGGGGATATATTTAAATTTGCCATTTGAAATGATATTTTGCTTAATTTTTGAAATTTATCCTCAAAAATTTTCCTTCTATAATCAGATATTAAGCCAATCTTAACTCCTTTTTGTGTTAATCTTAAATCGGCATTATCTGACCTTAAGCTTAATCTGTACTCAGCACGTGATGTAAACATTCTGTAAGGCTCAGCAACTCCTTTAGTGACAAGATCATCAATCATGACACCGATATACGCATCAGATCTATCAAGGATGAAAGGTTCTGATTTTTTTAATGATAAAGCAGCATTTATCCCGGCTATAAGTCCTTGAGCTGCAGCTTCCTCATAGCCTGTTGTGCCATTAATCTGACCAGCCAAAAATAAATTTTTAATTTTTTTTGTTTCTAAGGTTAATAATAGTTCTCGGGGATCAATATAGTCATATTCTATCGCGTATCCTGGCCTAATTACCTTGACATTTTCTAAACCATTGATATTATTAAGTATTTCGTACTGAACCTCCTCTGGCAGAGATGTTGAGATCCCATTTGGGTATATTGTGTGATCATTAAGACCTTCAGGTTCCAAAAATATTTGATGTCTGTTTTTTTCTGCAAATTTAACGATTTTGTCCTCTATGGATGGACAGTATCTTGGTCCTACACCTTGGATGTTACCAGAATACATTGCGCTCTTAGATAGATTTTTTTCAATTATTTTGTGAACCTTTTCATTTGTATAAGTCATTGAACATGACACTTGTTTATTAAAATTTTCTTTAGTTAAAAATGAAAAAAAATATGGATCTTTGTCTGCATCTTGTTTTTCTAAAATATCGAAATTTATTGTTCTAGCATCTAATCTAGGGGGTGTACCGGTCTTGAGCCTTCCAATTTTAAATTTATATTTTGCTAATTGTTCACTTAAACCTGTGCTTGGTTTTTCATTAAATCTTCCTGCTGGTGTTTTTTTATCACCAATATGAATCAATCCATTTAAGAAAGTACCAGTAGTTAAGATTAACTTTTTACAGATTACTTTGTTACCCTTCAATGTTAAAAAACCACTTATAGTGTTATTTTTAAATATAAATTCAATTACAGGATCAGAAAAAATGCTTAAATTACAATAGTTTACAAGTTTTTCTTGCATAAATTTACGATATAATGATCTATCAGACTGAGTTCTAGGTCCTCTAACTGCTGGACCTCTACTTCTATTTAATAACCTAAACTGTATTCCTGACTTATCAGCAACATAACCCATAACACCATCTAGTGCATCTATTTCTCTTACAAGATGACCTTTGCCTAATCCACCAATAGCAGGATTACAGGACATTTCTCCTATCGTATTTTTGTTATGCGTAAATAAAGCGGTTTTAACTCCCAAACGGGCAGAAGCAGCAGCAGCTTCACAGCCAGCATGTCCACCACCAATAACAACTACTTCAAACGACAAATCTTTTTTCATCCGTTAAATTTATAATCGATTAAAAAATTTACAAGTTTTGAATTAAAATTGAGTAAGCATAGATGTTATTTACCAATACAGAAATCGTTGAAAATACTACCTAATATCTCCTCAACATCAACTTTCCCGACAATCATGCCTAAATGTCTTGTTGCAAGCCTAAGGTCCTCTGCAGCTTTGTCAAAATCCTTTTTATCATTTTTCTGTAAAAAACTTTTTAGATGATCAGAACACTGCATTAAATGTTGTCTATGCCTTTCCCTGGTAATTAAAATATCTTCATCAAAGATAAATTTATCTTTCAAATTACTTTTTATCTCTGAAATTAATTTCTCGATATTCAAATTTTTTTTGAGTGAAATCAAAACATGTTTAAATTTAGTAATTTCTAAATGCAATTTTTCTTTTAATAAATCAGACTTATTTACAACTAATATCGCATTATCTTTTAATAAATCATTCAAAAAACCGCTTAAATCAATATTTCTAGCATCAACCACAACAAGCTTTAAATCAGCTTTCTCAGCTTTTATAAGTGATAACTTGATACCTTTTTTTTCTATCTCGTCCTTCGACTCTCTTATTCCTGCAGTATCAGAAATAACAACTGGATAACCGTCAATATTTAAATGCGTTTCAATTACATCCCTTGTAGTTCCAGCAATTTCTGAAACTATTGCCACTTCCCTATTGGCTAAATTATTTAATAAACTTGATTTTCCAGCATTTGATGGACCGACAATAGCAATTTTAAAACCCTCGCGAACTATTTCTCCAACTTTTTGATCATTTAAAATTTTTGTAATTTCATATAAAACTTTACTCGAATTATTTTTAATCTGTTTTATTTTATCTTCAGGCAAGTCTTCGTCTGGGAAGTCTATTTTAGCCTCTATATAAGATAAAATTTTTATTAGTTTCTCTCTTAGCTCGTTAAACTTATCTGAAGACTTTCCTTGCATTATCTTAACAGCTTGTAATCTTTGGATTTCGGTTTCTGCAGAAATTAAATCAGCTATACTTTCAGCTTTTAATAAATTTATTTTACCATTTTGAAAAGCAAGCTTTGTGAATTCACCTGGCTCTGCCAGTCGACAATTTTCAATTCTAGAAATCTGATTTTGAATGGCTAAAATGACTGCTTTACCACCATGCACATGAAACTCAGCCATATCTTCACCTGTATAGCTCTCTGGGCCAGGAAACCATATAATTATACCTTCATCAATTAACTCAGACGTGTTGATATTGCTTATTTTTCGAAGAGTAGCCACTCTAGGAGATGGAAGTTCCTTCCCTGTGAGCAACTTTATAACTCTTTTAACGTTATCACCAGAAACTCTAATTACTGCCACACCAGAAATCCCTGATCCAGATGCAAGTGCATATATAGTCATTAAATTATTATATCGCTAAATTCATTTATGCATATAATTATTTGGTTATGATTATTTGGATAGCTTCATACCCTAAATCTGGAAATACTTGGGTTAGAGCATTAGTTGCACATTACTTTTTTTCAAAAGATAAAAAATTTTATTTTGAAATATTAAAGAATATTCCAAATTTCAATGTTAGTGATTTTATCAGTAAAAAAACTCCCCTTAAATCAAATGACGATGTAATAAAAAACTGGTTACCTGTTCAAAATTTTATTAACAAAAAATTTAAAAGGAATCTTTTTTTTAAAACTCATAATGCTTGTATTAAAAAGGATGGAAACGAATTTACAAATAAAAAAGTTTCAGCAGGATGCATATATGTTGTTCGAGATCCAAGAAATGTAGTTACCTCTTATAAAAATTTTGAAAATCAAACTTATAAAGATGTAGCAAAAAATATGTTTGATACAAAAGGATATCTGTCATCAAATGAAAGTACTTTTAAAAAGTTTGGAATAAAAGGAATTGAAATAATAAGCTCATGGGCTGAAAACTATAATTCCTGGGTTCACAATAAGTATAATATACCTGTATGTTTAATTAAGTACGAAAACTTATGCATCGACCCTTTTAGAGAGTTCAAAAAAATTTTTGAATTTTTGAAAAAAATAAGTAAAGAAGAAAAGACTCAAATAGACAACGAAAGACTTAAAAATACAATTGAGGAAACTAGTTTTGAAAATTTAAAAAACCTAGAGAAAAAAGAGGGGTTTTTAGAAAAACAAAATAGAAAAGTAAATTTTTTTAATCAAGGAAGGGCAAACAACTGGAAAGAAATTTTACCAAAAGAAATCTCATCAGAAATTGAAAAAAAATTCTGGAAAGAAATGTTGGAATTAGGCTATTTATAGTTAAGCAGGTTTATTCATTGAATTAAAAAACTCTGAATTATTTTTTGTGTCTTTTAATTTTGAGCTTATAAACTCTATTGCATCCATAGTACCCATTGGAGCAATTATTCTTCTTAAAACATTCATTTTTTGAAGATCGTTTTTATCAAATAATAGTTCTTCTCTTCTTGTCCCTGATTTGGTGATATCAATAGCTGGATATATTCTTTTATCTGCAATTTTTCTATCGAGAACAGTTTCACTGTTACCAGTTCCTTTGAATTCCTCAAAAATTACCTCATCCATTCTACTTCCTGTATCAATTAATGCTGTTGATATAATTGTCAAAGAACCGCCCTCTTCAATATTTCTTGCAGCTCCAAAAAATCTTTTAGGTCTTTGAAGTGCATTAGCGTCTACACCTCCAGTTAATACTTTACCAGAACTTGGAATTACTGCATTGTAAGCTCTCCCAAGTCTTGTGATAGAATCTAAAAGTATAACCACATCTTTTTTATGCTCTGTTAATCTTTTTGCTTTCTCTATTACCATTTCTGCAACTGCAACATGACGTTGTGCTGGTTCGTCAAACGTAGAACTAATCACCTCCCCCTTGACAGTCCGTTGCATATCTGTAACTTCTTCAGGTCTTTCGTCAATTAGTAACACTATTAAATAACACTCTGGATAATTTTTTGCTATAGAATTGGCTATACTTTGAAGTATCATAGTTTTTCCAGCTTTTGGCGGTGAAATAATTATCGATCTTTGACCCTTGCCGATTGGACTTACTAGGTCAATTAATCGTGGGGTTAAATCTTGTTTTTTTTCAGTTTTCAAAACCTCAACTTCCATCACCAATTGTTTGTCTGGATAAAGTGGAGTTAAGTTGTCAAAGGCAATTTTATGTCGTGACTTTTCTGGTTCTTCAAAATTTATTTTACTGACTTGTAATAATGCAAAATATCTTTCTCCCTCTTTCGGAGCTCGTACAGGTCCCTCAACCGTGTCACCAGTTCTTAAGCCAAATTTTCTTATCTGGCTTGGGCTTACATATATATCATCTGGACCAGGAAGATAATTAGACTCCATTGCTCTTAGAAAACCAAAGCCGTCTTGTAACAACTGCAAGACTCCTGCACCCGTTATTTCCTCTTTTTCAGCGACTTTTTTTAAAATTGCAAAAAGTATTTCTTGCTTTCTTAAAGTACTAGCATTTTCAATACCAAGCTCTTCTGCCTGTGTGATAAGTTGTTCGGATGATTTGAGTTTTAGTTCCTGTATATTCATGATAAAAAATTATTAAGGACTTAATAACAGATTGAATATATATGCTAATTATAAATATTCAACCCTAGATAGGCTTAAAAACCACAACAAATATGATTAAAATAAGCAATAATGTGGGTATTTCATTTATAAATCGATAAAATTTATGTGAATGTTCATTTAGGTCAAGTTTAAATTGACCTAAAATTCGTCCAAGATAAAAATGATAAATCGTTAGTATAACTACAAATATTAGTTTTAAAATCATCCAAGTTTGGCCAAGTTGTTGGAATCCTATTTCATGGATTAATAATAAACCAAATACCCAAGATAGTGTCATTGCTGGAGTCATAATATAAAAAAACAGTTTTCTTTCCATGGTTTTAAATACATCTGATATTATTGGCTTGGTGCTGTATTGAGAATGATAAACAAAGATTCTTGGAAGGTATAGCAATCCAGCCATCCAAGAAATTACTGATATCAAATGTAATGATTTAAACAGCAAATAGGTATTCATAAGCTAAATGTTTTTTTGAATTAAAGATTTTAATAAAACTATATGATCATCATTATCATTCAAACATGGCACCATATCAAAGTTTTCTCCCCCGGAGTCTAGGAAACTCTCTTTTCCTTGAATTTGGATTTCTTCTAAGGTTTCAACACAATCTGAAGAAAATCCTGGGCATATAGCTAAAATATTTTTTTTCCCTTCTCGAGGTAAACTTTCTAGGGTTTTGTCTGTATAAGGTTGAAGCCATTTTTCAGGACCAAATCTTGATTGGAACGTGGTCATAATTTCAATCGAAGTAAATTTTTCTGATATTAGTCTAGTAGTTTTGTGGCAATAGCAATGATAAGGATCGCCTTTATCAAAATATTTTTGAGGTATTCCATGATAAGAAGCTAATATTAAATCTGGCTTCCAATTAATTTCTTTAATTTTTTTATTTAATGAATTTACAAGTGCTTCTATATATAGAGGATCAGACTCATAATGAGGTACTATTTTAAGTGATGGTTGCCATCTCATTTTCATAAGAGTTCTATATACTTCATCACAAACAGTTGCGGTGGTCGCAGCAGCATATTGGGGATAAAGCGGAAGTATTATTAAGTTTTCACATCCCTTTTTATGAAGATTTTCAATTTTGCTTCTTATACTAGGATTTCCATATCTCATAGCATAATCTATTATCAAGTCTTTTTCAGACATTGTGCTTGAAAGTTTTTCTGCCTGTTTTTGAGTGTAGTAAAGAAGTGGGGAAATATTCTTGTCCTTCATCCAGATTTCTTTATAAGCTTTTGCTGTTTTCGATGGCCTGAGAGTTAATATGAAAACGTTTAAGATAATCTGCCAAACTATTGGGTTAACTTCAATTACTCTTTTATCTGATAAAAATTCTTTTAAATACTTTCTTATATCAAGCCAACTTGTTGAGTTGGGTGTTCCTAGATTTATAATTAAAACTCCAGTTTTTCCAAATTTTACAGGTGGGTGTTCTTGTTTGATATCCATTAATAATCTTTCACAGTTTTTACTAAATAATCCATCATATTTGGGTCAGTCTCTGGTAGAACACCATGTCCTAAATTAAATATATATGGATGATCTTTGAAAATATCTAGGTATTTTATTGTTTCCTTTTTTAGACTTTCTCTATCAGTAAGCAAAATTTTTGGGTCCATCCCACCTTGTACAGGGATTTTTATTTCTTTATTAATTTTTACTGGATCAACTATGTAATCAATACAAATAGTATCCGGTTTAATAATTTCACAAAAGTCTTTATAATTCTTAATTCCTCTAGGAAAACAAATAACAGGCACGTTTAAAGATTTAATATAGTTAACCAAACTTAACGTTGGCTCATAAATATAGTAAGATAAATCTTTCTCTTTTAGTAAGCCAGCCCAACTATCGAAAATTTGGATTAATTGTGCACCATTATTAATCTGATTTTTAACGTGTATCTTTAAAAACTTATCTAAGATTTTAAGAACCTTATCGATTAATAATTTATTTTCGAAAAAATTTCTATTCAAATTAAGTTTTGGTGACTTTTGGTTAACCATATAAACCAATAAAGTCCATGGTGCTCCAATAAAACCGATGGTAGTTTTATTATTAGTATACTGAGAGTTGCTTACTAATTTAATTAATTCATAAATAGGAGAGAGTTTTTTTACAAAATCAACTTCTTCAACACTTGAAATTTTTTCTAAGTTTAGCTCGTCAAGTAACGGACCCATATTTTTTTTAAACTCGACATTTTGATTTAGACCATATGGTAACATCAGGATATCAGAAAAGATTATTGCAGCATCTAAATCAAATCTTTTTAAAGGCTGTAAAGTAATTTCGCTCGATAATTTTTTATTAAGACATAATTTAACAAAGTCAGGATTTTGTTTTCTTATTTCCCTAAATTCCGGTAAATACCTACCAGCTTGTCTCATTATCCAAATAGGATTAATATGGCTTTTTTTATTTATTATTACTTCTTCGATTGGAGACATATTAATAATTAAATATAATTAATTGTATTGGTAGTATATTCTGTGAATAATGGTGATTAAATTTATTGAACATCTTATAAACAGTTTATTAACATTTAGAATTTAAATTTTAATTAATATATATGTAAAATTGAAGCTTATTAACTAAATACATTTAATGATTACCAATGATTTTAACATGTTTAATATTGTTAATAAAACCAATATTTTACAACACAAAAATAAAGATATGAAAAATGTTCAATATGATAAAAATAGTAAAAATTTATACACAAATCATACATGAGTAATACATATCAAATCTATCTTATCTCAGACTCAACTGGTGAAACTTTAGATAGAATTTTTACTGCTATTAAAGCTCAATTTAAAAATATTAAATATAAAATTCACACTTATTCTTTTACAAGAACCAATAATCAAATCTCAAAGATTTTGTCTGAGGCTGAAAAAAAAACAAATTCAATAATATTATATTCAATAGTAGACAGTAATCTTGCCAAATATCTTGCTAAAGCAAGTAGAGAAAAAAAGATTCCATGTTTTGGTGTGTTGGGAGATCTAATATTAAGTTTTTCAAAGTTACTTAATCAAAAGGCTTCACATCAACCTAGTGGTCAACACGTTCTTAACGATGAATATTACAACAGAATCGAAGCTATCCAATTTACCATGAATCATGATGATGGCAATTCAATTAAAGAAATAAAAAAGTCTGATATAGTTCTTTTAGGAGTGAGCAGAACTAGCAAGACACCAACCTCAATTTATTTAGCCAACAAAGGCTATAAAACATCAAATATTCCACTTATTAATGAAAATTCAATTCCACAGATTTTAAAAGAAAATCCGAAAATTTCTTGTGTGATTGGTTTAAATACAGAACCTGAAAGATTAGTAGATATAAGAAAAAATAGAATGAATTCTTTAAAAGAAACAGAGAACAGCTCATATACAGATCTGAATAAAATTAGAAAAGAGGTCGCGAACGCTAAAAACGCTTTTAAGAAATATAAATGGCCAACAATAGATGTTACAAGAAAATCAGTTGAAGAAACCGCAGCATCAGTAATAAAAATATACAAAATTTATAAACAAAATGTTTAAATTAATACTTGCATCCAAAAGCAAAGTAAGAAAAGAAATATTAGATAAACACAATATCAAGGTTAAAGTTGAGCCCTCAACTGTCGATGAAGAACCTATCAAACAGAGTTTGTTAAAAGAAAAAGCTTCACCAGAAATAATCTCAAAAAATCTTGCAGAAATAAAAGCTAGCCGAGTTAGTCAAAAGAATTTTGATATGTTAGTTTTAGGCGCCGATAGCGTTATAGATTTAAATGGAGAATTAATCTCTAAACCTTATAATCGTGAAAAAGCCCTAACAATTTTAAAAAAACTTAATGGAAAAGTGCACCAATTAATCAGCTCTGTTTGCATATCAAAAAATGGTTCGATGATTTGGAATTATACTGATATAGCCAAACTTACAATGAAGAATTTCTCAAATGTAGAGTTAGAAGAATATTTAAATAAGATTTCAGATGAAGCACTTTATTCTTATAATGTTTATCAAATTGAGGGGGTAGGTAGATCTTTATTTTCGAAAATACAAGGAGACGAGAATACAATTATGGGCCTTCCCATTAACAAAATTAAAGAATATTTAAAAAATTATGAATAAGTATTTAGTAATCGGTAATCCGATTGATCATTCTTTGTCTCCAACAATACATAATTACTGGATTAAAAAAAATAATATTAAAGCAATATATGAAAAAGAAAGATTAAATAATGATGATTTAAAAAATTTAATAATAAAAATCAGAGAGAAAAATATTAGTGGGGCAAATGTTACTGTTCCTTTTAAAAAAAAGGTAATTCCTTATCTTGATAAACTGACAGCTGGTGCTGAAGCCACTCAATCAGTTAATACACTTCTATTGAATGATGACAGCAAAATAGTTGGTTGCAATACTGACATAGGTGGTTTTGAAAATGCAATTAAATACACAAAATATGATATTTCTGGAAAAAAGATTTTTATTTTAGGTTCTGGTGGAGTTACGCCATCAATAATTTTTGCTTTATATAAAATGAATGTTTCAAGTATTACAATAACTAATAGAACCAAAACAAAAGCTGAATATTTACAAAATTTTTATAATAGTAACAATGTAAAAAAAAAGGGATGGAATGACATAAAAGTGGTTGATTGGGGTGAGGTGCCAGAGTTTGATATGATTATAAATGCGACAAGTGTTGGTTTGAATAGTGATGATAATTTAGACTTAGATTTTTCAAAAATTGGTAAAAACAAGTTTTTTTATGATGTTATTTACAATCCTAAGGAAACAAGTTTTTTAAAAAAAGGGAAAGAGTTAGGCAACAAAACTGAAAATGGGAAAAAAATGTTTATTTTTCAAGCGGCAGAGGCTTTTAAAATTTGGCATGATATTCAACCTGAAATTAATGAGGAAGTGAGCAAGCTTTTAGACTAATGAGAAGGATCGGGATTTTAGGAGACATAGGTTCGGGGAAAAGTTATATCGCAAATAGTTTTGGCTATCCAGTTTTCAATGCCGATCAAGAGGTTGGAAAGATATATAAGAAAAACAAAAAAGTATTTCTCAAGTTAAAAAAAACTTTACCAAAATACATTTATTCGTATCCAATAAATAAATATGAAATTACGAATGCAATATTATCTAATAAAAATAATCTCCAAAAAATTATAAAAATAGTTCATTTTGAAGTAAGAAAAAAAATGAGGCTTTTTTTAAGAAAAAATAAAAATAAAAAACTTGTAATTCTAGACATTCCCCTCTTATTGGAAAATAAGCTTAATAAAAAAAATGACGTTTTAATTTTTATAGATGCAAATAAAAAAAATATTTCTGAAAAATTAAAAAAGAGAAAAAATTTTAATTTTAAATTACTTTACAAATTTAAAAAGATTCAACTTCCACTTGCTTATAAAAAACAAAAATCTGATTTTATTATTAAGAATAACTTCTCTAAAAAGGGTATAAAAAAAGATATAAATAAAATTTTAGATAAAATTTTATAATGAAAGAAATTATACTCGATACAGAAACAACAGGACTTTCCACGAAAGAGGGTCACAGAATTGTAGAAATTGGTTGTATAGAGCTGGATAATCTAGTGCCAACTAAAAACAAATTTCATTGTTACTTAAATCCTGGGAGAAAAGTTTCAGAAAAGGCTTTAGAGGTCCACGGGTATACGGATGAATTCTTATCTAGACAGAAAAGATTTGATCAAATTGTTGATGAGTTTTTAAATTTTATCAGAGAAAAAAGACTTGTTATTCACAATGCTGAATTTGACTTGTCTCACCTTAATAATGAAATGAAAATCTTAGGTAAGAAAGAAATTAAAAATGACATTGTTGACACTTTAATTTTAGCTCGAAATAAATTCCCAGGTTCATCAACCAGTTTAGACTCACTTTGCAAAAGATATAGAATTGACAATTCTAGAAGAGTAAAACACACAGCCTTGATAGATTGTGATTTGTTAGCCAAGGTTTATGTTAACTTATTAGATCAAAAAGAACCAACTTTACAATTTTACAATAAAGATAAAAATATAAACTATTCCAGTGAAAAAGTTCTATATTTTAAAAAAGTATTAAATCCTACAAAAATTGAAATGGAAGAACATAAAAAATATCTTAGGCAGCACCTTAAAAAAAATTTCTTTAGTTAAATTTTTCGTTATAAAGTTTTTCAAAATCTATTTTTTTCTCAAATCTGACTTCGGGAAAACCTGAATTATGTATTAAATCTAAAAGAGCCTTTTCAATTTTGGGATATATTAAAACTTGCACGTCACAAAGAATTACTTTTTGTAAATCATTTTTTTCTTTTAATTCATTATTAACATTAATAACTGTTGCATAAATTATTTCAAAGTAGGATTTTTTTTCGTTACCATCTTTATCCTCAAATTTTAGAGTAGTATTGATTTCGATCAATCTGTTCTTAAGTGGCTTAGAACTTATGTCTATATTCAGGTGATACTTTGAAATATTATCTTTTACAAAAAGATAAGTTTCAACATCACTTGTTTCACTTGAGATATCTTTAATATATTGAGTTAGAATTTTATATTTTTCTTTCATCGTCATTTTCTATATCTTCAAATTCACCATCTATAAAATTATTTTTATTTGATTGCTTTTTTTTAATTTTTGTAGAAATTTTTCCAAAAATCAATTTTCTTGTAATAGGAAATATTATTAAAAATCCAACAATGTCAGTTGCAAATCCGGGAATAATTAAAAGTAAGGCTGCGAATGCTATGGCAGCACCAGAAATTATTTCATATGCAGGCGTTTCTTGTTTGATCATTTGGGAATATGCTGAGCGTAAAGTATTTAATCCTTCATATCTGGCATAAATTATCCCAGTTATCGCTGTTATGAAGATCAATAGGATTGTGTTAAAAGCACCAATTTTTGCTCCAATCTTTATGAATAGATATATTTCCACAATTGGAACTAAAATAATTGATAAAAGCACTGAGTTCATTTGTCTTTAATGTAATTGTTGGTTGAAATTATTCAACAGAGTAATTACTATAAAACAATGAATTATAGTTTTGAGTATATAGACATAATATTACTAGCGATGATTGCTGGGTTTATTTTTTTAAGATTGCGTGGCATTTTAGGAAAAAGAACAGGATTTGAGGGAAAAGCACCTCCACAATTTGAAGAAATCTTAAAAAATGTTCAATTAGATAAAAATTTGAAACAAAGTCAAAGCTTTGATGAAAAAGCAAAAAAAGAGTTTTTAACTGGTGCTAAGATAGCATATGAAACAATAATTACAGATTTTAGTGATAACGATAACAAGATAACAACCTCAAAGCCGCTTTTAAGTAACAAAATTTTTGATCAATTTAACGATGCTTTAAAAGAAAGAAATGCAAAAGGACACTATGCTGAAATTACTTTTATAGGTGTAAATTCTGCGATCATTAAAGAACATAAAAAAAATAACAATTTTTTACAAGTAACCGTAGATTTTGTAGGAGAGGTAATTACCTGTATTAGAGATAAAGAGAAAAAGATAATTTCAGGAAACCCAGAAAAAATAAAAAAAATATACGACACCTGGGTCTTTTCACGTGATATGAAATCAACAAATCCGAATTGGCAACTAGTAGACATATTAACTTAATTGAATAGTAAAATCTCAGATAAAGATAAAAAAGATTGGAAAAATTTTTTATCTAGCAAAGAAAAATTACCTAATAAAGATGAAAAATTCTCTGAAAAAAAAAAATTTTCAATAAAATCTTTTGATTTACACGGCTACTCATTAGATGAGGCAAATAACAAAATAAATGATTTAATAAAAGACTCTTATAAGAAAGGTATTAAAAAATTATTAATTGTTACTGGAAAGGGATTACATTCGCAGAATGAAGAAGACCCATATATCTCAAAGAACCTAGGCATTCTTAAATACTCTGTTCCAGAATATATAAAAAATAGCGATGAATTAATGAGTCTAATTTCTCAAATAAAAGAAGCGGATAATGAGGATGGAGGAAGCGGGGCTTTTTACGTATATCTAAAAAAAAAACTATAAAATAAATTTTGATAGGTCCGTATCTTTTACTAAATTATCTAGATTTTTATTTATGTAATCTTTATTGATAACTATTTTTTCGCCAGATTTATCTGTTGCTGTAAAGCTAATATCATCAAGAATTTTTTCTATAATGGTATGCAATCTTCTTGCACCAATATTTTCCACTGATGCATTAACTTCAGATGCGATATTTGCGATTGTTTCTATTCCATCTTCAGAAAACTCAAGATCCACATTTTCAGTTTTTAATAAAGCGATGTATTGTTTAATTAAACTAAAGTCAGGCTCTTTTAAAATTCTTTTAAAATCATCGCTAGTTAAAGCCTCAAGCTCTACTCTAATTGGAAGTCTACCTTGTAATTCTGGAAGTAAATCTGAGGGTTTAGCTAGTTGGAAAGCCCCAGATGCTATAAACAAAATATGATCGGTTTTGATTGGCCCATATTTTGTATTAACTGTAGTGCCCTCAATTAAAGGTAATAAATCTCTTTGGACTCCTTCTCTCGATACATCACCTCCCACTCGGTCTGTTCTTCCAGAGATTTTATCAATTTCATCTAAAAAAACTATTCCGTTGTTTTCTGTCGAAATTTTTGCTGCTTTTATTATCTTATCCTGCTCAATTAACTTATCTGACTCATCGTTTATTAATATATCGTGAGATTCTTTTACTGACATTTTCTTCTTTTTTTCTTTTGTTCCCATAGATTTCCCAAGCATCTCACCAATGTTAATCATTCCAACATTTGCCCCAGGCATTCCCGGAATTTCAAATGAAGTACTGCTCCCTGTATCGCTCACAGCTATTTCAATTTCGTTGTCATCTAGATCACCATTTCGCAATCTTTTTCTAAAACTTTCTCGGGTTGCTAAGCTTGCTTTTTTTCCTACTAAAGCATCTAAAACTTTTTCTTCTGCTAATTTTTGTGCTTGCGCATAAACTTCTTTTCTTTTTTTTACTTTTTCCATTGAAATTGCAATTTCGATCAAATCTCGAACTATTTGTTCCACGTCTCTACCTACATATCCAACTTCTGTAAATCTTGTTGCTTCAACCTTTACGAATGGTGCCTCCGCAAGTTTAGACAGTCTCCTTGAAATTTCGGTTTTTCCAACACCTGTTGGACCAATCATTAAAATATTTTTAGGTAACACTTCATTTTTCATTTCACCTTTTAAAGCCTGTCTTCTCCATCTATTTCTTAGAGCGACAGCAACAGCTCTCTTAGCTTTATTTTGACCCACTACAAATCTATCTAATTCAGAAACTATTTCTCTTGGTGATAATGAGCTTACTAATGAAGCTTCATCTTTTTGATTTTTATCCTTGGGATGTAATTGAGTTACGTTCGATTTATCCATTATATTTTTTCAACTTTGACATTTTCGTTTGTAAAGACACAGATATCAGAAGCAACTTTGATAGCTTTTTTTGCAACATCTTCTGCTGATATATTGCTTTCCATTAAAACTTTCCCTGCAGCTAAAGCATAATTTCCGCCAGAGCCAATTCCAATTACATCTCCCTCAGGCTCAAGAACGTCACCGGTTCCCGAAATTATATAACTATTTTTTTTATCACCAACTGCCATTAGTGCTTCTAATCTTCTTAAATATTTATCTGTTCTCCAGTCTTTAGCTAATTCAACAGCGGCCCTAGACAAGTTGCCAGCATGTTTCTCTAATTTTCCTTCCAATCTCTCAAATAATGTTAAGGCATCTGCTGTTGATCCAGCAAAACCAGCTACGACATCTCTCTTTTCAATCTTTCTGACTTTTGAGGCAGTGCTTTTTACGACAGTATTTCCCATACTTACTTGTCCGTCGCCAGCTACTACTACTTCATTGTTTTTTCTAACTAACACAATCGTTGTCATAGCTTATAAATGGATATTAAATTTGATAGTTCAAGCCCAGGTTTAGTATTATTGCCATAATTGAATAATATATGTATACCTGTTTTTAATTATGAAGCGTAAAGGTAAAATAAGCAGGAAAACAAAAGAAACAAGTATTAGTGTTGATTTAAATATTGACGGCAAGGGTAAATACAAAATTGACACAGGAATAGGTTTTTTAAACCATATGCTTGAACAACTATCAAAACATTCTTCAATAGATATGAATATAAAAGCTAAAGGCGATACTCATATTGATTTACACCACACAACTGAAGATACAGGAATTGCTATTGGCGAAGCGTTAAAAAAAGCTTTAAAAAAATCTGTTGGAATTAAAAGGTATGCTCATGCAATGATACCAATGGACGAAACTTTATCACGTGTAGCAATTGATATTTCAAATAGACCTTATTTAATTTGGAAAGTAAATTTAAAAGTAGAAAAGCTTGGTGAGATGGACACTGAACTTTTTAAAGAATGGTTTCAAGCGTTTTCTCAATCAGCTGGAATTACTCTACACGTTGAAAATATTTATGGGGACAATAGTCACCACATTATTGAATCTTGCTTTAAGGGACTTGCAAGATCATTAAGAGCTGCATTGGAAATAGACTCAAGGAATAGTAAATCAATTCCTTCTACTAAAGGCTCATTATAAAATTAATGAACGTTACAATTGTTGATTATAAATCGGGCAATATAAGCTCGGTAATAAACTCTTTTAAAGAAGTTGCCAAAGAAAAAGTAAATATTGAAGTAACCTCAAATCCCAATAAGATAAAATCAAGTGATAAAGTAGTTTTACCAGGGCAGGGCTCATTTAAAAGCTGTGTTGAAGCACTGAACAATATTGATGGTCTTTCAGATACACTTAATGAATTTACAATAATTAATAAAAAACCTCTTCTTGGAATTTGTGTTGGTTTACAAATGTTTGGCGATATTGGCTATGAAGAAACTGAGACTAAGGGGTTAGGATGGATATCGGGTAAAGTTTCAAAAATAGATAATCAAAATGGAAAATTTAAACTTCCTCACATTGGCTGGAACGAAATCAATATAGTCAAAGATAGTAAAATTTTTAAGGACATAGAAAATAATTCTCATATGTATTTTGTTCATAGTTATGAATTTATTCCAGAAGATAAAAATGTGATATCAGCAACAACTGATTATTCAACAAAAGTAGTTTGCTCAGTAGAGAAAGAAAATATATTTGGCACACAATTTCATCCAGAAAAGAGCGACAAGTTTGGGCTCAAAATAATTAATAACTTTATAAATTTGTAAAATGAAAATATTTCCTGCAATAGATATTAAAGATAAAAAGTGTGTAAGATTAGTTAAGGGAGATTTTGATAATAAAACTGAATATGAGTTGTCTCCAGTTGAACAAGCAAAAAAATATAAACATCATGGATTTAAAAATTTACACATAGTTGATTTAGATGGTGCTTTAACTGGTGAAACAGTAAATTTAGATATCATTCGAGATATAGTTAGTAAATTTAATTTAAAGGTTGAGGTAGGTGGTGGTATCAGAAATTCTGATAGTATTCAAAAATACATTGATGCTGGTGTAGAGAAAGTAATTCTGGGCAGTGCTGCTATTAAAGATAAAAATTTTTTAAAAGTATCATGTGAAAAATTTCAAAATTATATTGCTCTAGGTTTAGATGCTAAAGACGGGTATTTGTCAGTATCAGGATGGAAAGAAAGTTCTAATCAACTAACTTTAGATTACTTAAAAGAAATTAACGACTTTGGTGTTAGTAGATTAATTTATACTGATATTAATAAAGATGGTATGAAACAAAGTCCAAATTTTAGTGAAACAATGAAAATTGCTGAGATGTCTAAGTGCCCCGTAATTATATCAGGCGGTGTTTCATCAATAGGTGATATTAAAAAAGCAAAGAATTTAAAAAATATTGAAGGTATAATAGTTGGAAAAGCTATTTTTGATGGTGATATTAAATTAGATGAGCTGGTGAAAGAGGATGCTTAAAAATAGAATCATTCCTTGTTTAGATGTTAAGAATGGTCGAGTAGTAAAGGGCATTAACTTTGTTGATCTCAAAGATGCTGGGGATCCAGTTGAGCAAGCTAAAATCTATAGCGATGGCGGGGCAGATGAAATTTGCTTTTTGGATATTACTGCTTCAAATGAAAATAGAGATACTATTTATGATGTTGTAAAGAAAACTTCAAAAAAATGTTTTGTGCCATTAACTGTTGGAGGTGGAGTTAGAAGTGTTGATGATATCAACAAATTACTAAATTGTGGGGCTGACAAGGTATCCATAAACACTGCAGCAGTTGAAAATTCAAAAGTAGTTATAGATAGTTCAAAAAAATTTGGATCTCAATGCATTGTAGTAGCGATTGATGCCAAAAAAAATGGAGATAAGTGGGAAGTGTTCACTCATGGAGGAAGAAACAATAGTGGAATTAATGCGTTAACTTACGCAAAAAAAATGGAAGAAAATGGTGCTGGTGAGTTATTAGTAACTTCAATGGACAGAGATGGGACTCAAGTTGGTTATGACATTGAATTGATGTCAAAAATTTCATCAAAAGTAAATATTCCTGTAATTGCATCTGGTGGGGTGGGGAATTTAGACCACTTAGTTGATGGAATTAAATTAGGAAAAGCTAGTGCGGTTTTAGCAGCCTCTATATTCCACTATGGGAAGCACTCTGTAAAAGAAGCTAAGGATTATTTGGACTCAAAAGGAATACCTGTTAGAATTTAAAATGCTTAATACTTTAGAAAGGCTATTTAATCTTGCAAGAGAACGAAAAAAATCTCCAGTAAAGGGTTCTTACACAAATAAATTACTCAGTGATAAATCGTTGAGCAAAGAAAAGATTCTAGAGGAAATTAATGAACTTATTGAGGCAGTAGAAAAAAATTCAAACAAAATTCATGAAGCAGCTGATGTTTTTTATCATTTGATAATGTATTTAGAGGCAAATGATGTAAAAATTGAGGATGTAATGGAAGAACTTAATAAAAGAAAAAAATGATTTATGATGATAATAATATTTTTGCTAAAATTTTAAGAGGAGAAATTCCTTGTAAAAAAATTTATGAGGATGATCATATTTTGTCATTTCATGACATTAACCCGCAAAAAAAAATTCATGCATTGGTAATACCTAAAGGAAAATATACTGACCTTGATGATTTTAGTCAAAACGCCTCTCCAGAGGAAATGGTTGGTTTATTAAAAGGTATAAACATCGTGGCTAAAAAGCTTGGGATTTCCGTAGATACAGGTAAAGGATATAGAACTCTATCAAATATAAGTGAACATGGAGGTCAAGAAGTACCCCATTTACATTTTCATTTGTTTGGTGGGGAAAGAGTCGGGAAGATGGTTGAGTGAGTAAAAAAGTTGAAAGAAATTATCTAGAAATTAATTCGATTGAAGAATTAAATGAGCCTAACAATTCATCAAATGACTTTATTATTGAACTCGTTGAACCAGATGATTTTAAGCTTAATAAATTCTTTTATAAAAATATTGGCAAAAGTCATCATTGGGTAGATCGTTTAGTTTGGACTGATAAACAATGGATGAATTATACATCTGATAGAAGTGTTAAAACTTTTGTTTTAAAGAAAAAGGATGATTTAGCAGGATATTTTGAGCTTATTATGCATAAAGATAAAAAAGAAGTTGAAATAGCTTATCTTGGATTACTCGAGGAATATCACAATCAAAAATTAGGCTCATTTCTTTTGTCTTCAGCAATTAGAAATTCATTTAAGGAAAAAACAAATAGAGTTTGGGTCCATACTTGTTCTTTAGATCATAAAAACGCTCTTAAAAACTATTTATCTAGAGGAATGAAAATTTTCAAAAAAGAAACAATATCAATTTAGTTTCGATCAGGTAGATTAAATAAGTTCCTTTTCAAATTCTTATTAATGGAAGTTGAGCTTAGGTAAGTCATACTCAGGTTCTGGTATATATCTAGGGTTTGCCAACCAATTAAATTAAAATTATTTATATCAAAAAAAACATTTATTTCATTTTCATTTTCAGTAAATCTAAAATTAATAAATTTTTCTTGAACAATTCTAGCATCTAACTCATTTATTCTTTTTATCATAAAATCTTTATCCAAAAGATAGTTTAAAGGTGTTTTATTTAAAGAGTATTTATAGTAACTAGCAGTTGTTTTCACTATTAATGATTTACCATCAGAAACTAAAATTTTCTGATTTCCTAAATTATACTTACAATATATCTTTTTAGGGTATTCAATTGTACAATTTCCTTTTTCAATTTTTCCATTAATATTTTGCTCAAAATCAAAATTGATATTTTCAATATTTTTTAGGTTTAAAATTATATTTTCTTTGATATTTGCTGAAGTTTTAGAGGTTAAAAAGATAATAAATAATATATACAGATATTTTTTCATTAAAGGACATCACGTTTGCCAACATGATTAGCTTTACTAACGATTCCTTCTGCTTCCATCATATCTATTATTCTTGCGGCACGATTATAACCAATTTGCAGCTTTCTTTGTAGAAAGGAAGTTGAAGCTTTCCCTTCTGATTTAATAATTTCAACGGCAGTTTGATAAAGATCGTCTTTATCTCCCTGATTTTTAGAATTATCCCCAATTTCTTTCTCATCTGCAAAATTAAGAATTTCATCAACATAATCTGGCTCTGCTTGAGATCTTAAAAAATTGTTAATTTTTTCTATCTCAATATCTGACACAAATGGTGCGTGAATCCTCATAATTCTATTTGCTGAAGACATGTAAAGCATATCTCCTCTGCCTAATAATTGTTCAGCCCCTTGCTCACCCAAAATTGTTCTACTATCAATTTTTGATGAAACTTGAAATGATATTCGAGTTGGAAAATTGGCTTTTATAGTTCCAGTAATAACATCTACACTTGGTCTTTGAGTAGCCATGATTATATGAATACCAGCAGCCCTAGCCATTTGAGATAATTTTTGAATATAATTTTCAATTTCTTTACCTGCCACCAACATTAGATCAGACATTTCATCAACAACCACAACTATATAAGGCATAGGAAGTTGATGTTTTGCATTGTAGCCATCTATATTTCTTACTCCTTCTTTGGTCATTAATCGATATCTACTTTCCATTTCTTTAACGACCCAACCTAAAACTGAAGCAGCTTTTTTTGCTTCTGTAATGACCGGACATAATAAATGTGGAACACCTTCATATGTTGAAAGTTCTAACATTTTAGGATCAATCAAAATAAATTTACATTTATCAGGAGTATGTTTAAATAGGAGGGAAAGTATAATTGTATTTATACAGACTGATTTACCTGAGCCAGTTGTGCCAGCTATTAATAAATGTGGCATCGAACTCAAATCACCTATTATTGGCACTCCTGATATATTTTTACCTAGTGCTATTGGAAGATTGATGTCTTTCTTTTTAAAATCAGAGTTATTCAGTATTTCACTTAAATATACATTCTCTCTTGAGGCTTTGGGTAATTCAATACCAACAGTATTACTTCCGGGTATAGTAGAAATACGCGCAGACTCTGAACTAGTATTTCTTGCTATATCATCTGAGAGATTTATAATTTTTGAGACTTTAACACCAGCTGCAGGTTCAAATTCATTTAAAGTTACAACAGGTCCATGGCTAACTTTTTTGATACTTCCACTCACTCCAAAATCCAAAAGAATTTTTTCAAGAAAGTTTGGATCATTATTTTCATTGTTATTTGTTTTTTTCATCTCATTTTTTGTTGGGATATTCAATAAATCAATTGATGGGATTTTAAATTTTGATTTCACTGGTTGATTTGCATCAGCTTTGATAAAAGGCAAATCTTCTTGTATTAAATTTTTAATTTCATCCTGTGGAATATACTCATTTATAATTTCATTTTTATTAGTGTAATTTTTTTTGTTTCTCTTAAAAATTAATATAGAAATATTTCTAATAGATAGAAAAAATTTTTTTGGATTAAAGTTGAAACTTAAAAGAAAAAACATAACTATAAATAAACAAAAGATATAATAAAAAATATTTTCATAAGGAATTATGTCCGACTTAATAAATATTTGTCCTAAATAAGAACCTACAAAACCTCCATTTCCATTTATGTATAGGTAAAAAGCATCTTTATAAAAATAGGTGAAGAATAAAGCACCTAAAATTGAGTAAATAATTGTATAAAAGGTATTTTCAATTAAGAAAAAAATTTTCTTTTCTTTTACAACTTTTATCCCAGATAAAAAATAAGTTATAGGAATTAGAAAAGAGATAATACCAAAAGCTTGAAAAAAAAAATCTGATATATAACTCCCTTGAAATCCTAAAAGGTTTTTAATTTCTGTGTTATCACTAAATATAAAATTTGGATCTGATGGAGAATATGAAAGTAAAGCAATTAATAGTAAAATTCCAAATATAGAGACTAAAATACCCATAATTTCAATTATTTTATTGGCAATAAAAATTAATAATGAATTAGCTATTTTTTTTATATTCATATTTGGTGAATCAAATTTACCACTTTGTATCATCTAATTTTTGTTGTTAAAATTAAAATTATTATGAAAGTTTGCATTCTAGGAAATGGCTTAACCAGCTTAGCTTTGGCAAAAGCTTTGGTTAACAAAGGTATATCAACAGATGTATTTTTAAGTAATAATAATAAAAAAAAAGATAAATCTCGAACACTAGGAATATCAAAAAGCAACATAGAATTTTTTAATGAGAATATATTGAATATAGAAAAATTCCTTTGGGACATAAATAAAATTGAAATTTACAGTGAAAATTTAAATAATAAAAAAATTATAGATTTTAATGATAAAAAAAGGCTATTTTCTATTATCAAAAATCACGAACTAAATACATATTTAGTAAAACAATTAAAGAAGAATAAATTTTTTAGATTTAAAAAAAGGGTGGATAATTATGAGATAATTAAAAAGAATTATCAATTAATTGTAAATTGTGAGGCAAATAATAAAATAACAAAAAAATTTTTTTATAAAAAATTTAAAAAAGATTATAAAAGTTATGCTTATACGACAATTATTGAGCACAAAAAAATATTAAATAACAACGTTGCTACACAAACATTTACCAAAAAGGGCCCCATTGCCTTTTTGCCAATTTCTAAAAAAGAAACATCTGTTGTTTACTCAATTAAAGGAGATAGAAAAATTGAAATTGCTGAATTAATTAGAAACTTTAATATCAGATATAAAATTGTTAAAATAAATAAAATTAACTGTTTTAAGCTGCAATCAAGTAATTTACGATCTTATCATCATAAGAACATTTTAGCTTTTGGAGATTTGCTCCACAGGATACATCCTTTGGCAGGTCAAGGATTTAATATGTCAATTAGAGATATTAAATCTTTGATAAAAATAATAGATTTTAAGATGAGTCTTGGCCTAAACTTAGATAGTTCAATTTGTGAGGAATTTGAAAATAAGAGCAAACATAAAAATTATATATTTTCACAAGGGATTGATTTTGTGTATGAATATTTCAATACTGAAAGCAATATTAATAATAACATATCAACTAAATTTGTTGAACTCTTCGCTAATAATAAAATAGCAAATAAATTTTTTACCAAACTAGCAGATGAAGGAATAGTGATTTGATATTTAGCGTTATTGAATAGTTGTGTTGTTATATTGGTCGAAAGTATAAGTTGTTAAAATTTCAGAAATTTTATTTTTCCTTATATCAAGATTTTTTGCTTCTAACAGAACTTGTTTTTCTTCTAAGGTAAAAGGAGAGGCCATTGCAAGGGCATTGATTGTTTCGTCCAAACTTTGTTTTTCTAGAGCGCTCCAGTTTATTATAAATCCTCTTTTCTCAAAAAGGGATTTAAGGTCCTTAAAAATTAATTCTAAATCAGAAAATTTAATATTTTCTTTCTTTTCGTTAAGGTCATCAAAAAATTTTTCATAATCTACATTAAATTCTCTATATTTTTTTTCTGAAGCGACTTCTTCTCTTGTCTCAAATCTTATTAAACCTTTTAATTCAATAAGAAATCTTCCATCCTCAGTTTCCTTAAAACTGATAATTTTTCCAAGACAGCCAATTTCGTAGAGTTTTGGATTAAAATCATCTTCTTCCTTTGAGCTTTTCGGTTGTATCATGCCAATAAATTTATTTGACTTCATACTGTCATTGATCATATCTACGTATCTAGGTTCAAAAATATTTAATGGAACAGTAGTTTTTGGAAAAATAATAAAGTTACTTAAAGGAAAAACTGCAATTTTTTTTGGCAAGTCTTCTTTTTTCATACAAAGTAAATATATCACATTTAATATTACTTGAATTAAAAAAAATGACTAATTATAATAATATTATTGCGGGCATAGCTCAGTGGTAGAGCGTCTCGTTGCCAACGAGAAGGTCGAGGGTTCGACCCCCTTTGCCCGCTCCAGATATTTATGAGTGATTTGATAAATAAAAAATGTGTTCCATGTGAGGGAGGAGTAGTGCCGTTCGATATCTCAGAAATTCATAAATATCAAAAAAAAGTTGATGGCTGGGAAGTTGTTAAAGGTGAAAAAAATATTTACTTTCTAGAAAAAAAATTTACGTTTAAAAGTTTTTTAGAAAGTCAAAATTTTGTAAATCAAGTAGGAAAAATATCAGAAATTGAGGGACATCATCCAGATATTCTCTTTGGATGGGGCTATGCAAAAATTAGTATAACAACTCATGCGATTGAGGGTTTATCTGAAAATGATTTTATATTGGCTGCAAAAATTGATAAAGAAACTAGTGTCTAAAGTGTCTGGTTTTGGAAAAAACCAAAATTGTATCAGTTGAATTAGCAAATTTGATAATCTCCTTATCTCTTATCGAGCCAGCTGGCTGTATTACAGCCGAAACACCTGATTGAACTAGTTTTTCAATACCATCTACAAATGGAAAAAAAGCATCTGAAGCTGCAACAATGTCATCTTCAGTATTAATGAATTTACTCATTTTATCTATTGCTATTTGACAGCTATCTACTCTACTAGGTTGGCCAGATCCAATACCTACAGTTGATTTATTACTAGCAAGCACTATCGCATTAGATTTTACAAATCGACAAATATTGAATGCAAATATTAAATTTTCAAATTGTAACTTACTTGGCTTCTTTTTTGAAACTACTTTAAAATCTTTCTTTAGAAAAATTTTATTATCTTCTGATTGAATAAGAACTGAAGCATTAATTGAATTAAATTTAAAGCTTTTATTAAGGGAAAAATTAGATGCATCTATTAATCTAAGATTTTTTTTAGTTTTAAGAATTTTAATTGCACTTTTGTCAAATCCATTGCCGATTATCACTTCAAAAAAAATTTTGTTTAATTCAAGTGCTATTGATTTTGAAATTTTAAAATTACATGAAACAACCCCACCAAAAGCACTTAAAGGATCACATGCTAATGCAGATTTATAACTTATTAATTTACTTTTCAGAATTGATACACCACAAGGATTTGCATGTTTAATTATGACAGTTCCTATATTTTTAGGAAGGCTTTTAGTAATTGATAGTGCTGAAAGGACATCATTATAATTATTATAACTCAATGTTTTTCCGTGTAATTTTATTAAATCTAGATTATCTTTTTGAGAATATATAGCACTCTGCTGGTGAGCGTTTTCGCCATATCTTAATTTTTCAATTAGATTTGCATGTATAATCTTTTTTTTTGGAAATTGAGTATTAGTAATTTCATTAAAATAATTTGATATTGTGGAGTCGTAAAAAGCTGTCTCAGCAAAAGCTAATCTAGACATTTTCCCTCTAAATTTAAGAGAGGTATATCCTTTGTTGATCGTCAATTCATTTATCAATTCCGAATATTGTTCGGTTGAAGAAATCACAGTAACATCATTATAATTTTTTGCTGCAGCTCGAACTAAAGTTGGGCCACCTATATCAATGTGTTCAATAATTTTATCAATGTTTTTGGTCTTTCTTATAACATTCTTAAATTCATAAAAATTAACAATTACCAAGTCAATATTTTCAAAATTTTCTAATTTCATTTCTTTTGTATGAGCTTTATTTTTTCTTTTATTTAAGATTCCAGCATAAATTTTTGGATGTAAAGTTTTAACTCTTCCACCTAGAATTTCATTTGCGCCTGTGAAATTTGATACCTCTAAACATTTAAATTTAAGTTTTTTTATTGCTTCATATGTGCCTCCAGAACTAATTAATCTAATTTTATTTTTTTTCAAAATTTTCAGTAAAGGTTTTAAATTTGATTTATCTGATACAGAAATTAAAGCAGATTTTATTCTTTTCATCATATTTGTTTTATTTCCCACTTTATATTTTCTTCTAAATTATTAGAAATTCCTGAGATAAAAATATTTTGATTTCCACTATATAAATTTTTATTACCGAAATATAAGCCATTATCAATATTTATATCATAATTATCACACGTAAATCTCCATCCCTCATCTTCTAATTCTATTAGTATTGTTTTATTATCTTGAGTTTTCATTAATTTAACACCTGGCTCCATATGAAATCTAATATCAAATTTATAATTAAAGTTTGATTTTTTTCTAATTATTTTATCCACCCCTATAAAAGTCATTTTGTTTGGATAAAATTCAATTTGCCTTTCATGAATAGAATTATATTTTTTTAAGTACCCATCGTGTGAAAAATTTACTTTCCAATAATCTTTTTCAAAAACAATTTCCTTTTTTAAAATTTTTATACTTTTTTCCAACATCAATGATTTGTCAATTTTTATAAATTTACAAGAGGAGCTATCATCAATTATTAATGTACTTTGGGCAGCCGAAGATTTTGACAACTTATTAAGTTTGATATTCTTTTTATAGTAACCGCAATTACTAATTAATTTTTTTCCATTAGAAACTATTTCAAACGATAAAACTCCTGACTGGTAATCTTTAGAAAATTTATACTCAGGAGAGGATCCAGAGTCGATTATCAAGCAAGTTTTTTTATTCTTTAAAATCGTATATCCACCAAATTCCTGATCATCATTTTTAAATTTATAACCTAATTTTTTTAAATAATTATCGAAATCATGGTTATTTGATAAATTATTACCATTAAACAAAAAATCAGAACCTGTATTTTGCCAAATAAAAGCATACCCTTGGCCAAGGAGATAAATTGTTTCGTCAACATGTTCAGGTACACTAATTTGGGACTCTTTGAACCATTCTCTGATTAAAATAAAATATTTTAGGTAAAAAATTAATTGCTTTATATTTCTAGATTTTGGAAATCCAGAATTTTCTAAAGACAATTTTGTTATCTTTTTTAGAAGAGATATTCCAAAAGAGAGATATTTTTTTTCTTGATAACAAAGACCGACTAAAATAATTGAGGCACAACAGGTTAATTTATCATCTAGCGTTTTGGATTTATTGACCTCATTTATAAGATGGTTCGTTTGTTTAAAAATTATTTTGTTGAAATTACTTTTATAATCTTGATCACTTCCGTCATAAGACAAATTATGATTTGAAAGCCAAGAAATAATTCTTTTAGCTATAAGATCAAAGCTCCAACATTTATCATTGTAACTATAATTTCTCTTAATCCAATCTGAAATAACTGATTGCACTTCTTTTTTTGAGGACTTTAGGTCTAAACTAAAAAACCAATAAAAATTATTTAGGTTTTTGAATTCTTTATCGTTTATATTTTCATTGTTCCAAATTTCTTTTAATGAGAAATTTTCAATTTTGAATTTTTTTTTATTGTATTTAATAATTGATGAAAGTAGGTGAGGGCTAGGTTTATAAACTAAATCTTTGGTATTAAATTTTGAAATTTTTTTGTTGTAAATTTCGCTATATAAGTAAAATTTTCTTAATTGATTATAAAAACCAAAAAAAAAACGATTTATATAAATCATGAATCTATTTTGATTTTAATAATTCAATATTTTTCTTAATGTCTCCATTATTACTTTTAAAGATTGTAGTGCCCGAAACTAGAATATTTGCTCCTGCTTGGATTGCTATTTTGGAATTTTCGAAATTTATTCCACCGTCTATTTCAATATCAAAATCTAAATCTTTTGCAGATCTTTGTTTTTTAAGTTCTTCAATTTTGGATAAAACTTCAGGCATAAATTTTTGACCTCCAAAACCTGGATTTACACTCATTATTAAAACTAAATCAATTTTATCTAGATGTTCAATAATTATATCTACTTTAGTTTCAGGGTTTAGAGAAACCCCAACTTTTTTATTTAATTCTTTTATTAGTGAGATTGATGAATCAATATCATCGGTAGCCTCAGGGTGAATTGTAATTATATCTGCTCCTGCATCAGCATAAGCTTTTATATATTTATGTACTGGTGAGATCATTAAATGCACATCAAATAGAATTGATGAATGTTTCTTCAATGATTTGATTACAGGAGGACCTATTGTTAAATTAGGAACAAAATGACCGTCCATTACATCCACATGTATCATATCAGCACCTCCATCTTCTAATCTCTTTATTTCATTTGCTAATTGGCTAAAATCAGCTGATAAGATTGATGGTGAAATTTGTATTTTTTTCATTGAAACCATTTTTATTAGTATCAATTTTTAAAAATTATTTAATTAAAAAATTGGTAAATTTGTCTAGAAATTTCACTTTCAAGTGGGAAAGATAACATACCCATGACAGAATATCCTAAAATCCAGGGCATTAGGTAAAATCTTATCATGAAAAAAAACCATGCGACATACAATGGTACTAGCGGTTGAATAATAAACGCAGGGGTTAATGGTTTAAAAAGTCTTAGTAATGGATTGGTAAATTTGACAAATACTCTCATAAAAAAAAATTGAGAGTCTTCCCTTTGAAAAATATTCATTGCGACTCTTCCAATTAATGTCCACATAACAACACCAAGTATGTAATCAATTATGTAAACTAAAGGATGAAAATTAGCGGACATCTAAAATTTATATTGGAAAAACTGAGAAATTAAAAGGGGCGAAATTAATCGCCCCTTTAAATATTTTATTAGTTAGATAACAGATTTACCCGCAGGTACTCTGACGTTATCAACCATTTTTTGTGTAGCAGCACTTGGTGCTTGAGTCATTAAACTGACAACAACCATAGCTACTAAACTTACTGCAGAACCGAAGATACCAAACGTTAACTGTGTAATACCCAAGAATCCACTTCCGCCTGTTCTTACCCAAACTAGATAAGCAGCACCAGAAATTAATCCTAAAGCCATACCAGCAATAGCACCTTCTTTGTTAGCTCTCTTCCACCATACACCAAGTACAAGTGGGAAGAATAAACCTGACATCGCAAAGTCAAAAGCCCAGATTACTGAGCCTAAGATACCTTGGATCTCAAGAGCTGCGATTGTTGCTCCAGCAAAACCGATTACTACAAGCAATACCCTTGCAACGACCAGTCTTTTCGCAGTCTCAGCTTTTGGATCGATGATTTTATAGTAAACATCGTGTGAGATAGCGTTTGCAATTGCTAGAATCAAACCATCGGCTGTAGACATGGCAGCAGCCATACCTCCGGCAGCAACTAGACCTGAGATTACATATGGTAATCCCGCAATCTCTGGAGTTGCTAACACTACGGCTTTACCACCCATGAAAAACTCGTTTAATTCAAGAGTTCCATTTCCGTTAAAGTCGCTTACAAACATTAAGTTTGCTTGGTTCCAGTTTTGATACCAATCTATCGATTGAACTTCTGCAATTGATTTACCAATAATACCAGTCGGTAATGATGGATCAATCAATGACAATTTAGATAGTGTCGCTAACATCGGCGCAGAAGAATAAAGTAGGAAGATAAAAAATAACGACCAACCTACTGATTTTCTTGCTGCTTTTACACTTGGAGTAGTGAAATATCTCATCATCACATGAGGCAATGATGCTGTTCCCATCATCATCGCTAATGCTAATGAAATAAATGCCCAAGGTGTAGCGTTTACTGCTGAGTGGGCTTTAGTTATTCCAGCTAATCCTTTTGGTACAGTTTTTAGATCAGCAGCTGCGTTTTTGACAAAACCATACTGTTGTTCTAATTCACCAATTCTAGCTACTTCATCAGCTAACATAAAGTGAGGGAAGAAACCTGCACCCATTTTGTTACTGATCCAGAATACTGGAAGTAAGTAAGCTATGATTAGGACTATATATTGTGCAACCTGTGTCCAAGTTACTCCTCTCATACCACCTAACATTGAACATAATAAGATACTTATCAATCCAACATATACAGCGTATTGAAATGGAATATCAAGGGCAACAGATGCAATTGTACCTGTAGCGTTGATTTGTGCAGTCACATAAGTAAATGAAGCAACAGTTAAAACCACCACTGCCATAAATCTACTTAAATTACCACCGTATCTTGTACCAATAAAATCTGGAACTGTGTAACAACCAAATTTTCTTAGGTATGGTGCTAATAATGATGCGACTAATACGTATCCACCAGTCCAACCTACAAGAAGTGCCATGTAGCCATAGCCTTTGAAGTAAATACCACCTGCCATCGCAACGAATGATGCACCAGACATCCAGTCTGCTGCGGTAGCCATTCCATTGAATACGGTTGGTACTTGTCTTCCAGCTACGTAGTAAGCATCTGCTTGAGCTGTTCGTGATAGATAACCAATAATAGCATAGATGGCTACTGTGAAAGCAACGAAACAAATTCCAATTGTTTTCGCAGTCATACCCATCTGCTCTGCAATCGACATAATGATTATGAAAGCTAAAAAACCACCTGTATAGATTCCATAAACTTTAGGTAAATTGTCTATAAAATTACCTTTAATCATTAGTCATCTCCTCTTTCTGAAAAGCCGAACTCTTCGTCAATTTTTTCTTGTCTATTCGCAAACCAGAAAATTAGAATTACGAAAATTCCAAGAGAACCCTGACAAGTGAACCAATAAGTTAGCGGATAACCAAATGGTCCCCCTACTTCGTTCATTTCAGCTCCAAATAAGAAGATGCCAATTGAGAATACAAACCAGATCGCTAAAGTCATAAATAGCAAACCTCTGGTTTTTTCCCAGTGTTGTTCTTGTTTTGACATTATACTTCTCCCTTTTTAGTTATAACTGCTGAAAACCATAACGATTATAAAGAAGATTTAAAGTGTTAAAATTGCTCATATTAGGGGGATTTTTAGGTTATAAATCAAGAAAATACTGATTTTATGGGAAAATATAAACTCACGTGGAGAGATCTGTCTTGGAATGATTTCAAAGTTTATTTATTTGCGCTTTTTAAAGCCTTTATACCTAAGAAAAAAATTAGCAATTTAGACGAGCTTGAGAATTTTATACAGACAAAGTCTGCCTGGGTAACTCAAGTAACTCTTTATGGATATTTAAAAACAAGAATGGGCACAAGATACGTTCTGCATTTTGAGAATGATGAATTTATGGGATCGGTTAACTTAGCTAAATGGAATATCTATTCAGTTGCTCTTCAAGATCTAACCTTTTTCACTTTCTCAAAATTAAAAGCAGATTTTAACTATCAAGAGATGAAAAATGCAGAGGAAATTTTTTTTAAAATTTTAGATGATGAAACTTCAAATAAAATGCCCAAGGACATCACAGAGGAAGCTAAAAAAAATTTTGTTGAGAGAATGAAAAGTATTAATTGGGATACATATCATAATGACCTACCCTTTAATCCAAGCGCATTATCGTTATATAAGTGGGCTCCAATTGCAGAAGAACTAAAAAATTTAGACAGAAAGATAGTTTTAAATTCAGTAATTCTAAAATGGAATGTCGTAAAAAAAGAATTTGATGAGAGAATTAAATTTTAAATATTTTTTCTATTCTCAACTAAACTATCAACAACACTCGGATCGGCTAGTGTTGTAGTGTCCCCAAGTTGACCATGATCATTGGCAGCAATTTTTCTTAAAATTCTTCTCATGATTTTACCTGATCTTGTTTTCGGTAAGCCAGGTGAAAAATGAATAATATCTGGAGTAGCGAGAGGTCCAATTTGTTTTCTTACCCAAAGTTTTAAATCTCTCTCGAGTTCTCCATTTTCTTGTTCTCCAGCATTTAATGTTACATAACAATATAAACCATTTCCTTTGATGTCATGCGGATAGCCAACTACGGCTGCTTCAGCTACTTTTGGATGAGCAACAAAAGCACTCTCAATTTCAGCAGTTCCTAAATTATGACCAGAAACTATAATAACATCATCAACTCTACCTGTTATCCAATAGTAACCGTCTTTATCTCTTCTACACCCATCTCCTGTAAAATATTTTCCATCAAATTGAGAAAAATAAGTGTCAATAAATCTTTGATGATCACCATATACAGTTCTCATTTGACCTGGCCAAGATTGAGCAATACAAAGCCTTCCTTCTCCTGCTCCCTTAATTTCGTTCCCATTTTTATCCACCAAAATGGGCTTGATACCGTAAAATGGTTTTGTTGCGGAACCAGGTTTCAAGTTTATGGCTCCAGTTTGAGGTGCAATCAAAATACCACCAGTTTCAGTTTGCCACCAAGTATCTACAATCGGAGATTTTGAATTTCCGACAACATTGAAATACCACATCCAAGCCTCTGGGTTAATTGGTTCACCAACAGTTCCTAATAATTTTAAGGATTTTCTGGATGTTTTCTTGACTGGCTCATCTCCTTCTCTCATAAGTGCCCTAATTGCTGTTGGAGCAGTGTAGAAAATATTTACCTTATATTTATCAACAATTTGCCACCATCTGGAACTATCAGGATAGGTGGGAATACCCTCAAACATTAAAGTTGTGGCACCATTTGCTAATGGACCATAAATTATATAACTATGTCCAGTAACCCAACCTATATCTGCAGTACACCAGTAAATATCTTTTGGTTTATAATTAAAAATATATTGATGTGTCATAGAAGCATAAACCATATACCCACCAGTTGTATGCAAAACACCTTTTGGTTTACCAGTAGATCCGGAGGTATAAAGAATAAACAAAGGATCTTCCGCTCCCATTTCCTCAGGTTCACAAAAATTTGAAACATCTTTAATTAAATTGTGATACCAAACATCTCTACCACTATTCCAATTTATTGAATTACCTGTTCTTTTAACAACAATACACTTCCTAATATTGGGGCAACTTAATAAGGCCTCATCTGTAATTGCTTTTAGTGGGATTGTTTTTCCTCCTCTCACCCCTTCGTCAGCTGTGATAATATATTCAGACTCACAATCATTAACTCGTCCTGCAATAGACTCAGCAGAGAAACCTCCAAAAATAATTGAATGAACAGCACCAATTCTTGCACATGCTAGCATTAAAACAGCTAGCTCAGGTATCATTGTTAAATAAATTGTGACTCGATCTCCTTTTTTAATTCCTAATTTTTTAAGCCCATTTGCAGCTTTTGAAACTTTTTGATGAAGTTGCTTATAAGTGATTTTCTGAGTATCTTTTGGATTATCTCCAACCCAAATAATAGCTGTTTTATCTTTTTTATCTGCTAAATGTCTGTCTATACAATTCGCTGAAGCATTAAGCGTACCATCTTCAAACCACTTAATTCTAACGTCGGTACTGCTATATTTTACATCTTTAATTTTCTTATATGGTTTTATCCAAGTTATCCTCTTACCTTCTTTTTTCCAAAATTCATTGTTATTTTTGATAGAATCTTTATATTTTTTAGCATACTGTGATTTATTAGCTAAACTACTTTTTACCCAGTCAGGTTTGGTTTTAATAATTAATTCTTGATTTTCTTGGATCTTATTTGAAGATTTTTTAGTTAATTTACTTTTTTTACTTTTTGATTTTTTATTTTTTATTGGTTTCCTTTTTTTAATTTTTGTTTTTTTCTTTTTAACTGATTTTTTATTCTTAGTTCTTGATTTTTTCTTTTTTGGCATATTTAAATGTTACCCATCTTATTCAAGATTTTCCAGCTTTTAGAGTCTATTGGCATCACTGATAAACGACTTTGTTTTATAAGTGATAAATGGCCTAATTCCTTGTTTTTTTTAATTTCATTAAGATTTACTGGTTTATTTAATTTTTTTACAAATTTTACAGTAACAGCAACAAATCGACCAGATTTATCAGTTTTGTCCAAATAGTGTTCTTTTATCACTTCAACCACTCCAACAATTTCTTTTCCAATATTAGAATGATAAAAAAAACATTGATCACCTTTTTTCATACTTTTTAAATTCTTTGCTGCTTGATAATTTCGTACTCCATCCCATGGGGCTCCTTTGTTGCCGGCATTTTTTTGTTGATCGATAGACCAAACATCGGGTTCGGATTTTAGTAACCAATATTTCATTTAGTTATAGGTCCTATCGTTTAAATTTCAGAAGCTATTCATAAACTTGTGTAATAATTAATATTTATAAATATTAAATGTGTTTAAGAAATAAAATATTTTTAATATATTGACAATATAATTATGGACAATCCATTATCAAAATTGCTTAATTTGTATAAAAGTAGAAATTTTGTTCGGGCTGAAAAAGAATATTTAAATATTACTAAAAAAGTAAAACCAAATCATGAATTACTAAACTTATATGGTGTGATTTTATTTCAGTTAAAAAAATATGACCAAGCAATTATTCAACTAAAAAAATCGATTGAGATCAATCCTAATTATTATCAAGGCTATAACAGTTTAGGAAATATTTTTTTTAAGAAAAATGACTTCAATGAAGCTCTAGAGGCCTATCAAAAAGCCATCGATTTAAAATTTGATTACTATGAGGCTTATTATAATATAGGAAATGTACATTTAAAATTAAGAAAAATTGATAAGGCTTTAGAAAATTATAATTTATCTACTAAATATAATTCAAGTTATCTTCCAGCTATTAAAAGCAAAGTTGATATACATTATAATTTTAAGAATCATAAACTTGCCTTAGAAGAAATACAAAATTATTTAAGTATAGAACCAGATAGTGCATCAATGTATCACAAAAGAGGTGATATATTTGTGGAGATTAATAATTTAGATTTGGCTTTGCAGAGTTATGAAAAAGCACAAATATTAAACCCTGATAAACCTTTCCTAATTGGGAGTATACAATTAACAAAAAACAAAATGTGTATATGGAGTGATTTTTTTGAGATAAAAAAATACATTCAAGATAAAATTATAAAACAAGAAAAAGCATCACCTCCTTATACGGTCACTACGGTATATGACTCCCCTCAAATTCAATTTGAATGTGCTAAAGTTTGGCAAAATGAATACAAACTAAAGTATAAAAAAAACTTTTCTCTTAAAAAGAAAACTTCAAAAAAGATAAAGTTGGGTTTTTTTTCAGCAGATTTCAGGGTGCACGCAATGGGCCACTTAATGGTCGGGATGCTAGAATTGCATGATAAATCACAATTTGAGTTATATGGTTTTTACTTTGGTCCAAAAATTCAATCGAGCGACATATTACATAAAAGAATTTTTAAATGTTTTGATAAATTTATAGATATTAGTCTTATGTCAGATCTTGAGGCATTAAATTTGTGTAGAGATTTGGAAATTGACATTGCGATAGACTTTATGTGTCATACAGGTGATTACAATCGTTTTAATTTATTTTTAGAAAGATTAGCTCCGATACAGATTAATTTCTTGGGTTATCCAGGCACTTCAGGATCTAATAATTTGGATTATATAGTAGCAGATAAAATTTTAATAGAACCTGATGAACAAAAATTCTATTCTGAAAAAATCATTTATCTTCCTGATACTTATCAACCAAATGAAAATGATAAAAAAATTTCCAACACTAAAGTTAAAAAAGAAAACTTCGGTCTTCCAGAAGATAAATTCATTTTTTGTTGCTTTAACAGCCATCAAAAAATAAATCCTATAATTTTTGATGCCTGGATATATATTTTGAATAATACTGAAAATAGTGTTTTATGGCTTTTAAAAGACAATAAGTTTTCACAAGATAACCTCAAATTGTTAATAAAAAAAAATGGAATTAATCAAAATAGATTAATATTTGCTGAAAATTTAAAAATAGAAGATCATCTTCAAAGAATTCAATTTGCAGATTTATTTCTAGACACTTTCCCTTATAACGCTCATACTACTTGTAGTGATGCATTGCGTGTAGGTATACCAGTGTTGACTCTTAAAGGTAATTCATTTGCAAGTAGAGTGGCCGCAAGCTTACTTAATACAATTAAATTAAATGAACTTATTACGACTAATATTGAAGATTATAAAAAATTAGCAATAAAAATTTATAATGAAAAAGTTTATTTAGGTGAAATAAAAAAGAAAATCGCTATCAATAAAAAAAATTCAAATTTATTTAAAGCTGAAATTTATACGAAAAATATTGAAAGGGCTTATAAAAAAGTATATCAAAATTATCTTGAAGGAATAAAACCCCAAAATTTAAAACTATAACTTTACTCCAGCACCTTTAAGAAAAATCGCACTTTCGTCCAACGCCCATCTTGGTTTAGCAGGAAAATTTAATTCATCAAATTTTTTTAATTTATATTTTTCAAGCCCAACTAATGCAATCATTGCAGCATTGTCTCCACACAATTCAACTGGAGGAAAAACGCTCTCATAATCTTCATCCGTACATAAATTTTTGAGCATGGATCTTATATTCTTATTTGCTGCTACACCTCCAGCAACAACTAATACTTTTTTTTTCAGATTTGAATTTTTTTCATATTCATCAAATGCAATTTTAGTTTTTTTGTATAATATTTGTTCAATTGTTTTTTGAAAAGAGGCCGCAAGATCAAATTTATCTTGTTCGTTTTTGATATTCTTCGATATTTTCAACACTGCAGTTTTAAGTCCTGCAAAAGATAAATTACAACCCCCTTTGTTAATTATTGGTTTTGGTAAATCAAATTTATTGGGATCACCTTTTTGGGCCAAAACTTCAATTTGAGGTCCACCTGGAAAATCAATTCCTAAAAGCTTTGCTGTTTTATCAAAAGCCTCGCCTAAGGCATCATCTATTGTTGTTCCTAGCCTTATATATTTTCCAAAATTAATGACGTTTAAAAATTGTGAATGCCCACCAGAAATTAACAAAAGTAAATAAGGATAATCTAATTGAGAGCTAATTTTTGGACTCAGAGCATGACCTTCGAGGTGATTGACTGCAATAAATGGTTTATCTAATGATTTTGCTAAAGCTTTGCCAAAACTTAAACCCACTGAAAGACAAACAACTAGTCCTGGTCCAGCTGTTGAAGCAACAGCGTCAATTTCATCAATTTTTTTTTCACCCTCATCAATTGCTTTCTTTACAATCCAATCTATTTTTTCAACATGAGATCGAGCAGCGAGCTCTGGCACTACTCCACCAAATTCTTTATGGATGTCAATTTGGCTTGATACTATATTTGATAAAACTACAGGTTTTCCATCATCATTTTCAGTAATCAAAGATGCAGCTGTTTCATCACAGCTGGATTCTATTCCAAGAATTAAGGGTTTTTTATTCATTCAAATAGTTTCTATTAATTGTACAATCCTAATACAAGAAAGAAATAAATTTATTCATGAGTAAAAAAATTGTAATCGGCTCCAGAGGCAGCAAACTAGCATTACTTTATGCTCAAATGGCCAAAGATAAAATTATTAAGAATACTAATCTAAAAGATGAGGATATTATAATTAAACCAATAACCACTAAAGGTGATTTAGTAAAAGACAAAAGGCTATCTGAGTTTGGAGGTAAAGGTTTATTTTCAAACAATATAGAAAAAGAATTATTAAATAAAAATATTGATATAGCTATTCACGCACTTAAAGATATGCCAGCGTTAGAGTCAAAAGGACTTATGACCGAAACGTTTTTAGAAAGAAATGATCCAAGAGAAATTTTATTATCTATTGGCAAGAAAAAATTTAGTGATTTAAATTTGAAATCAATAATAGGCACTTCATCATATAGAAGAGAATTTCAAATTAAAAAAATGAGACCTGATATTGTTTGTAAGCTCATAAGAGGAAACATTGATACAAGGATTAAAAAACTCAAAGAAGGTACATATGATGCGATTGTTCTATCTTATGCTGGAGTTAAATGTTTGAATTTAGACAATGAAATTTCCGAAATTTTTTCTATTAATAAGATTATTCCAAGTGCAGGCCAAGGAATAATAGCCTTGCAGTGTAGAGAAAAAGATAACAAAATTATTTCAATTTTAAAAAAGATTAATCATAGTGAAACTTATAAAAGGGCACATGCAGAAAGAAATATTTTAAAAGTTTTAGAGGGTGATTGTGAAACTGCAGTAGGGGCTCATGCTACAATTGATAAAGACAAGATTATTTTAGAGGCAGAATTATTTTCCTTAGATGGCACAGTAAGATTTTATGAAAAAAAAACAAGTACCTTAGATAAATTTAAACAACTTGGTATCGAAGTAGGTAAAAGTTTGAAAACTAAATCGAATAACTCTTATAAAAAATAGTATGCATATTTTATTAACTAGACCATTAGAAGATTGTTCAGAGATGATAGTAAGATTTAAATTGTTGGGCCATCAAGTTTCCCATCTCCCATTATTAAATGTTGAGAAAATAAATTTTGGTGAGATAAATTTCTCAGAATTTAAAGGTATTATTTTTACTAGTGCTAATGCGGTCAAATTACTAGATACAAAAAAAATTGATAAAAAAACATTATGTTTTTGTGTAGGGAATGCAACTGAAAAAAAAACAAGAAGTTTGGGTTTTCAAAACGTTATATCTGCTAGTGGTAGTGTTGAAAATTTAAGAGAATTAATTTTACAAAATTTTGATAAAAAAAGTGGAAAACTAATTTACTTTAGTGGGGAAATTATATCAGCAAACCTTGATCGACAATTAATAAATGAGGGTTACGACATTAAAAGAGTGGTTAATTATCGAACAAATCACATTCGAAAATTTGATAAAAAATTTGTTGATGATTTAAAACTTAATATTCCTGAAATAGTTTATATTTATTCACAGAATAGTGCATCTAGTTTTCTAAATTTTATAAAAGTTCATCAATTAGATGGTGAGTGGATGAATACTAATCTAATGTGTATTGGTGAAAAAACCTCATCAATATTGAACGAAATTAAGTGGAAAAAGATTTTTCTTTTTAACCCTGGAGAAGAGGAGTTTTTGTTATATAAAATTTGATTATGGAAATAATTAATAATTTTTCTGGTATTTTTCTGTCTGTTTGGAACAAAGGCATTTTAGGTGTTGATATTTTTCAGATATTAATTGGAATTGGAATTTTTTTAATATTTCTTATTTTTAGGGGATTAATTAGTAAACTTATAATAAAAAAACTAGAGGTCATTTCAAAAAGAACAACAAACAAGTTGGATGATACTTTTGTTTCAGCGCTAGATGGACCAGCTAGATTTACTCCAATAGTTATAGGATTTTTTATTGCAAGTTATTATATGACTTTTTCTATAGAAGGTAGAGAGGTTGTGGATACCATAAACAGAACCTTAATCACCATTCTTATTTTTTGGGTAATTCATCAAATCATTGAACCAGTTTCTTATATTTTAAGTGGTCTAGATAAACTTTTAACAAAAGAATTAATTGGATGGATTATAAAATCATTAAAAATACTGATATTCATTTTAGGACTTGCTGCAGTTTTAGAATTATGGGGAATAAAAATAGGCCCTATTATTGCAGGATTAGGTTTGTTTGGTGTGGCTGTAGCTTTAGGTGCTCAAGATTTATTTAAAAATTTAATTTCAGGGATTTTAGTTCTTGTGGAAAAAAGATTTAAAATAGGCGACTGGATTTCTGTCGATGGAATTATCGAGGGTATAGTTGAAAAAATTGGCTTTAGATCAACAACAATAAGAAAATTTGATAAATCATTAGCGATTATTCCAAATTTTCAATTTGCTGAAAATGCAGTTGTAAATGTAAGTGAAACATCTAATTGGTTAATAAGTTGGATTATCACTCTACAATATGACACTACTGTTGATCAGTTAAAAACTATTAGAAACCAAATAGAGGATCATATTAATAAAAGTGAGGATTTTAATGTAAATATAGGAGTTGCTGTAAGGGTGGATAAATTCTCGGATAGCTCAATTGATATGTATGTTCGTTGTTTCACAAAAACAGATAGCTGGAATGAGTGGCTTTCAGTAAAAGAGAGGCTAGCCATAGCAATCAAACAAATTGTAGAGAATAATAAAGCATCTTTTGCGTTTCCAAGTTCTTCAATTTATATTGAAAAAAAATGATTGCGATTTTTTATTTGGTTTTACAAATACTTAAACTTTACTCATATGTTGTTATAGCCAACGTGATTATCAGTTGGTTAATAGCATTTAATATTTTAAATACACAAAATAGATTTGTTTATTCAATTTTAGAGTTTACCTATCGTCTTACAGATCCAATTTTAAACAAAATTAGACGTTTTTTACCTAATTTAGGTTCTTTAGATATTTCTCCGATCATTTTACTTTTATTGATTTGGTTTATAGAAATGTGTATGAAGCTCTACATTGCACCTATGATTTTTTAAATTATGATTTTAATTGATGGAAAGAAAATTGCTGCAGAACTTAGAGAGGAACTTAAAAAAGAGGTGTCTGATCTAAAAGCTAAATACAATAAAGTTCCAGGATTAACGGTAATTTTAATAGGTGATTTAACACCTAGTCAAATTTATGTAAGAAACAAAGAGAAGTCTGCAAATGAAGTTGGATTAAAATCAGATGTGGTTAAGTATCCAGACTCTGTAGAGGAAAAAGTTATACTAGATAAGATTCAAGAGCTAAACAATGACGAAACAGTCTCAGGCATTTTAGTTCAGCTTCCTTTACCAAAACATATTGATAAAAAAAAGGTAATAGAAACGATTGTTCCCTCAAAAGATGTTGATGGCTTTCACCCAATGAATGTAGGAAATCTCTCATCTGGTTATGAAAGTTCAGTGCCATGTACTCCTTTAGGATGTTATTTATTAATAAAAAAAGTTGAACCAAATTTAAATGGAAAAAAGGCAGTTATCATTGGTAGGTCAAATTTAAATGGTAAACCAATGGCTCAGCTTCTTTTGAAAGAAAATTGCACAGTAACAATTACTCATTCAAAAACAAAAGATTTAAAAGCAGAATGTCTAGAGGCAGATATTATTGTTGCAGCAGTGGGTATTCCAGAACTTGTTAAGGGAGATTGGGTAAAAAAAGATACAATTGTTATTGATGTAGGTATTAATAAAACAGATAAAGGAATAGTTGGAGATGTAGCGTTTGAAGAAGTTTCAAAAAATGCAAAGGCATTAACTCCAGTGCCAGGTGGTGTTGGACCTATGACAATTGCTTGTTTATTGAAGAATACGATAACTTGTTTTAGAAGATTCCAGAAATAGTAAAATATCAAAAAAGCGACAATAAAGTATTAAACATTAAATCCGTTTAAAATTAAACTTTTGTAATTGTTTATTTTTTTAAAAAAAATTAAAATAATTTAATGAAAAAACCAAAATACCCTTACCGAATAGCAATTTTAATGACGATACTTACTGTTCCGCCTATAGGAGCAACTCAATTAGGTTGGTATTTATATGACCGACAAACCGGATATGATTATGGTATGATAGTTGGTACATTTTCAGTTATATACGCAGCTTGGTTAATGTATGAAAAAAATTGGCGTGAGGAAGATGAGGATTAATAAATGGAAAAAATAATTTTTTTTGCTTTAGTGATACCAATTCTTGGTTTTGTTTTATATTTAGGTGCTACAGCCATAATGAAAGGTTTTAGTGCTAAAAGTGCAAATAAAACAAATGAAAATATTGAGACTGAAAAAATTGAGGATACCATGAATGAAGAAAATAAACTTAGTGATGAAATTGAAAAATTAAATAAACTTTTAAGTGATGGTGTTTTGACACAAGAAGAGTTTGAAAAAGCAAAAAAAAAATTATTAGATAATTAATTACAATTAAGCAGTTTCTTTAATGACCCAAACTCACCTATTTTGTAAATAATAGCATCTTCTTTTTTAAAGCCATATTTTTCTGCACTAGCTTTAAATCTTACCGGTGGTTCCATTATAGGTTCTAAAGATAAAACAAAAGTACCCCAATGCATTCCAATTACTTTTTTACTCTTTAAATTTTTTGCAACTTCTAAAGCTTCCTCAGGATTAGTATGATAAACAGATTTATCTTTATAGGGCATAATTGGAAAAAAATTGTATGCTCCAATATTAATAAATGTAAGATCAATTGGACCGTATTTGTTACCTATGTCTTTATAGATATTTCCAACCCCTGTATCACAACCAAATAATAATTTCTTACCTTTATATTCAATCAAAAAACTTCCCCATAAGCTTTTGTTCGTATCTGCAAGACTTCTTTTTGACCAATGAACAGCTGGTAAAAGAGTAATTTTTAAACTTTGGTTTATTTTAATTTCATCATACCAGTCCATTTCATTTACATCTTCATAACCATTTTTTTTAAAATACTTTCCAAGTTTTAGTGGAAGTAAAACTTTAACTTTTTTAAAAGGAAATCTTCTTATCGTCATCATATCCTGGTGGTCATAATGATTATGAGTAAGTAAAAAAACATCTGTTTTAGGAATTTCATTTAGCTTAAGTGCTGGTTCTGTAAATCTTTTTGGGCCAAAAAAAAGTGGGCCAGCGTTTTTAGAAAACACAGGGTCTGTGATTATTGTAGTTTGACCGAGTTTAATTAAAAAAGTTGCATGCCCAATCCAAGCTACATAATCATCTTCTTGATATTTCTTTAGATCTGATAAAACTTTTTTTTTTTCAATTACATGCTCTTTAGGAACCGTCATATCTAGTTTCTTTTTTTCTTTATTAAAAATTTTGAAGGACCATCTAATGTTAGGATCAGCTTTTGGCGAACCCTCAGGATTTCTGAAACTACCGTCTACTAAATGGTGATAAGGTTTTTTTTCCATTTTGACTAATTTTTTTTATTTTGAGTTTTTATGATTATCTCTTCTAAGGTTCTACTAATTATTATTGTCCCCTTCTCGTTTGGATGTATTCCATCACTAAGATTGAATTCAGGTTTCATGGCTACTCCCTCTAATAAAAAAGGAATAAGCTCAATTTTAAATTTTTTTGCTAAATCAGGAAAAATTTTGTCAAACTTTTTTTTATAGGTAAAACCATGTGAGGTTGGAGCAATCATTCCAGCTAGAATAATTTCAATATTTTTATCTTGAGCAATTTTTATGATTTTTTCTAAATTGCTTTTAGTTTCTTTTGGCTCGATCCCTCTTAACATATCATTGGCGCCTAAGCATAAAATTATTAGATCTATATCTGGCTCAGCTAAAGTCCAATCAGCTCTATTTAAACCACCTGAAGATGTGCTACCAGAAACACTGCCATCAACAATCTCAATATTATAACCCTTTGCTTCTAAATTATCTTCTAAAACGACTGGTAAACTATCGGCATCAGACACACCATAACCAGCCATTAAACTATCACCAAATAATACAATCTTTTCGATTGCATATGCATTAATGGTTAGTAGACAGATAATAATTATTTTAATAATAAAACTTTTGTTCATGAGTACTCTTCTTAAATTAAAAAAAATAAATCTTAAATACCAAACTGGTAAAGATAATATTAGCGTTTTGAAAGATATAAATTTGACCACAAAAAAAAAAGAAACTATTTCAATAGTAGGTGAAAGCGGTTCAGGAAAAACAAGTTTAATAATGTTAATTGGTGGTTTAGAGCGTCCAACTTCAGGCAAGATATACTTTCTAGACAACGAAATTACAAAATTGGGTGAAGACGAAGTATCAAAAATCAGAAAAAAAAATATTGGTATAATTTTTCAGTCTTTTTATTTAATCCCCAATTATACAGCCCTAGAAAATGTAACCTTAATTCTTGAATTAAATAAATTCAAAAATCCTGAGAAAGAAGCAAAATCTCTTTTAGATAGATTTGGCTTAAAACATCGACTAAACAATCTACCCAGCCAGTTATCTGGAGGAGAACAACAACGTGTCGCTATCGCGAGAGCTATTGCTATGAAGCCAGAGCTAATTCTAGCTGATGAACCTACAGGAAATTTAGATACAGAAAATTCCGATATGATTTCTAAAATTTTATTTAGGTATGTTAAAGAGGAAGGTTCCTCATTAATTATGGTAACACACGACCCAAAACTTGCTAACCGCGCAAGCAGAAAAATTAAAATTATAGATGGAAAAATTAAATAAATTTTATCAATACAAGTTTATCTTAATATATGCTCTGAGAGATTTAAAAAGGAACTATAAAAAAATCTCAAGTATAATCATCACCCTGTTCATCAGTCTTTTTATATTAAGTGCAATATTTACTATTGAGGATAGTTTGAAAAAAGAACTCAAAGAGAATGCCAAAGAGCTTTTAGGTGGAGACTTAGAAATTGATTATAATAGAAATCAAGGAAATATAGATTTATTAAATAAAGTTGAAGAGTTTACAATTATATCAGAGATAGTTGAATTTAGCACAATGCTCTCAACATCAAATCGAAAGAAAAATAAATCTTTATTCACTAGAATAAAAACTGTTGATCAAAAATATCCTTTATATGGTGAGATAACTTATGAACCTGCTGATGCTTATGAAAGAATGCAAAATGAACCTTATACAATTTTAATTAATGAAAGTTTATCAAAAACCTTAAATATCAAGACAAATGAAATTGTAAAAATTCAAGATCAAGAATTTCTTGTTATTGGTAAGGTAAGATCTGTTCCAGATGTAAGTGGATTTGTGACTTTTGGAGATTGGGTTTTAACAGGTAAACAAACTTTGGCTATCTTAAAACTTAATGGAATAGGAAATTTTTTAAATTACGAATACAAGGTAAAATTTAATAATAATGATGACCCAGAAATGATTATAAAAAAAATCGAAAGTATTTTTAAAGACGATCAAAAGGTAAAAATTAGATATCCAGAAAATGCAGCAAGTGGATTAAAAAGAGTAATTGGTAACTTTTCACAATTTTTATCCCTTGTCTCAATAAGTGCGATGCTAATTGCTGGTATTGGAATTGCTAATACTCTTCTGTCTTTTATAAATCAAAATAACTTGTCTATAGCAGTAAGAAAGGCTTTAGGTTTCTATTCTGGCAATATTAAAAAACTTTATTATCTTCAATTAGTAATATTATTATTTATAATTACTATTTTGGCGTATTTCAGTAGTTTACTAATTGTGCCATTAGCAGACAAATATTTGTCAAGTAGCTTTGGACTTAAGATAAATTTATTTTTTTCTTTTTTTAATTTTTTTAAAATATTTTTAATAGGTTTGTTAGTTTTGATAATTTTTTCAATTCCTACAATTAGTTCTATTGATCAAGTCAAAGCCTCAAGTCTATTTAGAAATGTTTTCCAAAATTTACAATTTTATTATTCAAAGAAATTAATTTTTATGAGTATTTTCATGTTATCAATTTTGATTTTAATATTTACATATAGATCAGAAAATCTTACTTATAGTCTTGGGTATTTTGGGGCATTTTTTATTTGTTTGATTATATTTTTTCTACTTTCAAAATTGATCATATTTTCATTAAAAAAGTTTAGATTTAATTTGAGCACTACTTTAAAAGTATCTATTAAAAATATTACACAATCAAAAAGTATCACACCTATAACAATTATGTCTTTAGGCTTAGGTGTTACATTACTTTTGACTTTGGCATTAGTTGGAACTAACTTTAAAAGAGAAATAGCAAAATCAATACCCGACATCGCTCCTGATTATTTTTTTGTGGGTATTCAAAATGGAGAGCGTGAAAAGTTTGAACAAAGAATTTTATCAATGGATCCTGCTGCTAATATTGAAATTGTGCCAATGGTCTCTTCAGGAATAGTGAAGATTAATGGTATAAATCCAAACACATATATTACACCTGAAAATGATAGTTATTGGGTTATAGGTAGTGAACGGAGATCATCTTGGACAATAGAAGTTCCTGACGATAATCTAATTATTGATGGTAAATGGTGGGATTTGTCTAAACCTAACCAACTTCAGATATCATTAGACGCTAAGGTTGCAAAAGATTTTAACATTAAATTAGGGGATATATTTACTTTAAATATCTATGGTAGAGAAATTGATGGTGAAATAGTCAACTTTAGACAAGTTGATTATAGAGATCTTAATATAAATTTTGCTATGCTGTTTAATCCTGACTTTGCAAAAAATATTCCTCACGAATATTTAGCGACCACAAAGTTCTATAATTTAAATAAATTTGATGAAACAAAAATGCTTGAAATTTTACCTAGTTTATCAATGATTAAAATTGCTGATTATTTAAACAAAGTAACAAATGTTTTAAATAAAGTTTTCATAGCAGTTATTGTAATTTCAACTGTCACCATCGTCATTGGTTTAATTGTAATATCAAGTGCAATAATGGTCCAAGGAAAAGTAAGAGAATACCAAAATTTGGTTTTTAAAATTTTAGGTTTTTCAAGAAAAGAGATTATTTTTTCTTCGCTGATTGAATTTATGATTATTTTTATATCTGTAATAATGATTGCAGTTTTGTTCGCTGTAGTTGGTTCAAAATTTATTATAGAAAATATATTTGAGTTATTCTGGGAGTTCGATCTTAAAGTTTTGATTTATCTTGGTTTATCTATTGGTTTAGTAACGTTGGTGTTAATATTGTTAACTAATATCAAATATTTAAATCCAAAGGTTTATCCACTTATTAGAAATCAATAATCACTAAGATTTATTTAGCCTTCTCCATCAGCCAAAGGTTATCACCCGCCAAAAAGTAAATTTTTCCATCTTTTGGATGAACTTGTATATCTCTAATTCGTCCAATTTCATCTTTAAAAATTATATCTTCTTTTATATTGGACAAATCATTGAAGATTAGTTTTCTTAAGGATTGATCTTTTAATGATGTAATTAAAGCATGACCATTCCACTCATTAAATTCATTTCCTTCATAAATTGTAATTGCACTTGTTGCAATTGAAGGTACCCAATATTGGATTGCTTTTGTAAAGCCTGGTTTCCATTTAGGTCCTATTGGCAGACCAGAGTAATTTTTTCCTCCCCATCCTAAAATTTTCCAACCATAATTTTCACCCTCTTTAACCTCACCAAACCAATCGCCACCCTTTGCTCCGTGATTACTCATGTAAATTTTTCTATCAAATGGAGATAAAGCTAAACCTTGAGGATTTCTTACTCCAATTTGATATATCTCTGGAAGCCAGTCGGATCTCCCTTTAAATCTAGGATTGTCCTTTGGAATACTTCCATCTAGATTTATTCTTATAATGCTACCTGGATGTTTTGTTGGATCTTGCGCGATCATACCCTTGCCTCTTTCACCGGCAGATGCAAAAAGATAGTTATCTTTAATAACTAATCTTGATCCAAAGTGATAACCAGAATTAATAGGAGGATTAGCTTGAAAAATATTTTTAAATTTTAATTTTTTTTTGGAAAATTTTGTTTTTGCAATAGAGGTGCTGGTTTTGCCATTACCTCTATTTTCTGTGTAAGATACATAAATAAAATCATTTTTAAAAAGAATATCTAGTATTCCACCTTGGCCGTGTTCTAAAAAATTAAGATTGTGCTTTATTTCAGAAACTTGTTGTGAAACTATATTTACGATTTTTATTTTCCCACTTTTTTCAGTTATAATAATCTCTTCATTATTAATAAATGATGAGCCCCAAGGATCATTTAAATTGGCAATTTTTTTTAAATCAAAATTTTTTGCAAATGAAAGGTTTGTTAAGAGTAAGAATAAAGATACTGAAAAAATAAACTTTCTCACTTTACGAGAGCTTTGATCTTCCACCATCAACCGCTATAATTTGACCTGTCACCCACGAGCTATCATCTGTAATAAGAAATTTAGCTAAAGAGGCCGAGTCCTTTCCTTCACCCAATCTTTTTAATGGATGAGCTTTTGCAATTCCATCTGCTAAAGCCTTGTTCTTTAACATTGGTTCTGCGATTTTAGAATTGGTTAAACTTGGTGCTATGCAGTTTACTCTTATGTTTGGAGCAAATTCTGCAGCTAAAGAAACTGTCAAACCCTCAACAGCAGCTTTTGTAGATGCAATTATTGCATGATTTGTAAAACCTCTTTGAGCAGCAACTGTGGAAAATAAAACAATTGAACCTCTGTTTTTTTTTAAACTGTCCTGGTATTCTTTTATAACTTCTACAGCTGAATATAAATTTAATTTCATACATTTGTTAAAATCTTGCTCATTTACCATTCTTAATGGTTTTAGATCAATTGATCCCACACAATAAGCAATACCTTTTACTTCAGAAATATCATTTTTGACCTTATCTAGAAATCCATCTCTCAAAACATTAGCTATTGTAAATGTACAACCTAATTTTTCGGAAATATTTTTTGTTTCATTTTCATTTCTACCTACTAAATGAATTGGATTTCCTGAATTTACTAATTGTTCAGCTAAACTAGAACCGATGGAACCTGTCGCACCAAAAATTAGATATTTTTCTGACATAAAAATTTTTATTAGTTATATTTAAATATGAAGTTATTTTTTATACTTGGCAATCAATTATTTCCACCAAAATACTTGGACCGCTTCAAAAAAGACCACCTTTTTTTTATGGCAGAGGATTACCAATTATGCACTTATGAAAAACATCACAAGAATAAAATCCTTCTCTTTTTATCGTCAATGCGTTCACATGCTGAAACTCTTAAAAAAGATAAGTTTAAATTAGAGTATTTTAAAATTGAGGACAAAGAATTTAAAGACGATTATTTGAAGAAATTAAAAAAAACAATTAATTCAAAAAAAATAAAAGAGATCTCCAGTTTTGAAGTTGAGGACAAATTTTTTGAAAAAAAAATTGATCAGTTCACTAAAAAAGAAAAAATTAAATGGAATATTGTTCAAACTCCAATGTTTTTAAACTCAAGAGATGATTTCAAACAATATCTTTCAAAATCAAAAAAACCATTCATGGCAACTTTTTACAAGGAAGTCAGAAAAAAATCTGGAATATTAATGGGTTCTGATGGAAATCCTATAGGAGGTAAATGGAGTTTTGATGAGGATAATAGAAATAAGTTACCAAAAAATATTTCTATTCCAAAGTTTCCAAAAATTAATGAGACTAATCACACTAAAAAATTAAAACCTATTATTGAAAAATTATTCAAAGATCATCCAGGAACAACCAAAAACTTTTGGCTTGCTACAGAATATAATGACGTGGTCAGATTATTAAATTTTTTTATTAAAGAAAAATCAAATTTATTCGGTGATTATGAGGACGCAGTTGATCAAAAAGATAATATTTTATTCCACAGTGCTTTAAGTCCTTATATTAATTTAGGTTTAATCACTCCTGAATTTATTATCAAAAAAGTTTTAGATTTTCATAAGACTAAAAAAATCAGATTAAATTCTTTAGAAGGTTATGTGCGTCAGGTTATAGGATGGAGAGAATTTATGAGAGGAATTTATCAAAGCTATTCAAATGAAATGGAAACCAGAAACTTTTTTAAACAAAATCGTAAAATGAAAAAGTCATGGTACGAGGGCACGACTGGTTTACCTCCACTAGATTATGCAATCAAAAATGCTTTAAATCATGGATGGTCTCATCACATTGAAAGATTAATGATCTTATCAAACATCATGAACCTTTGTGAAATAAAACCTACCATTGTTTATAAATGGTTTATGGAAATGTTTGTAGACTCCTCAGATTGGGTAATGGTACCTAATGTCTATGGCATGGGATTATTTAGTGATGGAGGAATATTTGCCACGAAACCATATATTTGTGGATCAAGTTACTTTATGAAAATGATGGATTTTAAAAAAGGTGATTGGTGTAATATAATGGACGGTTTGTATTGGAGATTTATTGATAGAAATAGAAAATTTTTTTTGAAAAACCCAAGGTTATCCATGATGGTAAAAATTTTCGATAAAATGAAAAATGATAGAAAAAAATTAATTCTTCCTGCTGCAGAAAAATTTATTAAACAAAACACACTTTAGTGAAAAAAGAGAGTCTTCCCTTTAAAATCTGCATTATTTGTAAAAGACCTTTTACTTGGCGAAAAAAATGGAAGTTAAATTGGGAAAGAGTTAAGTATTGCTCAAAAAGATGTTCTAGCAAAAAAACATGAACTTAGAAAAATACAAATGGAAAAGTAGAATTTTACTTGTTTCTATGCCTAATTATAGGGATAGAATTTATCTTGAGGCAAAAAAAATATATCAAGATAAAATAAAAGATTTCCATAAAAGATATGTAAAATTAATTTGTAAGATTAATAAAAAAAAAAAACCATCTATCAATCTAATTGGTTTTGATGGAAAATCTAAAAAGATGATGGATAAACTTAATTATAAAATGGTTTTTAAAATGATAGACAAAATGCCAATAAGTAAAAAATTTAAACCAATAAATTTGTCACTGTATTCAGATTATAATCCTAAAACCACTACTCAAGGTTTGGGATTTAAAAACAAGGAAAAAGCTCTTTACACAATCAAAACTATCAATAATCGTTCAATTAAGTATCAGGTTAACGTCATTGCAACCATGCTGGGTAGAGCAAAGAACCATCCCAACAAAACTGAGGATATGGAAGATGCTATAAAAATATTTGGTGATTGGATGAAAAAGTATAATAGTAAAAAAAATGAAAATAAAAGTGATTAATTATTTAAAGAAATTAGTAGTTTTATTTTTTCTACTAATTCCGAATAATCTGAGTGCTGATTTTTTTGAGGATATAACAAGCCAAATTGTTGAGAATCCTAAAAGACTTAGTTATGGAGTTTCCGTCACCGATGTAAATCAAGATGGAAATTTTGATTTTATAGTTACTGGATTTGGTTATTTGAATTTAGCTTTATCCTACGAGAATGGAAAACTGGTTAATATTGTAAATCAAAAAAAATTTTCTGATGAATTTAGACGTACAATTGGTGTTGCTGCATGTGATATAGATAGAGACGGATATGAGGAAATATATTTTCTCAACACTGATACATATAGTGGAACAAAAAAATATTCAGACAGACTGATAGATTTAGAGAAAGGTAAGTTTATTGATTTATTTGAAATCCAGAAAAATCAGAAAGATCTTAATTTAACTGCAGGTAGGTCAGTTGTTTGTGTTGATAGAAAAGGAGATGGTAATTATGGTATATATGTTGCTAACTATGGAGGACCCACAAGATACTATGAATATAATGATTACATATTAGTTGATAAATCGGTTCAATTGAACCTGGCGAAAGTTACAGGCGGTCGTGCTGTCGTGGCAGGACATATTATTTCTGATAAGATTGATGTATTTGCGGCTAATGAAAGAGGGGCAAATTTTTTATATAAAAATGATAAAGGTAAATTTTTAGACGTCGCTTATGAATATAGGGTTCAAGACGTCCTTCAAAATGGGAGGGGTACAGCTTTGTCAGATATTTATTATCGAGGAAGGCTTGATATCCTAAATGGAAATTGGGGTGGATTTCACAGAGCATACGTGCTTAAAAATGATATTTTTGAGGATATAGCAAAACCACCTTTTGATGAGCCATCAAGAATAAGAACTGTTATTTCAGCTGATTTAGACAACGATGGTTACGACGAAGTATTCTTGAATAACATTGGTGAACCCAACAAACTTTTTAGAATTTTAGAAAATGGTTTGATAAAACAAATACCTATAGATGTTGGTTTAGAACCAGATGGATATGGAACTGGAGCAGCTGTAGCTGACATAGATAACGACGGTATATTAGAATTGTTAGTTTCTCATGGAGAAAGTTGGGATCAACCATTGTCTTTGTATAAGGCAAAAGTAGATCCTGATAATAAATATTTAAGGATAAAACCTTTAAACCAGTATGGTGCACCCGCTAGAGGAGCAACAGTAACATTGATTTCTAATTTAAGAAAACATTCTAAAACAATTGACTCTGGATCCGGATACCTTTGCCAAATGGAGCCAGTTGCTCACTATGGAATTAGAAAAAATGAAAAAGATATAAAAATTCAAATAAAATGGACAAATGGTAAAACTAAAACAATTTCAGTTAAAGAATTAAATCAAACGATAACTTTAAATCAATAATAATCAGTTCAAAGGTTGAAGAACTCTATTGATAAAATGAATCACACCATTTGAAACTACAATATCTGCAGTTACAACCTCAGCCTCATTTATATAAACTATACCATTAACTTTTTTTATAGTTACTTCCTCACCATTAATTGCTTTTAGTTTTAGTTCACTATCTATATCTGAAGAGTTTATTTTTTTTGAAAAAACATGTCGGCCTAAAATATTTACAAGTTTATCTTTATTATCCTCTCTCAATAAACCATAATATGTTTGTGCACTAATGGCAGCAAATGCGTCATCTAAAGGCGCAAAAACAGTAAATGGCCCTTTACCTTTTAAGTTTTCATCAAGACCTGATTTAGAGAGAGTTTCATTTAATTTAGTGAATTTCCCAGCCTCATTAAGTTTATCAATTACATTTCCAAATGCTATTGATGGAACAATCATCATGGTTAGGGTAAAAAATATTGTGTAAAATTTTTTCATTGGACTTTAATAACTTTAAATTTATACTTTAAAAGTAAATTATGTGCGACAAATAATAAAAATTTTTTAATTTAATTAAATAGATGAATTTCTTAAAAAGTATCTTCAAATTTATAATTATTTTCATCCTAGCTTTATCTTTTTCCAATATTTCAAATTCAGTAGAAAAAAATTATTACAAAGATTTAATAACAGATTGGTCCAGAATCTTTCCAGACAGTAATAGAAATGCTGCTGGTCCAAAATTTTTCAAATATATAATTGATAAAGATATAAATTATGATGATTTCATTGAATATAACAAACTTTATTGTGCTGTATCTGGTTCGTTGATTGATCCAAATAGCGAGCCAGATTTTTTATTAGTCAATGAAAGAGAAACCAAAAAGAAAATATGTGGTGATTACTATAAATGTTGTATCCCATGTTCATGCGATATCATGAAATACTCTGAGGTTGAAAAAATGAAACATAAATTTGAAGATGGTTTCAAGGAATTTTTTGTTTTTACGATTAAAAATCCATGCGGAAAAAAAGATTTTCCCGATAGGGTAAATAAAAATTATTTCTGTAATGGAGATAAGATTAATGACAAACAAGTTTATGAACTAAACGGTCGAATAGTTATTGGTTTATTACATAATGGTAAAATTTGTACAAAGAGCGAGATGGATTTTGTAAAAAGTCATCAGGTAACTGGTACATTTTGCGAATTAAGAAATAACAAACCTATAGAAAATTTAAACGCAGGTATGGGTGATATTTTCATCAAACTTGCAAGATAGAATTTATGAATAATAAGATTTTTGAGTGGGCAGGTGTTATTACAGCAATATTATACTCATTATTTGTAGCCTTGAATATTGGTATAGAGTTTTTTGGTTTTTGCTTATTACTTATATCTGCAATCTTAATTGGAATTTGGGCTTATAGGGGTGGTCATAGAGGAATATTATTTTTACAATTCTTTTATGCCACAGCAGGAATTATTGGAATGTTTAGGTGGTTTTAATTTAAAGTTGTAATTATTTTAGGAATGTAATTTTTAAAATTGAAAAAACCTTTATTACAATACTGCCAAGAATATTGATCGAGTTTTCTATATAAAAAATCTAATTTATAATTATTAGAGTTTAAATAATCCAGGTTTTCACCAACAGTTGGATATAAGGCAATAACTTTCTCATTTATATTTTTAATTTCACTTATATCTATTACTTCGCAGGCGATAGAATTATTTTTTAATATTTGTTTTTGATCATTAATTAAAAGAGATTTAAATTTGATAACTTTTCCACTTAGCTTGATAGATCTATTTTCATTTTTATTTGAAATTATATAAATTTTCTTAAATTTGTTATTTTGAAAATCGGTGGTTTCAAATGATAAATTATTTTCAAAAATTAAAAGATTTCTATCATCTATTTTTTCACTACTAAAATCTTGTTTAACTATTGGGTAAGTTTTTTCAGAAACTTTCGGAGGAGCATTTTCATTCAACTTAATATTATTAAATCTATTATTGCTAAATTTTTTAATATTCCATTCGCTAGCTAGATAATGTTTTCCTTGTGTTTGAACTCCAGCAACCCATCTCCATCCAAGCGTATTTGATGCAGCGTCTCCATCATAAAGATGTTGCATAAAAAATTCTGCACCTAATTGCCAAGGTAATTCCAATGTAAAAATCCAAATACTAGCAAACCACATTCTTGTGTGATTATGTAAATAGTTGTTTTCCTTTAGTTCATTAACCCATACATTAAAGCATTCAATATTTGTTTTACCTTCAATAGCATTTATGTAATTCTGATTATTTTTGAAATCTTCTCTGATTTTATTTAATTCTACTATATAGTCTGTCCAAACATTTGGTCTTAATTCTAACCATCCTTTCCAATAAGTTCTCCACAAAACTTCCTGAATAAATTTTTCATTCTTTGAAAATGAAAATTTACTTAATGATTTGTTTATTATTTCTTTTTCACTGATGATACCGTGCGTGATATAAGGAGATAAACAAGAAACATTAGATCTATTCTCTGGTCCAAAGTCAAAATTTCTAAGCTTTGAGTATTCAGACAGATTATTTTCAACAAAATTATTTAATTTATCTAAGGCTTTAGCCCGTGAAGGTTCAAAATTCATTTAAAATTATTTCGATTTTTTTTTCTTAAGACCTAATTTATCGCTGTGTCTTAATCTTAAAATAACAATTGCACCTGCAATTAGAACTATAGCAACAGCTTCATAAACTAAAGCTGTTGGATCCATTTCCTTACCTTGAAGAATAATAAATCGAGCTAAAGCAGTAATAGCAATTAATAATGGAAGAGTAATACTAATTGATTGCTGGTTCCAAAAAACTCTTACCATTGCAAGTACTTCTAAGTAAAGAAACATCAACAATAAATCTGCTAAAGTCACTGATCTATTTTCAAACATCTTGTACATTTCTATACCAACTGCAATAACCGTGCTTATTAAAATGATAACCATTAAAATAAGCTGTAAATTTTTTGCTATTTTTTCCATTATTTATCTTTACTGAATGGTAACCATTTTTCAAACACAGATTTAGAAGAACCATCATAGGGGATAGAATACGAATACGGATTAGGACTAGTTAAGACCTCTATTCCTTTTGAAAAAACAAAAATAAAAACGATCACAAAAACTAAAACCATTATTTTAAATGGATCAAAATTTTTAGTCTTGAAAACGCTCGTTGAACTCTCCTCAGCTCTGTGGAAGTGTTTAAATGTCATGTAGACTGCAAATATTAATCCAACATGAGCTATGAAAAGTCCCGCCCACCCAAATGCGAAAGTGGTATATGAAAAAACGTATAAACTGAAAACAGTGGTCCAAATAAAACTTAAGACTAACAGAATTTGTAATCTTACTGTTTTAGGTAGAGATCTTAAATCATTTTTACTGTCATCAAACAAAATGTTTGCAGTATCTCTCATCCAATTTTTAAACGATTCCATTAATGTAGAATATAGTTTTCTAAAAAATTTAACAATTAATAAATTGTCCTAAAATTAATTAAGATTGTAGTTTTTTCTTGTGAAAATTAATAAATTTTTCAACATAAAATTTATTGAATGTTTTATTTTCCTCAAAAGAAACTCTTTTCAGAGAGTAGGCGGAACTTTTTGTTTGTCTAGAAACAATCATGATATTTCCTTTATAAAGTTTAAGTTTTACAATTCCATTAACTTTATTCTTTTTATAATCTACAATTTTTTGAAGTTTTAATCTTTCTTTTGAAAACCAATATCCATTGTATATAAGTTCAGCGTACCTGGTCATTATATTATCTTTGTCATGCATTGTTTTTTTATCTAAAGTAACAGACTCTATAGCTCTGTGCGCATTGATTAATAGTGTTCCACCTGGAGTTTCGTAAACTCCTCTCGATTTAATTCCTAAAAATCTGTTTTCTACAAGATCAACTCTGCCTATACCATTTTTTCCAGCTATTAGATTCAGCTTTTCAAGTAATTTTGCTGGCTGTAATTTTTTTCCATTAACTTCAATGGGATCTCCGTTTTTAAATTTAATTGATAAATAAGTTGCTTTGTTAGGAGCTTTTTCTGGTGAAATAGATCTTTGGAAAATATATTCTGGTGCTGAGTTTTTTGGATTTTCTAAAACTTTTCCTTCGGTAGAGGTATGAAATAAATTATCATCAACAGAAAAAGGTGGAGCACCTTTTTTATCTTTTGGAATTGATATATTATTTTTTTTTGCATAATTTATTAAATCTGACCTAGACTTTAGTTTCCAAATTCTCCAGGGGGCAATTATTTTTATTTTTGGCCCAAAATAATGATAACCAAGCTCAAACCTCACTTGATCATTACCTTTTCCAGTTGACCCATGAGAAACTGCATAAGCATTAAATTTTTTTGCGACTCTGATCTGGTCTTTAGCTATAAGCGGTCTAGCTATTGAGGTTCCCAACAAATAAACACCTTCGTAAATTGCATGACCTCTTAACATTGGAAAGACATAATCTTTGACAAATATGTTTTTTAAATCCTTAATGATTATTTTTTTTACGCCAAGTTTTTTTGCGTTAGAAATAATTTTTTTTTTATTAATTTTCTGCCCTATGTCAGCTGTATAACAAATAACTTCAGCTTTATAGTTTTCTTGTAGCCATTTTAGAATTATTGATGTGTCTAAACCTCCAGAGTAAGCAAGAACAATTCTTCTTTTTAATTTCATTAACTAACTGCAAGCTTTTTTGGCAGTATTATATGCTTTAGTGAAACCCAACAGTGAATAATGGTCAATGGTTTGCGAACCCTTTTCGTTATAACCAGCAATCATTATTCTAGAACCTTTTTTCATCACTTTAACCATTATATTTTCTTTCTTACTACTTGTCATCCATGCGAAGCCCTGTTGTTTTATATCAAATTTAAATTTATTATTTCCTGAGGTTGCTAGTACAGAATTATTTTTATTAAATTCATAACCTGCAGTGGTGCTAATTTCATTGGAAATTTTTTCACTTGGCCTAAAAGTTACAAATAATCTTGCATCTCTTTTGTTTTTTTTTGGAGCTTGCAAAACAGGTATTGATTGTGCAAAACAAACTTTTCCTGATTGTTCTGAGATTACCATAACTTCCCAATCCTTGTATTTGCCAACTTTTTTCAAGTCTGCTGCAAATGTTTTTTGGGCAAATAGCACTGAAATTAAGAATAATAAAAATAAAAATTTTTTAATTAAGGGCATGGATTTGGATATTTTTTTTGAATTTTATTAATCTCATTAATTATTTCATTTGATAAAGTTACATTTACACTTTCTATGTTTGTTTTCAACTGTTGCATTGTCGTTGCACCAATAATTACACTTGTTGTAAAAGGCTGTATTTCACAAAATTTTAATGACATTTGAGTTAAATCGATATTAAATTTTTTTGAGATCTTGTAGTATTCTTCAATAGCTTTTTGACCATTTTCATTTTTGTATCTGGTAAAATCTGTAAATAATTTCATTCTTGATTTTTCAGGAAGATTATCATTTCTATATTTTCCCGTTAGATAACCAAATGCTAACGGCGAGTATGCTAATAATCCACTTTTTTCTCTAACAGAAATTTCAGCTAATCCAACTTCGTAGGTTCTATTGAGGAGGTTGTAGGGATTTTGAACAGACATCATTTTGGGTAATTTTTTTAATTTAGATAATTCTAAAAATTTAGATAAACCCCATGCAGTTTCATTTGATAAACCTATATACCTAATTTTACCTTGATTGATAAATTGATTTAGACTTTCTAAAACCTCCTCAAAAGGTGTCCAATCATTATCATCTTCATCATGTTCGTAACCACGTTTACCGAAAAAATTTGTATTTCTCTCCGGCCAATGAAGTTGATACAAATCTATATAATCAGTTTTTAATCTTTTTAGACTTTCTTCTAACGCTAAACTAATTTTTTTTTTGCCAAAATTATTACCACCTCCACGAATGTATTTATTGGATGTATTTCCGCATACTTTAGTTGCAAGAATAACCTCTTTTCTTTTTTTATTTTTCTCAAACCAATTTCCAATTATTCTCTCAGTTTCACCGTACGTATCCTCCCTCATCGGTATGGAATAAATTTCAGCTGTGTCCCAAAAATTTACGCCCTCACCCAAGGCATAATCCATTTGTTCAAAACCCTCTTTTTGAGTATTTTGCTCACCCCAGGTCATTGTACCGAGACAAATTGTACTTACATCAAGGTCAGTATTCCCTAATTTCTTATAATTCATTTAGGTTTTTTTTAGTGTTTTTTTTGTTAATCTTTTAAGTCATCTTGAATAATTAGTAAAAGATTATATATTTCTCGTAATATGGAATTTAATAAAAAAGGAATTCTCGGAAGAGCTAAAGCTGCAGCCCAAGAAGCTGCAGTAACAGATGAAGGCTTAAGAGCCTACATGCTGAAAGTTTATAACTATATGGCAACAGGGGTTTTGCTTACCGGAATAATCGCACTAATTACATTTAAAATGTCAGTGGTCACAGATGCTTCCGGTTCTATTGTTGGACTTACACAAATGGGTAACGCCATTTATATGTCAGGTTTAAAATGGTTAGTAATGTTAGCTCCACTTGGAATTGTTTTTTACATGAGTTTTGGGATTAATAAAATGAGTGCCTCAAAAGCGCAAACAACATTCTGGATCTTTGCTGCGTTAATGGGATTATCTTTATCTTCAATTTTATTAATTTACACAGGCATGAGTGTAACAAGGGTTTTCTTTATAACTTCCGCAACATTTGGAGCTATGAGTATCTATGGTTATACAACTAAAAGAGACCTTACAAAATTAGGATCTTTTTTAATGATGGGCTTAATAGGAATTATTATAGCTTCAATAGTAAATATTTTTATGAAATCTTCGATGATGTATTTTGTAATTTCAATTTTAGGGGTTTTAATATTTGTTGGTCTAACGGCATATGACACCCAAAAAATAAAGAACATGTATACAGCTAGTGATACAGGTGAATTAATGGGCAAAAAAGCTGTAATGGGAGCTTTAACTCTCTACTTAGACTTCATTAATTTATTTATTATGCTACTTAGACTTTTTGGTCAAAGAAGATAGTTTTATCAAGTTAGTTTTTTCCAGTCAGTTTTTTTTAACAGTGGTTCGAGCTCAAAAGAATTTTTTAGAATTTTTCCATTAATATCAGTTATTAAATATTTAAGATTTTTGTTTTTAGGTTTGAAATTTTTACATATTCTATACAAAGCATTTTCAGTGCTATTTTTAAATACACTAAAACTAATCTGTTTACTTGATATAGAAAGTCCATAATCTTTCCATGAGCCTTGTGAAACCATCTTTGCGTATAAGTCTAAAATAATTTTCAACTCTTCTTTCTCAAAAAAATGTTTTTCCTCTAATTTTTTGTCTTTGATATTATTTATTATAAGTCTTAAATTATTATTCATTTGTTTTATATTTGTTAATTAGCCCTATTTGAAATCCTGTAAAAATAAATGTGATAGGCAATAAACCCCACACTTTAAAATTAACCCAGAATTCCTCTGATTGCGTTCGCCATACTAGTTCATTTAAAATTGCTAAAGTAAAAAAGAAATAAATCCATCTTCTATTAAGAATTTCCCAACCTTCATTTGTTAATGAAATAGATTTACCTAACAATTTTTTGAGAACTGGTTCTTTAGTAAAATATTTTCCAAATATTAAGGCAAATCCAAACATGACGTTTATAATTGTAGGTTTGATGAAGATAAAGACTGGGTTATCAAAATAAATTGTTAATCCTCCAAAAAAAGTAATTAATATTCCACTTAACAAAGGAACTTTAGGTATTTGTTTCTCTAAAAACCACATTATACCCAATGCTATTATTGTCGCAATTATGAAAGGAGGAATAGCAATTTTTAAATCTTTATCACTATCATAATAAAAGTAAAAAAAAATTACTAATGGCCCAAAATCAGTAAGAAACTTTATAAATGATTTGTTCACTATAAAGATATTAACATAAGTTTTTGTTTTTGCGAAAATTTAAAATTTTTCTTATTGATTTTTAGATTTAAATACCCATACTAAATACGATGTCAGTGCAAAAAGCGAAATTTTCTATTGGAGATATAGTGAAACACAAACATTTCGAGTTCAGAGGAGTGATTTATGATGTCGATTTCGAATTTAATAATTCAGAGGAATGGTATCAATCAATACCAAAAAATGTAAGACCTAGGAAAGATCAACCATTTTACCACTTGTTAGCTGAAAACGATGAAATTACTTATGAAGCATACGTGTCTGAACAAAACCTGTTAGTAGACGATTCAGGTGAGCCTGTCAAACATCCCTTAATTGAGGAAATTTTCTCAGGAAAAAAAGGGTCAAGTTATTTCAAGCCTTCAAATTAGATAAATCTTTTTTTAAACACATTTAGCTCAAATCTTTGACACAGCCATATATCATATTAATCTTAATTCTGATCAAGAGTGTTAAATTTTTACCCTTCATTATCTCCCTCTACATTCTTGATCAGATAAAAATTCCGTAATATATCATCAGTATATGTTTAAATATTTTGAACTAAATAAAATTTTCTCAATAACATCAAAGGCGCCCAAGTACGTTTTATTGTTATTTACTATTGTGCTTTCGATAGGATTGTTAGAGGCATTAATATTTTCTCCAGAGGATTATAAACAAGGGGATGCGGTAAGAATTATGTATGTTCACGTGCCCTCTGCATGGATTTCTCTGGGGATATTTTCGATGATAACCTTATTGTCAATAGTTGGATATATATTTAAGATTAAGAATTTTTTTTTAATTTCTAAAAGCTTAGCTCCCTCTGGTTTTATATTTAATATAATCGCCCTTGTTACAGGGTCTATTTGGGGAAGACCAACTTGGGGAACTTGGTGGGCATGGGATGCAAGAATTACTGCAATGTTAATTTTAGCTTTATTTTATTTATTATATCTTTTAGCGTGGAGAGTTTTTGAAGATAAAGACAAGGTTTTTAAAGCAACATTGATAATAACAATTCTTGGTATAATAAATGTACCAATAATTAAATATTCAGTAGATTGGTGGAATACTTTGCATCAACCAGCATCTATTAATATTTTTACTAAGTCATCAATTGACATTTCGATGCTCTTCCCATTAATCATTATGACTGCGGCATTTGCTCTGTTTTCTCTATTAATTTTTTTAATGAAATATAATACAGAACTGATAAAAATTAAAAACAAAGGTCTTGATAGATTATGATAAATGAAATTTTATTTATGAACGGATATGGACTTTATGTTTGGTCCGCTTTTATATTTACTTTGGTGAGTTTTGCTACACTATACTTTGTTATCAAAAATCAATATTTAAAAGAGAGAAATAAATTTATTGTTAAATTTGGAACTTTAAATTCTGAAAGAGTATCATTAGCTAAATCTCAAGGGATGAACAAAGAAATCCTATCCAACACTTCAAGCATTTAGCTTTTAAACCATGTATGGTCGTAAAGTTAAATTAAGGTTTTTCTTTATCTTATTAATATTTGTTACATTATCTTTGACAATTTTTTTAATCTTAAAATCACTCGAGGAAAATGTAGTTTTTTTTCAATCTCCATCAGAAATAAAAGTGTTATCAGAACTAAAAAAAAAAAAGATTAGAGTGGGTGGAATGGTCAAAAATAAATCAATATCGGTTCAAAAAGATGAACTGAATTTTATTATTACTGACTTTAAAAATGAAATAATAGTTACCTATTCAGGTGTTGTACCAAATCTTTTTGCAGAGGGCAAAGGGGTTGTGGCAGAGGGATATTTAAAAGATAAAAATTTTTTTCTAGCTACTAAAATATTAGCTAAGCATGACGAAAACTATATGCCACCAGAGATAAAAGCTGCAATTGAAGGGAAGTAGATTTTGGCAAGTTTAATTGGATTTTATTCGTTATTTTTTAGCCTTGGGTGTTCAATTTTAATTTTATTATTTTCTTTTAAAAACTTAAAAAACACAACTAATTTTGATAACAAGCTCTTATCTTTAACTTTTTTACAATTGGTATTTATTATTCTAAGTTTTTTTGGACTAATTATAGCATTTATAAATTCTGATTTTAGTAACTCAACAGTATTTAACCATTCGCATACAACTAAACCTTTGTTCTATAAAATTTCTGGAACTTGGGGAAATCATGAGGGGAGTTTGCTTCTTTGGTTGCTAGTACTAACTTTATTTATTTTTTTATTTTTAATAAGCTCTAAGAAACAACCAAAAAAATATAGAGTATTAACTTTATTGTTCCAACAAATAATAATAATTGGTTTTTTAATTTTTTTGATACAAACCTCTAATCCTTTTGCCCAAATTTATCCAGTACCATCAGAAGGTCTTGGGCTAAACCCAATTTTACAGGATCCTGCTTTAGCAATTCATCCTCCAATTTTATATTTGGGATATGTGGGATCATCTATAATTTTTTCATCTGTTTTAGCCGCCTCTTCAACTAATTACATTTCAAAAGAGTGGGCGAAGCATATTAAACAATGGATTTTAATTTCTTGGATTTTTCTTACTTTAGGAATTTTATTAGGTTCTATATGGGCTTATTATGAATTAGGTTGGGGAGGTTTTTGGTTTTGGGATCCCGTCGAAAATGTTTCATTAATGCCCTGGTTAGCATTGACCACTCTTTTTCATTGTGTGCTGGTATTGGAAAAAAAATTACTTTTAACTTCGTGGGTTGTCATCTTATCGATTGCAACGTTCACTCTAAGTATGAGTGGTACTTTTTTAGTTAGATCAGGGATTTTAAATTCCGTACATACTTTTGCAAATGATCCAGAAAGAGGATTATATATATTGATCTTCTTATTCATTCTAATATTTCTTTCACTTATTGTATTTTTCTTTTTTCATAAAACTGATGGACGTAACAAAATTACTTTTTTTTGGTTAAGTAAGGAAACCTCAATTTTAATTAACAATTGGTTTATGATGTATTTTCTTGCAGTTGTTTTGATTGGTACAACATACCCAATATTTTTGGATGTTTTATCTTCACAAAAAATATCAGTTGGTCCACCTTTTTATCATAAATTAATAGTTCCATTTTTAATTCCTTTTCTTCTAGCGATGGCAATAGGTCCTAAATTGAATTGGATTAAATCAGATCTTCAGAATAAATTTCATTTGCTTCTTCTCTTGGCAATTTCACTATTATTATCTTTTTTAATAATTAGAATATTAGAAATTAGTTTTTTATTTAACACGATTTTATTTACTTCAGCTTTCTATTTATTTTTCATTACCCTAAGAGATTTCTTCATTAAAGGATTTAAAAATTTAGCTCAAAATATAGCTCATTTTGGTTTTAGTTTATTAATACTAAGTATTTTACTTAATAATTTTTTATCTAACGAAGTAATAACAAATTTAAAGATAGGGGAAACTTATAGATCAGATGAATTAACGATAAATTTTGAAAAGATAGAAAAAATTAAAAGACAAAACTTTGAGGCAATTATAGGAAAATTTAATGTAAAAAAAGATGATGGAATAGTAGAAATATTAAAACCTGAGTTAAGAATTTATAATCAACCTAATATAGTCACAAGTGAAGCAGATATTAAAACAAATTTATTATCTGATAAATTTATTACTATGAATTTAGTTCAAAATCAGGAGTATTTTAATATTAGGTACCAGATCAAACCTTTTATGATTTGGATTTGGTTTTCTGTAATTATAATTAGTTTTGGTGGATTTTTTAGTCTTTTTAAAAAAAAATATGAAAAATAAAATTTTAATACCATTTACAGCTATTTCTTTTTTATTTATTTTTTTTATTCTTTATGAGGGCTTAAATCGTTCAAATGTTTATACACCAGAGACAGTTACTAATAAAAAAATTCCTAAATTTAAAGTAAAAGTTTTTGACTCAGAAAAAGAAATAACGTCTAAAGAAATTTTTGAAAATGATATTCACTATTTGCTGAATATATGGGCTTCATGGTGTATTCCTTGTAGAGATGAACATCCCTATTTAATGGAATTAAAAAGGAATAAAAAATTAGAAATTGTTGGTTTAAATTACAAAGATAAAATTAAGAATGCTAAAAATTTTTTGGATGAATTGAACAATCCATATACTTTAATTTTGTCTGATGTAGATGGAACTGTTGCAATTGAATGGGGAGCATATGGAGTACCTGAGACTTTTTTAATATACAATGGAAAGATTATAAAAAAAATTATTGGGCCTATGAATGAGAAACTTTTCAAAGAAATTGAGAAAGCAATAAAATGAAAATATTAAATCTTTTAGTAATAATTATTTTATTGTTTAATTTTAATGTATCCAAAGCTCAAGATAAAAATTTAAATAGCAAAATTACAAAAAATTTACGTTGTTTAATTTGCCAAGGACAATCTGTTTATGACTCTGACACAGAGTTTGCCAACAGTCTTAAATTAGTTGTTGAAAACAAGATCGCTGAGGGAATGACAGAAAACGAAATTTACGAACTTCTAAAGACAAAATATGGGGAGTGGATATTATATGACCCAGTATTAAACCAAAAAACCTATATTTTATGGGCATTACCATTATTGTTATTTTTGATTGGAGGTGCAATAATATTTAAAAATTTGAAAATTAAAAAAAATTAAGCATATTAACCTGATGAAAATTTTAAAAAGTTTATTAGTTTTATTGCTATTTACAATACCTTGGACTTCAAAGTCTGAAGAAATTATAATGGAAGAAAAATCCACAGAACTTAATGTCTACACGGGGATGTTTGATTTTAGTGATAATGGAAAAAGATCAACTTTAGTTGGAATTCAACATCAGAATGAAAACTTAAGAAGAAGCTCTTTTATAGGAAAATTATCTCCAATAACAGGCGCAATGTTAACATCAGATAACGCTTCTTACTTTTATACTGGGGTTCAAGCTGAATACACACTTGGTGTTTTCAATATTACTCCAAGTTTTGCACCGGGCTACTACAATAAGGGTGATGGTAAAGATCTTGGCCATTCTCTTGAGTTCAAAAGTGAAGTACAACTTTCTTTGGAATTACCAAAAAAAAATAGTCAACTAGGTTTTTCGTACAATCATATATCAAATGCGAGTTTAGGAGATAAAAATCCTGGTGCCAATAGTTATTCATTTAACTTTTTACAACAATTTTAACCTTATAAAAAAATGAATTTAAAAGACTGTCATAATTTTAAAGATTTTAGAAAACTAGCTAAAAGAAAGTTGCCATCCCCAATTTTTCATTACATAGATGGAGCTGCCGATGATGAGATAACTTATGCAAGAAACACTAGCTCTTTTGATGATGTAGATTTAGTCCCAAACGTTTTAAGAGGAGTTGAGAATGTTGATCTATCTACAACAATATTTGGAAAAAAATTAGATCTACCTTTTTATCTTTCACCAACAGCACTCCAGAGACTCTTCCATTATGATGGAGAAAGAGCAGTTGGAAAAGCAGCAAAAAAATTTAACACAATGTTTGGTGTTTCAGCATTAGCAACAGTCAGTGTAGAAGAAATTTCATCTTTAATAGATACTCCAAAAATGTTTCAATTTTATTTTCATAAAGATAGAGGTTTAAATGACTCCTGTTTAGCAAGAGCTAAGGCAGCAAATTTTGATGTAATGGCATTAACAGTTGATACTATCACTGGAGGAAATCGTGAGAGAGACTTAAGAACAGGATTTACTTCTCCACCAAAATTGACTTTAGCAAGTTTGTTTAGTTTTGCTACTAAACCGATGTGGGGAATAAATTATTTAACAAAAGGCAAATTTGAATTACCCCATTTACAAGATTTTGTGAAAGAGGGCACCGATGTTAATTCATCAATTGGAAATTATTTTTCAACTATGTTGGATCAATCTATGAATTGGAAAGACGCTGAAAATCTTTGTTCTAAGTGGGGAGGTCATTTTGCACTTAAAGGCATTATGAGTGTGGAAGATGCCAAAAAAGCAGTTGATATAGGATGTACAGGAATAATGGTGTCTAATCACGGAGGGAGACAATTAGATGGATCCAGAGCTCCGTTTGATCAACTTGCAGAAATTGTTGATGCTGTCGGTGATAAGTTAGATGTCATTTGCGAGGGAGGAATTCATAGAGGAACACATATGCTCAAAGCGTTATCGTTAGGTGCAAAAGCGTGTTCTGGTGGAAGACTTTATCTTTATGCATTAGCAGCTGCAGGACAAGCTGGTGTTGAAAGAGCCTTAGGACAATATAAAGCCGAGTTACAAAGAGATATGAAGCTCATGGGTTGCACAAAGATAAGTGATCTGAATAGAAGTAATTTAAGATTCAGAAAATAGTGAGTTTAAAACACTGTTATAACTTTGAAGATTTTAGAAGATTAGCAAAAAAAAAATTACCTTCACCTATATTTCATTACATTGATGGAGGCGCGGATGACGAAACTACTTTAAGAAGAAATACAGATTCATTTAACGACTGTGACTTAGTTCCTAATATTTTAGCGAGTGTTGGCAAACCAGATTTATCAACAACATTGTTTGGACGAAAAATAGATATGCCTATCTTTCTGTCTCCAGCTGCAATGCAAAGACTTTATCATCCAGAAGGTGACAAAGCTTCCGCAAGAGCTGCAGAAAAATATGGTACCTTTTATAGCATGTCGTCGATGAGCAACAATTCAATTGAGGAAATATCAAATATTTCTGGAGGCCCTAAACTATTTCAACTTTATGTGCATAAAGATAAATCAATAACAGATGATTTAATTGATAGATCGAGAAGATCTGGTTTTGATGCAATGTGTTTAACAGTAGACACTTTAGTTGCTGGTAATAGAGAAAAAGATCATAGAACAGGTTTTACAACGCCACCGAAACTTACACTACAAAGTTTAATGAGTTTTGCAATAAAACCTAACTGGGTTTTTAATTACATTACAGGTAAAAAATTTGAACTCTCAAATGTAAAAAAAAAGACAGATAAGGGCACTAATATTGCTAAATCCGTTATCGAGTATATTAATGAGCAGTATGATCCGCTGATGAACTGGAAAGACGCAGAGTATTGTGCAAAAAAATGGAACGGTCCTTTTGCACTGAAAGGCGTTATGTCTGTTGAAGATGCTAAAAAAGCGATTGATATTGGTTGTACGGCTATTATGATTTCAAATCATGGTGGCCGTCAACTAGATGGATCAAGATCACCCTTCGACCAAGTAAAAGCAATTTCTGATGCTGTTGGTGATAAATTAGAAATAATTTTAGATGGAGGCATAAGAAGAGGCACTCACGTATTAAAGGCAATTTCCGCAGGCGCAAAAGCCTGTAGTTTTGGTAAAATGTTTTTGTTCTCTTTAGCCGCAGGTGGTCAAAAAGGTGTAGAACATTTGTTACAAAACATGCACGATGAGCTGAATAGAAATATGGTACTTATGGGTTGTAAAAATTTAAAAGAGTTGAATAGTTCAAAATTAATTTATAGAAATAGTATTTAAAAAAAGGATTTAGGATGAAATTAGCAGAGAGCTTAAATAGATTAGGAACAGAAACAGCGTTTTCGGTTCTAGCTGAGGCAAAAAAATTAGAAGCACAAGGAAAACCTATGATTCACTTAGGTTTAGGCCAACCAGACTTCAAAACACCTAAACATGTGGTCGACGCGGCTAAGAAAGCATTAGATGACGGACATCACGGCTATGTCATGTCAAATGGGATCCCGGAATGCAGACAAGCAGTAACCAGATGGATAAAAAAACGTTATAGTGTTGATATAGATTTCGAGAGGATTTTAATAATGCCAGGTGGAAAACCCACCATGACTTACGCCATTCAATGTTTTGGTGAACCAGGAGCTGAAATAATTCACCCTACTCCAGCTTTTCCAATCTATGAATCAATGATTAATTATACTGGCTCTACTCCTGTGCCATACGATTTGACTGAAGACAAAGATCTTAAATTTAATCCGGAAAAAATTTTATCCCTAATCACTGACAAGACCAGACTCTTGATATTAATAAATCCAAACAATCCAACAGGGAGTTTCGTAGATAAATCTGATATTGATGTCTTAGCCGAAGGTTTAAAAAAACACCCACATGTAACAATATTAAGTGATGAAATTTATAGCAGACAAATATTTGATAACAAAGAGATGCCAAGTTTTTTCAATTATCCAGAATTACGAGAAAGATTAATTGTTTTAGAGGGATGGAGCAAAGCATATTCTATGACAGGATGGAGATTAGGTTGGAGTTTTTGGCCTAAAAACTTGGTTGAACATGTTAATAAACTTTTAATAAATAGTGTTTCATGTGTAAATGCAGCAGCACAGTTTGCTGGAATAGCGGCTTTAGATGGACCAGATGACTCTATTGATGAGATGATGGTTAGATTTACACAAAGACGAGATTTAATTCACAAAGGTTTAAATGAACTTCCAGGCGTCGAATGCAGTTTACCAGGAGGAGCTTTTTATGCATTTCCGAAAGTTAGTGCAACTGGTATGACAGGTTCAGAGTTTTGTAAAAAAGCCATGCATGAAGCTGGTGTCGCTATTGTACCAGGCACAGCATTTGGTAAAACTTGTAATGACTATGTGAGATTTAGTTTTGCTGCTTCTAGAGATAATATTTCTCAAGCTCTAGAAAATATAAAGAAAATGCTGACTAAATAAGCTGTATTTTTTGTTTAATTACTAATAATATTCTATTCAATGAATGATCTTGTTCAGTCAGAGTTAAAAAAGATTTTTAATGGAAGATTTTCCACTTCAGTATCTACAAGAACTAATTATGCAAGAGGTGAGGATACTTACGATCCAGTTCTTTCAAAAGCTGTAGTTTTTCCAGAAACAAATGAAGAAGTTTCAAAAGTATTAAGCCTGTGTAATAAGCATAAAGTTCCAGTTGTTCCATTTGGTACAGGAACTTCTTTAGAGGGTAATGTTGTTGGTAATGAGAAAGGCATCACTATTTCTTTAGAAAGAATGAATAAAATTCTAACAGTTAATGCAGAAGATTTTGATTGTAGAGTGCAAGCTTGTGTAACCAAAGAACAATTAAACGATTATTTAAGAGAAGATGGAGTTTTTTTTCCAATTGATCCTGGAGCTAATGCTGCGATAGGTGGAATGGCATCAACTTCTGCCTCAGGGACGATGGCAGTAAAGTATGGTACAATGAAAACTGTAATTACTGGCCTCACAGTTGTTTTGCCCAATGGAGATATCATAAAAACTGGAAGCAGAACTAAAAAAACTTCTGCTGGATATAATTTAACAAACCTTTTTATTGGCTCAGAAGGTACTTTAGGTATTATTACAGAAATTCAATTAAGATTATCGCCAATACCTGAAAGCATTATGAGTGCCGTGTGTCATTTTCCATCTTTAGAAAAAGCAGTCCAAACGGCCCAACAAGTTATTCAATACGGGGTACCTATTGCTAGAATAGAAATGCTTAACAAAGAACAGATGGAAATTAGTATAAATTACTCGAAATTAAAAGATATCGAGGCTGTACCAACATTGTTTTTTGAATTTCATGGTTCAGAAGTATCAAATCAAGAAAATATAAAAATTGTTGAGGAAATTTCCAAAGACAATAATGGAAGTTCATTTAAATGGGCTAAAGATTTAGAAGAGAGAAATAAACTCTGGAAAGCAAGATGGGATGTTTATTATTCAGTTAAAGCTTTAATAAATAATGGTCGTGTTTACTCTACAGATGTATGTTTACCGATTTCAAATATAACTGAATGTGTAAACTTTGCTGAAGAACAGACTAAAAAACTCGGTTTGAGAGCCCCTATGGTTGGTCATTTAGGAGATGGTAATTTTCACGTGATTTTACCTTATGATCCTAAAGAAGAGGGAACATATAATAAGATTAGAGATTTTAGTGATTTATTAATTAAGAAAACTTTAGATTTAAATGGAACAATTACAGGTGAACATGGAGTAGGTTTGCATAAAAAATCTTATCTTCTGCAAGAACATGGTGATTGTATTCCATTGATGAAGTCCATCAAAAGAAGTATCGATCAAAACAATATAATGAATCCTGGTAAAATATTTGATCTAAATTAATTAATAAAGATGAAAAAAATTCTAGTCACAAGAAAATTAATTAAAGATAGCGAGGACAAAGCTCTAAAAATTTTTGATGCAAAACTGAATCCAAATGATGAATTATATTCCCAATCAAGAGTGATAGAGATGTGCCAAGGTTGTGATGGAGTTTTAACATCACTAACAGATAAAATGGATAAAGAGACAATAGATAAGTTACCAGATTCAATTAAGATTATTTCTAATTTTGCTGTTGGTTTTGGAAATATTGATTTAGAGGCAGCAAAAAAAAGAGGCATCGCTGTAACAAACACTCCTGAAGTATTATCAGATGCTACAGCAGAAATAGGTGTTCTATTGATTTTAGGTGCATGTAGAAGAGCTGCTGAAGGAATAATGTCAGCAAGAGAAGGTGGATGGAAATGGTCTGCAGATTACTTGATTGGAAAACAATTAACAGGTTCAAGGTTAGGAATCTTAGGTATGGGAAGAATTGGTCAAAAAATTGCAAAAATAGCAAAGTCTTTAGGCATGATAATCCATTATCATAACCGATCAAAATTAAGCCCTGATAAAGAAGATGGTGCTATATATCATGATAATTTAAAAAGCCTTTTTTCTGTTTCTGATGTTTTATCTATTTGTTGTCCTGCAACAAAAGAAACTGAAAATATGATCAATAAAGAAACGGTTGAGTATTTTCCAAAAGGAGCAGTCATAACTAATGTTGCGAGAGGAGATATAGTGGATGATGAGGCTCTCATTGATGCTTTAAATCGTAGAAAAATTTATGCTGTTGGTTTGGATGTTTATAAAAATGAGCCAAATTTAAATTCTGGTTATTTAAAAATAAAATCGGCTTTTATTTTACCTCACCTTGGTAGTGCAACAAAGGACACTAGGATTGCGATGGCAAATTTAGCGATAGACAATATCGATGAATTTTTTAAAACGGGAAATTGTAAAAATAAAGTCAACTAATTCTACTCAGGATTGTATAAAATTCAACTTATGCGACATCTACGCCTTTTTTTAGAAAGACTCCCATCTGATTCTATGTTTTAATTATTTAGTTAATTAACTACTAGAGGAGAAATAATGACAAAAGAAAATAAATCGTTGAAGATTAAAACATCTTCAAGACGTAAGTTCTTTAAGACTGCCGCAAAAGCAGGAGCTGTTGCTGCTGCTACTGTTGCAATGCCAAACATTGCAAGGTCGGATGGTCATGTAACTTTAAAGATGCAGGCAGCTTGGCCTTCAGGCGCAAACATCTTTTTTGAAATGGCTGGAGACTACTGCAACATGGTTAAAGAAATGTCAGGAGGTTCATTAAGAATAGACCTTCAACCAGTTGGAGCAGTTGTAAAAACTTCTGAAATTGGAGCCGCTGTTAGTGACGGTAACCTAGATATGGGTCACTGGGTAACAGCTTATTGGTATGGTAAAAACCCTGCCGCTTCTCTTTTTGGAACTGGTCCTTCGTATGGAATGTCATCTCAAGAGGTAATGGGATGGATGGAGTACGGTGGAGGAAGAAAACTGTATGATGAAACTCTTGCTAAAGTAGGATTTGATTATATTGGTTTTTTCCATATGCCTATGCCGGCGCAGCCTTTCGGTTGGTTCAAAAAGAATGTAACAAAGGTATCTGATGTTAAAGGTATGAAGTATAGAACAGTTGGTCTAGCGACTAACGTTTTAACCGCTATGGGAATGGTTGTAAGACAATTACCAGGTGGTGAGATTCAACCAGCAATGAAAACTGGTTTGATTGATGCTGCTGAATTTAACAACCCAACATCAGACTCACAGTTTGGAATGCAAGATGTATCTAAACACTATCATTTGGGTAGTTTCCACCAATCTCAAGAAATGTTTGAGATACCGGTGAACAAGAAAAGATACAACAGTCTTTCACCAGCTCATCAAGCTATTTTGAAAAATGCTGCTTATGCTGCTAACTCAGATAACTACTTTAAAGCTTTAGTTAGATATTCAGCTGACTTAGCTAAGTTAATGAATGAGCATAAAGTAAATGTATACCAAACATCTGACGCTATTTTAGCTGAACAGTTAAAAGGTTGGGATAAAATAGTAGCTGAATTTTCTGGAAAAGATCCTTTCTTTAAGAAAATTATAGCATCTCAGAAAGCATACGCTAAGAGAACAATGAAGTATCTGTTGATGAATCAACCGAACTACAAATTAGCTTATGAAAATGAGTTTGGTCCAATTGCAAAAGTTAAAATCTAATTAGCTTTTAAAAATTAAAATAAAGGGGGTTTAAAAACCCCCTTTTTTTTTACTTAAATTTACTATACTTTAAAATGATGATGTCATCTTACATTAAATTTGCAGACACACTTAGTACATCAATGGGAAAAGCTTTTTCATGGTGTATTGTTATTTTAATGGGAGGGACTGTTTATGAAGTGGTAATGGCTTATGCTTTCAATAAGCCAACACTATGGAATTTTGATTTTAGTATGCAAATGTACGGAGCTATACTAATGATGTCAGGTGCATACTGCTTAGCTACAGAAGCTCATGTAAGAGGAGATGTAATTTATAGATTATTTAGCCAAAAAACTCAGGCGTGGATAGATTTGATACTATATTTTGTATTTTTCTTTCCAGGTGTATTGGCGTTAGCGTTTTATGGTTATGAGTACGCAGCTCAAGCTTGGAAAGTAAAAGAGACAAGTTGGAGTAGTCCTGCTCAAATTCAAATTTATATGGTTAAATCAATGATTCCTGCTGCAGGAATTATGTTAATTATTCAAGGAATAGGTGAAGTATTTAGATCAATAATTTGCATTCAAACAGGTCATTGGCCAGCAAGAATGGTTGTCGCTGAAGAGACAGAAAAAATTTTAATGAGAAGCTCTCAAGAGGAAAATAAATAAATTTATGTTTGGCTTAACTAATCCAGAAGTTGCTATTTTGATGATGGGTGTTTTCCTTTTTTCTGTTTTGTTAGGATTTCCAATTGCTTTTACTCTAATGGCAATGGGAATTGGTTTTGGTTATTATGCTTATTACGATCCAGTTTTGATGGATCATCTCTTCGATAATAGAATTTTTTCTTTATTTGTAAAAAATACATACACAGTTATGGATAATAACGTTCTTACAGCAGTGCCTCTTTTTTTATTCATGGGATATTTAGTTGAGAGAGCTGGCATTGTTGCTAAACTTTTCTTTGCAATAAGATTAGCCGCGCATAGATTACCAGCATCCATGGCTGTAGCAGCATTAATAACATGCACATTATTTTCAACTGCAACAGGTATTATTGGAGCAGTTGTAACTTTGATGGGATTATTAGCTTGGCCAGCAATGGTTAAAGCTGGATATGATAAAAAATTTGCTTCTGGAATAATTTGTAGTGGTGGATGTTTGGGTATTTTAATACCACCAAGCATTATGCTTATTGTTTATTCTGTTATTGCCCAATTATCTCCATTAAGATTATTTGCTGCTGCGATTTTTCCAGGATTAATGTTGGCAGGTCTTTATATCGCTTACGCAGTAATAAGAGCATGGTTGAATCCTTCTCTAGCACCGAGACCCCCAAAAGAAGACATTCCTCCAAGAGCAGAAATTTTAAAAGAGGTATTAGTCTCTTTTGTTCCTTTATTTGGTTTAATAATGTTAGTGCTAGGAACGATTTTAGCAGGAATAGCAACCCCTGCCGAAGCTGCAGCTGCAGGTGCTTTTGGGGCATTAATACTTTCCTGGTTTTATAAAACACTTAAATGGCAAAATTTTAAAGAGTCAGTTTTTTTAACAGCAAAAACCACTGCTATGATAATGTGGCTTTTTATTGGATCTTGGACTTTCTCCTCAGTTTTCTCTTATTTAGGTGGTCATGAAGTGTTTGAACATTTTTTCACATCAATAAACATTACTACTTGGCAATTTTTAATCATAACTCAAATAATAATTTTTCTATTAGGATGGCCTTTAGAATGGACAGAGATCTTGATTATATTTGTTCCGATATTTCTACCACTTCTTGAAATATTCGATGTTAATCCATATTTTTTTGCAATGTTAATTGCTTTAAACTTACAAACATCTTTTTTGACACCACCAATGGCAATGTCCGCATATTATCTTAAAGGTGTTCAGAAAACTAACGTTGAATTGTTAGAGATATTTCGGGGCATCATGCCATTTTTAAGTATTGTAATTTTTGGAATGTTTTTAATGTATATGTTTCCTGGAATTGCACTTTGGCTACCAGACGTTTTGTTTGCTGACTAATAAATATGATTGATATTTTTTCGTTAAGAGTTGAAGAAATGGCTCAAAAAATTAAAGAAGGTCAAATTACTTCGGTAGAAATTTGTGAAAAGTATATTGAAAGAATAAATAAGTTTGAGAAAGATGTAAAAGCCTGGGTTCATTTTGATAAAAAGATTTTGTTGGAGAAAGCTGCAGAGTCAGATGAGCATAGAAAATCAGGAAAACCTGTAGGTTCATTACACGGTGTTCCTATAGCTTTAAAAGATATAATTGGAACGGTAGATATGCCAACAGAGTGTGGTACATCTATAAGAAAAGGAAAATCTTATTCTCAGAACGCTGAAATAGTTGAGCTTTTAAATTCTGCTGGTGCTGTTGTCATGGGTAAAACTGCTACGTCAGAACTAGCTTATCTCGGACCTCCGAAAACAACTAATCCTCATGATTATTCCCGAACACCAGGAGGTTCCTCTAGTGGATCTGCAGCAGCAGTAGCGTCACTGATGGCGCCATTATCAATAGGGTCTCAAACAGGAGGATCGGTCATTAGGCCTGCCTCTTATTGTGGAGTGGTAGGATATAAACCTACATATGGTCTTATATCAAGAAATGGAGTTTTAAGAACTTCATATATATTAGATCACATCGGCTTATTTGGAAGAAATGTAGAGGATGTTGCTTTATTAGCTAAAGTTTTAATTAAAAAGGATCAGTATGATCCTGCAACTATTTATTATTCAGCTGAAAGTATTTTAGAGGAAACGAAAAAAGGACCACTATTTGAACCAAAATTTATCTTTTACAAATCAGATTATTGGAAAATAGTTGATAAAAAATCAAGAGAGTCATTTGAATATTTTATAAAGTCATTCAAAAATATTGAGGTATTCGACACACCATCTTATTTCAAAGATATTCATAAATATCATCAAATTATTCACGAAACTGATTTAGCTAATAATTTTAGTTTATATTACAAAAAATATAAAAAAAAATTATCAAAGTTTATGCAAACCGCTATAGCTAAAGGTAATAAACATTCTGCAAAAGACTATGCTGAAGCAATTGACTTTAGAAAAAGAAGCTATGAGTCTTATCAAGAAGTTTTCGAAGATTATCATGGGGTTCTTGCTCCTGCTAGTCCTGGTGTTGCCCCAAAAGGTTTAAAAAGTACAGGCACAGCAGAATTCAATAAAGTTTGGTCATACCTGGGAACGCCTTGTATATCTCTTCCACTACTTGAAGGTGAAAATAACCTACCTTTAGGAGTACAGCTCATAGGTGATAGATACGATGATCACAGATTTTTAGGTGTTGCTAATTGGCTTGAAAAGGAATGTAATAACTAAATGCAAAAGTTTACGACATTTTTAGGGTCTTTGCTCGCTATAGCTTTTTTAGTAGGTCTTGCATTTACACTAACTAGATCATCAATGATAGGTTTTTTTGATGTGTTACCTGTTTACATATTAATGGGTATTGCGATTTTTATGATGGTCTATGAAGCTTTCTTTGATAAAAAATAATTATTCAAAAATTTAAACGATTGAATACTAAAGTAAAAAATCTTTTAGCATTTTCACTTTTATTTATTCAGCCAATATTTATGGCATCAAACTTAGTCGTTGCAAGAGGTGGAGTTGAATATGTTCCACCAATTTCTCTAGCTTTTTGGAGATGGACATTAGTTTTTGTTATCCTTTTACCTTTTACTTATTTGTCTTTGAGAAAAAATTATAAGATTATAAAAAATGAACTTAAAAAACTTTTATTTTTAGGAGCCATGGGATGTGGAGTATGTGGAGCCTTCCCTTTTTTAGCTGGAAAAACTACTACGGTTACTAACATGGGAATAATTTATACTTCTTCCCCAATTTTTATAATTCTAATATCTGGCTTCTTTTTTCACGAAAAGATTAATTTTACCAAGATAATTGGTTTAATTTCATGTTTGCTCGGTGTTTTTGCAATTATTATCAAGGGAGATCTGGATTTATTGATTAATCTTAATTTTACAATTGGTGATCTATGGATGCTGGCAGCTGCTATTGGTTGGGCTTTATATTCAATTTATTTATTTCACTGGAAATCAGAGCTCAAAATTTTTCAAAGATTTACCTTAATCGCATTTTTTGGTGCTTTGAGTTTATTTCCTTTTTATATTGGCGAAGAACTTTTTTTTGAAAGAACAGCGTTTACTAATGAATTTTTTATGTGGATTATTTTTGCTGCTATTTCTCCAGGAATTATAGCTTTCACTCTTTATACAGTGGCTCAAAAAAAACTTGGTGCCTCTTTAACTGGATTTACATTATATGTTTTCACAATTTACGGTGCGATTTATGGTTACTTTTTATTTGGAGAAAAACTTGAGAATTACCATTTAATTGGAACAGTTTTAGTATTTGTTGGAGTATATTTAGCTAAGAAGAAAAATGTTAAACAAATTTAGGAAAAAATTGACTCAAATAATTTTAATTTTATTTTTTATTTATTTTTCAATTTTAGTCTTTTTATATTTTAACCAAAGAAATTTATTATATCACCCAAATGAAAATAATTATTCTGGAGATAAAATTTCTGTTGAAATTAAAAAAGTTAAGATATTAACGTCGGATAATATTGAATTACTTGGATGGTATCATGAGAAAAATCTCAAAGACTACAAAACACTAGTTTTTTTCCACGGAAATGCAGGATCTTTAGAAAATAGAATTCATAAGCTGAATCATTTCAAAAACATGGATTTAAATTTTTTGATTATAGCTTGGAGAGGTTTTAGTGGAAATAAAGGTAATCCCTCTGAATTAGGTCTATATGAAGATGGTCAAAGTGCCGTCGATTGGCTCATTGAAAAAGGTGTAAGAAAAAAAAATATTATTCTATATGGGGAGTCTTTAGGCACTGGAGTAGCTACACATCTTGCACAAAACAAAGATTTTGCAGGAATAATTTTAGAAACACCATTTACTTCCATGATAGATGCTGCAAAAACTTTCTATCCTTATATTCCAGTTAAGTTATTACTTAAAGATAAGTATGAAAATTCTAAAAAACTAAAAAATATAAATATACCATTACTAGTGATGCATGGAGAAAAGGATCAAATAGTTCCATTTCACATGGGTAAAGAAATTTATGAATTAGCTAATAAACCAAAATATTCCTATTTTACAAAATATGACAATCATATGATGGAATATGATGAAGATTTGATATTTGCACTCGAGTCTTTTCTGAAAAGATTAAATTAAGCCATAATCTCAACAAATATATTTCAAAATTTTTTTATAGCTTAGTAATGTGAGAAAATTTTTATTAATACTTTTATCATATTTGACATTAACAAATATTGTTAATTCACAAGATAAATTTTTCCAGCCAGATGATTTATTTCACATAGACAATATGGACTCCCATAACAAAGAATTTAGTTTATATTTTAAAGGCAGAAAAAAATCTGTTTTAGCAAGAGGTGAGGAAAGTAATTATATAAATGATTATCCAAAAGATTTGTATATTTACAATTATTCAACTAAGTCATCTTCTCCTTTAATCTCTTATGATTGGTTTCCGTCTCAAGCAAAATATTTTCTACAGGAATATGACTTTCCGGTATTTCCTGATGATTTTGCATATTACTTATTAGAGGATGACAAAACATTGGTGATGATTAGTGCAGTAAAAAGTTTAAATGCAAATTTTAAGTATGACATCAGTAAAAAAAAATTGGAACTCTATCCCACTACAGGTAAGTTTGACTTTATAATTTCATCATTTTCAAAAGATTGTGGGTATTATAAATTTAAAGATAATTACAAATGTAATATCTACAAACCATTAATTTCTAGTAATTTGATTAATTAACTTGGGTAAATGCTTCAGCAAATTTTTTGGCATCAAATAACTGAAGGTCATCCTCTTTTTCACCTAAGCCTAATGCAACAATGGGAAGTTTATATTTTTTAGCTAATGCTAAAAGTATGCCACCTTTTGCTGTCCCATCTAACTTAGTCATTACAATACCTGTTATAGGAATTATTTTATTAAATTCTTCAACTTGATTAATTACATTTTGTCCAGATGTAGCATCTAAAACTAAAATAACATTGTGAGGCGCCTCAGTATCAATTTTTTTTATAACATTTGCTATCTTTTTGTATTCTTCCATAAGGTTTTTTTTATTTTGAAGTCTGCCAGCCGTATCAATTAATACTTGATGAAAATTATTGTTAATTGCTTTTTCAATCGCCTTATACGCCACTGAAGCGGGATCAGCACCTTGAGAAGATTTAGTAATTGAAACGTTAATTTTATTTGCCCAATTTTCTAGTTGTTCAATTGCTGCTGCTCTAAAAGTATCTGAGGCTGCAAACATAACTTTATTGCCATTAGTTTTTAAAATTTTACCAATTTTACCGATAGTTGTAGTTTTTCCAACTCCATTTACTCCTGAAACTAAAGTTGAATTAAGTTTTTCTTTTTTCTCAAAAAATGAATTATTCTCTAAGGGTTTCATTAAAGAAATTATATACTCTTTTAAAATATAATTTATTTCACTAGTTAGATCTTTGTTTGGATCGATTTTTTTATTCGAAATAATTTCTTTTATTTCTGATGCAGCTTCTACTCCCACATCTGATTGAATTAAAAATTCCTCTATTTTATCTAAATTTTTATCATCTATCTCTTTTTTTATTATTATTTCTTTTAGACCGGATGTAAGTGCGGAAGCACTTTTTTGAAAACCTATTTTAAATTTATCAAAAATTCCCATTATAATTTAATTTCGATTTCCTCTGCATCTGATACAGGACCTTTTAAATGTATTGAATTTTTTGTGTCAATCCATATCGACAATTTCCCTGTCGAAAATTCTATATCTGTTTTACTTTCTGTTAAATTATTTATTTTACCAGCAAATGCTGTTGCGCAAGCAGCAGTGCCACATGCTTTAGTCAATCCAGCTCCTCTTTCCCAGACTTTAACTTTAATCAAATCTTTATTTATAACTTGAGCAATTGTGACATTACATTTTTCTGGGAAAATAAAATGATTTTCAATTTCTGGACCAATTTTTTTAATATTGAAATCGTTTAGTTCATTAACAAAAAAAATGATATGTGGATTTCCAACATTTACTGCGGTGCCACCAGTATGCTCTTTATTATTTATATCAAGTATTTTAACATTTAAATTTTTTGTATCTAATTTTTCCGACAAAGGTATTTCACTCCACTCTGTTTTGGCTTTACCAATTTCTGTTGTAACAGTCTTATTTCCTAAAATTTCAGACTTTAACAGTCCAGATAATGTCTTTAAAACTATAGTTTTATTATTTGTTTCTCTTGAAATGAAATCAGCAATGCATCTTGTTCCATTACCACATGCCCCTGACTCTCCACCATCAGAATTAAAAAATTTCAAGTATGCATCAGCTGAATTGTCGTTTTCTATTAAAATCAATTGATCACAACCAATAAAACTTCTATCGCAAATTTTAATTATCTGTTCTTTATTTAAATTGGTAATTTTTTGTCTATTATCAATAATTACAAAGTCATTACCTAAACCATCCATTTTAAATGCTTTAATGTTCATATATGTTTATTTAACTTATTTATTGACTTTTTGAACCTCTATTATAGTTTGTGGCAGTTTCCGCAAAAACGTTAAATTTGCGGTGTCTTTGGAAACAAAGAGATCGACACTAGTCTGCGAGGGTTCGCCCACTAGTGCGATTACTATTGCGTGTAATAAATATGTTTGAAAATTTGACTAATAAATTTGAGGAAGTTTTTTCCTCTTTAAAAAAAGCACCATCACTAGATGAAAATCAAGTAGATGAGGGATTAAGAGGTATTAGGCAGGCCTTGTTAGAGGCAGATGTATCTCTTGAAGTTGTAAAAGACTTCATCGAAAAAGTAAAACCAAAAACTCTAGGTAAAGAAATTATCAGATCGACATCCCCTGGAGATATGGTTGTGAAGATTGTTTATGACGAATTAGTCAGCTTGCTTGGTGAAAAAAATGATGATGTAAATCTCAACGCAGTCCCGCCTGTACCAATTATGTTGGTTGGACTTCAGGGCTCTGGTAAAACTACTACAACTGCTAAACTAGCAAGGTATCTAGAGAATACCAAAAAAAAGAAAGTAATGATGGTTAGTTTAGATATCTATAGGCCTGCTGCACAAGAACAATTAGAGTCATTAGGTGAGCAAAATAATATTTTAACCTTACCGATAATTGAAGGTCAGCAACCAACTGAAATTTGTCAAAGAGCTTTAAGTGCTGCAAATTTAAATGGTGCAGATATAATTCTATTTGATACCGCTGGTAGAACACAAATAGACTTGCAGATGATGAGTGAAATTAAACAAATTGAAAATACTATTAACCCTGCAGAGATATTTCTTGTCGCAGATTCATTAACAGGACAAGTGGCAGCGTCCGTCGCAAAAGAATTTAAAAACACTGTTAACCTCTCAGGAATAATCTTAACTAGAGCAGATGGAGATGCAAGGGGTGGAGCAGCAGTGAGTATGAAATTTGTGTCACAAGTGCCAATTAAATTTTTAGGTGTTGGTGAAAAAATTGAAAATCTTGAATTATTTCATCCAGATAGAATAGTAAATAGAATTCTTGGTATGGGAGATATCATTTCTCTTGTAGAAAAAGCAGCTGAGGATTTAGGTGAGGAAAATATAAAGAAAGCTGAAGAGAATTTAAAAAAAGGTCAATTTTCAATGCAGGATTATTTAACACAATTAAGACAGATGAAAAAAATGGGAGGGATAGAAGGTGTGATGTCATTTATGCCTGGTGTATCTAAGGTTAAGTCCCAAATGGATGCTGCTGGTATAGATGAAAGTGTTATTACTAAAAACGAGGCGATAATTTTATCAATGACTAAAAAAGAAAGAGAGAATCCAAAAATAATTAATGGTTCAAGAAAAAAAAGAATTGCTAATGGCTCTGGTACAGATCCAGCCACTATCAATAAATTGCTTAAACAATTTAAAATGATGTCAGAAATGATGAAAAAAATGTCGAAAGGAAATCTGAAAGGTATGTCTGATAAAGGAATACCACCAGAGCTATTTAATCAATTAAAATAAAAAGGAGAGCAAATGTTAAAGTTAAGGTTATCAAGAGGTGGTACAAAAAAAAGACCAGTATACAAGTTAGTTGTAGCAGATAGTCGGTTTGCAAGGGATGGAAGATTTATAGAAAAGGTAGGCTTTTTTAATCCATTACTTCCCAAAGAAAAAAAAGAGAGAATAGGACTTGAAGCTGAAAGAATTAAATATTGGTTAGGTCAAGGAGCAAAGCCAACTACAAGAGTGGCAAGAATTCTAGGAGAAAATGAGTTAATGCCTATGCCTGTTAATGGAAATAATCCTCAAAAAGCTATTCCAAAAAAAGATAGAAAAAAAGAAACATCAGCAGAAGCAAAAAAAGAAGAAGCTCCTAAAGCAGATGCAGCACCAGCAACAGAAGCAAAAAAAGAAGAAGCTCCTAAAGCAGATGCAGCACCAGCAGCAGAAGCAAAAAAAGAAGAAGCTCCTAAAAAAGAAGAAGCTTCAAAAGGGGAAAAAAAGTAATTTAAAAAATCATCATGTTCCAAGCCCAAGTATTTACTTTGTACCCAGAATTTTTTCCTGGCCCTCTTGCTAAGGGCCTTTATGGAAAAGCTTTATCTGATAAGTTGTGGAAATTGAATGTTGTAAATATAAGAGATGCAGCAACAGATAAACATAAAACTGTTGATGACACTCCGTATGGAGGTGGAACAGGAATGTTACTCAAACCAGATATATTAGCGAAATCATTAGACCAAAGAGTAAAAAAAGATGAAAGAATTTTTTATTTATCACCTAAGGGAAAAAAATTTGATCAAAAATTTGCAAAAGATTTATCAAAAGAAAAATCTATCTCTCTAATTTGTGGTCATTTTGAAGGAGTTGATGAGAGAGTTTTAGATACAAGAAATATAGAGGAAATAAGTATAGGAGATTATGTTTTGTCTGGTGGAGAAACTGCTGCATTAGTTGTGCTTGATAGCATTTTAAGACTTTTACCTGGTGTACTAGGAAATGAAAAATCTGCAATTGATGAAACCTTTGAAAACGGTCTTTTAGAGTACCCTCAATATACAAAACCTCAAATTTGGGAAGAAAAATCAGTACCAGAGGTATTATTATCTGGAGATCATGCTAAAATTAAAGACTGGCGTTTATCTCAATCTGAGGCTATAACTCGCGACCGAAGACCAGATTTGTGGCAAAAATATAAAAAAAATTAATTGAATAATTTTAGAATGAAAACAATCGAAGAAATAAACCAACATAATGTTAAAAAAATTCTATCAGAGAAAAAAATTCCTGATTTTTTTGCTGGAGATGTAGTTAAAGTAGGTGTCAGAATTACAGAAGGTAAAAAAGAGAGAATACAGTTTTTCGAAGGTGTTTGTATTGCAAAGAAAAATAGAGATTTGAACTCGTCATTTACAGTCAGAAAAATTTCATTTGGAGAAGGTGTTGAGAGAACTTTTCCGCTGTATGGGACTGTGATTGACTCTATCAAAGTGATCCGTTCAGGCAAAGTTAGAAGAGCAAAGCTTTATTACCTAAGGGATAGAACAGGAAAATCAGCTAGAATTGCTGAAAAAATAAGAAAAAAAATTGGCATTGATATTGATGTAAAGCCAGAGACGGTAAATGAGGAAAATATTGCCCCAACAAATAAAGAAATTGAAACTGAGATAAATACAAAGGTTGTGTCAACATCAGATGAAAAAAAAGAGGAAACTACTAAAAAAGAACCTCAAATAGATGCATCTAAAGCTGATATTAAAGCAGAAAAAAAACTTGAAAATCCCTCAGAAAAAAAATAATTTTTTTCTCAATGCCCAATACTCTTTACGATAAAATTTGGAACGATCACCTAGTAGATCAACAGGCTGATGGAACAGCTTTATTGTTTGTTGATAGGCATTTGGTTCATGAAGTAACTAGCCCTCAAGCTTTTGAAGGTCTAAGAAATTCAAATAGGAAAGTTAGACACCCAAAACTTACTCTAGCTGTTGCAGACCACAATGTACCAACAACTGATAGATCAAAAGGAATATCTGATAAAGAGTCTAAAATTCAGGTAGATACATTAGAAGCAAATTGTAAAGAGTTTGGTATTAAATTATTTGGAATGGGTGATAAGAGACAGGGTATAGTTCATATAATCGGACCTGAGCAAGGTTTCACACAACCGGGAACAGTAATTGTTTGTGGAGATAGCCATACAGCGACACATGGTGCCTTTGGGTCTTTAGCTTTTGGAATTGGAACATCAGAGGTAGAACATGTTTTAGCTACCCAAACATTAGTTCAAAAAAAAGCAAAAAATTTAAGAATTAATGTAGAAGGTAAACTTCCATTAGGGGTAACATCAAAAGATGTAATTCTTCAAATAATAGGAAAAATTGGAACTGCTGGTGGAACTGGATTTGTTATAGAATATGCTGGAGACTTAATTAGATCTTTGAGTGTTGAGCAAAGAATGACTATTTGCAACATGACTATAGAAGGTGGAGCTAGAGCAGGACTGATTGCCCCTGATGAAAAAATATTTAAATATCTTGAAGGCAAACCTATGTCACCAAAAGGAAAAAATTGGGAAAACGCTTTAGAATATTGGAGAAATTTAAAGTCAGATGATGGAGCAAAATTCGATAAAGAAGTTAATTTAAAAGCTGAAGAAATTTTACCAATGATAACTTGGGGGACCTCTCCACAAGATGTAATTACGATAGATGGCAAGATTCCCAACCCTCAAAATGAAAAAAATGAAGATAAGAAAAATTCATTAGAAAGAGCACTAAATTATATGGGTTTAAAACCTAATATGGCTGCAAAAGATATTAAAATAGATAAAGTTTTTATAGGAAGCTGCACAAATGGTAGAATTGAAGACCTAAGAGAGGCTGCAAAAATTCTTAAAAACAAAAAAATAGCCTCCCATGTTCATGCGATGGTCGTTCCTGGATCGGGTTTAGTAAAAGAGCAAGCAGAGCAGGAAGGATTGGATAAGATATTTGTTAACTCAGGTTTCGAATGGAGGGAACCAGGTTGTTCAATGTGCCTAGCTATGAATGCTGACAAATTAAAACCTGAGGAAAGATGTGCATCCACTTCAAATAGAAATTTTGAAGGAAGACAAGGTAGAGGTGGAAGGACACACCTTGTCAGTCCAGGCATGGCCGCTGCTGCAGCAATATCTGGTAGTCTTGATGATGTGAGAAAGTACCAAAATTAGATGCAAAAATTTAGCACACTTAAAAGTATTCCGGCATATTTACCAATAGTCAATATTGATACTGATATGATTATCCCTAAACAATTTCTTAAAACTATTAAAAGGACTGGGTTAGGTAAAAATTTATTCTTTGAAATGAGATATGATGATAAAGGTAAAGAAATAAATGAATTTGTTTTAAATAAAACTCCATTTAATAAATCAAAAATTTTGATAGCTGGGAAAAATTTTGGATGTGGCTCTTCAAGGGAGCATGCACCCTGGGCATTGTTAGATTTTGGTATTACATGTGTGATCAGCTCAAGTTTTGCTGATATTTTCCACAACAATTGTTTTAAAAATGGAATTTTACCAATCATTCTTAATGATGATAAAATTAAAGAATTATCAGAGTATGCTAATAGAAAAGAGGAGATTTTTGTAGACCTTAATGAAGAAAAAGTAATTTATGGAAATAATGAAGTTAGATTTAAAGTAGACCCATTTAAAAAACAATGCCTGTTAGAGGGCTTAGATGACATAGCGTTATCGCTTAATAAATCCAAAAAAATTGAAAGTTTCGAAAAAGATCTGAAAAGTCAAAAGCCATGGATCTTTAATGATTAAGGTAAAAAAAAGAAAAATATTATTATTACCAGGTGATGGTATAGGCCCCGAAGTCATTGGTGAAGTTAGAAAGATAATAAATTGGTTTAATGACAAAAAATCTTTAGATTTTGAAATTGATGAGGATTTGGCCGGAGGATGTTCTTATGACAAACATGGAACCCCAATTACTGATGAGGTATTTTACAAAGCTTTAGAGAGCGCTTTTATAATGTTAGGTGCTGTTGGAGGGCCAAAGTGGGATCAAGTTGAATTCTCTAAGAAACCTGAAAGAGCTCTTCTAAAATTAAGGAAAGAGTTGAAACTTTTTGCTAATTTAAGACCAGCAATATGTTTTAAACAGTTAGTTGATGCATCAACCTTAAAGCCAGATGTTGTCTCAGGTTTAGACATTATGATTGTTAGAGAGCTTACCGGTGGAATTTATTTTGGAGAACCTAGAGGTATCAAACCAATAGAAAATGGTGAGAGAAAAGGAATTAATACGCACTCTTACACTAGTAGCGAAATAATCAGAGTCGCTCGGATTGCATTCGATTTAGCAAAAAAAAGATCAAATAAAGTCACATCTTGTGAAAAATCAAATGTGATGGAAGCAGGTCAGCTTTGGAAAGAGGAAGTTCAAGCACTTCATGAGAAAGAGTATAAAGATGTTGAGTTAAGCCATATGCTAGCAGATAATTGTGCAATGCAATTGCTTAGAAATCCTAAACAATTTGATGTTATTGTGACGGATAATTTATTCGGTGATATGTTGTCCGATCAAGCATCTATGTTGACTGGATCATTAGGTCTTTTACCATCTGCATCTCTAGGAGCCAGAAATAATGAGGGAGAGATGAGAGCAATGTATGAGCCAATCCATGGATCTGCACCTGATATAGCAGGTAAAGGCATTGCTAATCCGATTGCAACGATACTAAGTTTTGCTATGGCTTTGAGATACTCCTTAGACCTGGATAAAGAAGCAGAATCACTAGAAAAAGCTGTTCAAAGTGTACTAAATGATGGATTAAGAACAAAGGATATTTTATCTAAAGGAATGAAAGAGATATCGACATCACAAATGGGTGATGCGATTATTTCAAAATTGCAATAACTAATTATTTATTCTAAAATTAAAATATGCCTAGCTATAATGCACCAGTAAAAGATATGATGTTTCTCTATGAGAAACTAAGGGATAATAAAAATTATAATGAGCTAGAGAAATATAAAGAAGTTAACCCAGAGTTAGTAAAAGACATCTTAGAGGAAGCTGCAAAAATAAATCAAAATTTAATTTTACCTCTTGCAAAAGCTGGAGATGAAAATCCAGCTATATTAGAAAATGGAGTTGTAAGAACACCCCCAGGTTATAAAGAAGCTTATCAGAAATACATCGAGGATGGCTGGACTTCTTTATCTTGTGATCCAAAATATGGAGGACAAGGTATGCCTAGGACAGTGAGTGCATTTTTCGATGAAATGTTATCTTCATCTAGTCTAGCATTTAAACTTTATAGTGAATTATCACTTGGTGCCTACAATTGTATTCACCACCATGCCCCAGATGAAATTAAAGATAAATATCTTCCAAAAATGGTTGAGGGAAAATGGAGTGGCACTATGTGTTTAACAGAGCCAGTTTGTGGAACAGATTTAGGTTTACTTAAAACAAAAGCTGTAGAGCAACCCGATGGAACATATAAGATCACTGGCCAAAAAATATTTATTACATCTGGTGATCATGATTTAACAGAAAATATAATTCATCTTGTAATAGCAAGAGCATCAGATTCACCAAAAGGTACTAAGGGAATAAGTTTATTTTTAGTTCCAAAATTTATTGTAAAAGAAGATGGAACTATTGGTGCTAGAAATGGAATATCTACTGGATCGATAGAGACGAAAATGGGTATTAAAGGTTCAGCTACTTGCGTTTTAAATTTTGACGATGCAACTGGAATTATGATTGGTCCTAAAAATAAAGGACTAAGTCAAATGTTTACAATGATGAATTTAGAAAGAATTGTCGTTGGAATTCAGGGTTTAGGGATTTCAGAAATTGCTTATCAAAATTCATTGAGTTATGCCAAAGAAAGAAAGCAAGGAAAAAGCAACAATAATAAATCGCAAAATGGAAATGCTGATGCAATTATTGAACATGCAGATATACGTAAAACGTTGTTGAACATGAAATCTATAATTGAGGGAGAGAGAGCATTATGTTTCTGGTTATCGCAACAAACTGAAGTAAGTTTAAATCATGATGATCAGAAAATAAAACAAGATGCTTCAGACATGGTCTCATTAATGACACCCGTTGTAAAATCTTTATTTTCAGATTTAGGAATGGAGATTACAAGCGATGCAATGCAAATTTTTGGTGGGTATGGCTATACTAAAGATCAAGGTATAGAGCAATTATACAGAGATAACAGAATTACACCAATTTACGAGGGAACAAATTCTGTTCAAGCTGCTGATTTAGTTTTTAGAAAATTATTAAATAAGAATGGAAATATAATAGATAAATTTTTAGATTTAGTTAAAACTGAAACAAATTTAAATAACGAAAAAGTCAAGCCATTTATAAAAGAATTTAATTATTATTTGGACGTACTCAAGAAATTTAGTGATTGGACTATTCAGAGATTAGAAACCAATAAAGATGATGTAAGCGCAGCTGCAAATGATTATTTAAAAACTCTTGGCTATATATCATTAGCATTTTCATGGATAAAAGTTCTTAATATAAGTTTCAAAGACTATGAGGAGAATAAAAAGTTTTATGATGACAAAATAAATACTGCTAAATTTTATTTTGACAAAGTGCTACCAAGAGCTGAACAACATTATAAATCTGCAATTACTGGAAGTTTAAATATAATGAACTTCAAATTTAGTTAAATGAGTCATTACGATACCAATCTAGACAAAAATAACGCAAATTATGTTCCTTTAACTCCCTTAACTTTTATCAAAAGAGCTAAAGAAATTTATCCAAATTATGAAGCTGTAATATATGAAGATCGAAAATATTCATGGAGTGAGGTTTATAAACGGACTGTTAAATTTGCGAGCGCGCTTAGCAAAATTGGCATTAAAAAAGGTGACACTGTTTCATTTTTAGCTTTCAACACTCCTGAAATTTTTGAGGGTCATTATTCTGTGCCAATGACAGGGGCAGTTTTGAATACAATTAATATAAGATTAGACGCTAAAACGATTGCTTATATTTTAGATCATAGTGAAGCGAAAGTATTAGTTGTAGATAGACAGCTACATATAGAAGTTAAGAAAGCATTAAGTGTTATTAAAAGAAAAATTACCATCATTGATATTGTTGATAAATTTGCTGATCAATCTAAGTGTGAAAAAATTGGCGATTTAGAGTATGAAAGTTTTTTAAATACTGGTGATGAAGATTATGGCTGGAAAATGCCAGAGGACGAGTGGCAAGCAATATCATTGAGCTATACATCAGGAACTACAGGTAATCCTAAGGGAGTTGTTTATCATCACAGAGGATCATACTTGATGTCTACTGGAAGCGCTGTTGCTTGGAATATGCCTAATAGATTAAACTTTTTGACTATTGTGCCAATGTTTCATTGTAATGGTTGGGGTTATCCGTGGACTGTCCCAATGTTAAATGGAAGAACAATTTGTTTAAGAAATATCGATATAAAAAAAATATTCGAATTAATTGATAAATACAAAGTTACTCATTTTGGTGGTGCTCCAATTGTATTAAATATGATTACGGGTGCTCCTGAAACTGACAGAAAAAAATTAAAAGAAAAAGTTTATGTGCTCACAGCTGGAGCTCCTCCACCAAGTATTATATTCAAAAAAATGAGAGAACTTGGATTTGAGGTAATGCATGTTTACGGATTAACTGAAACTTATGGACATGTTACCCAATGTGCATGGAATGATGAATGGAATGAATTTGATGAAGAAAAACAAAACGAAATTAAAGCAAGACAAGGAGTAAGATATCCCAATACTGAAGGAATATCAGTGATGGATCCAGAAACAATGAAAGAAGTACCTAAAGATGGAAAAACAATTGGTGAGATTATGATTAAGGGAAATGTTGTTATGAAAGGGTATTTTAAGGACAAAGATGCTACGAATAAAGCTATGGATGGTGGATGGTTCCACTCTGGTGATTTAGCAGTCATGCATTCTGACGGTTACGTCAAAATTCAAGATAGATCTAAAGACATAATTATTTCAGGAGGAGAAAATATATCGTCAATAGAAATAGAAAATACTTTGGCAAAGCACCCTTCGGTTTCAATTGCTGCGGTTGTTGCTAAGCCTGACCAAAAATGGGGCGAGGTTCCATGTGCGTTTATTGAATTAGTAAAAGATAAGCCAGCTACTGAGAAAGAATTAATCAGTTTTTGTAAAGAAACTCTTGCCGGTTTTAAAGTTCCAAAACAAGTAGTTTTTTGTGAATTACCTAAAACCTCAACAGGAAAAATTCAAAAATTTGAATTAAGAAAAAAATTTTAACAATCTTATCGAAAGTTTCCATTATAAATTAAATTATCAATATCTGACGTATAATTATGATTGAAAAAGCATTTGAAATGAGAGAAAAGATCTAAAAATTAAAAAAAATGAAAAATTTTCCAATTGTAAAATCAAGAAGATTGAGAAGCACACCCTACACTGATAGGATCGAGTCTCACGGTGTAAGTAGCTATACAGTTTACAATCATATGTTGCTACCTGCATCATTCAAGTCCCTAGAGTCCGACTATCATCATTTGAAAAAATTTGTTCAAGTTTGGGACGTCGCTGCAGAAAGACAAGTAGAAATTTCTGGAAAAGATTCTGCAAAATTAGTGCAATTAATGACTTGTAGAGATTTATCCAAATCAAAAGTTGGGAGATGTTATTATGCCCCACTTGTTGATGATCAAGGTCTTTTAGTTAACGATCCAATAATAAATAAATTGGCAGATGATAGATGGTGGTTATCGATTGCTGATTCTGATGTAATTTTTTTTGCCAAAGGTCTTGCTGCAGGAAATAAATTTGAAGTAGAAATTAAAGAGCCAAATGTAAATATATTAGCTGTTCAAGGACCCCTCTCAGATGATTTAATGGCAAAATTATTTGGTGATGAAATAAGACAATTAAAGTTTTTTAATTTCAAATATTATGAATTTAAAAAGTATAAATATTTTATTGCTAGGTCAGGCTGGTCAAAACAAAGTGGTTTTGAGATTTATGTAGAAGACAATTTAGCAGGTCAGGATTTATATGATTATCTTTTTGAATATGGCTCTAAATACAACGTGAAAGCAGGGTGTCCAAACTTGATCGAGAGAATAGAGTCAGCTTTATTTTCTTATGGAAATGATTTTGATAATAGAGATAATCCTTTTGAAGCAAATTTTGATAAGTTCATACATTTAGACAATGGAATTGATTTTCTAGGTAAAGAAAAGTTAAAAAAAATAAGACAAGAGGGCATTTCAAGAAAACTGATGGGAGTAAAAATTGATCATAATAAAATTGACATGTATTGTGAAAAGACATTATTAGACGATAATAATAAAGTTATGGGCTATGTCAGATCAGCAGCATATTCTCCAACATTTAAAAAAGTTATTGGTATAGCCATGATTAACAAACCTTATTGGGATGGCAAAACTCAATTTAAAATAGATATTAACGAGAAAATATTTGTAGGAACAATTTGCGATTTGCCTTTCATTTAGTATAAAAATAAACGTTAATATGAATTTAGCAATTGTTGGTGCAACAGGAAATGTTGGAAGAAAAATTTTAGAGGTTCTTGAAAAAAAAGAACTCAAAATTGATAATCTATATTTAGTTGCTTCTTCAAAAAGTTTAGGAAAAAAAATTAAATTTAGAGACAAAGAATATGATGTGGTTGATCTAGATAATTTTGATTTCTCAAAAGTTAAAATTACTTTCTTTGCAGCTGGCAAAAAAATTTCTAAAGAATTTGCAGAAAAAGCCTCAAAGAAATCATTAGTTATAGATAATTCAAGTTTTTTTAGAATGGATCCTGAGGTTCCTTTAATAGTCCCACAGGTGAATTCTAAAGATTTAAGAAATATGAAAAAAAACATTATTGCAAATCCTAATTGTTCAACTGCACAATTAGTGATTGCCCTCAAACCTTTACATGATTTGTTTATAATCAAAAGGGTAGTTGTCTCTACCTATCAATCAGTATCAGGAGGTGGCAAAGAGCCTATGGACGAGCTGATTGAACAAACTAAACTAGCATTAGATGGAAAAAAAATTGATTCGAAAAATTTCACAAAACAAATAGCTTTTAATGCTATCCCACATATTGATGTCTTCTCAGATGATGGTTATACAAAGGAAGAATTAAAAATGAGTAACGAGACAAAAAAAATTTTGGATGATAAGATTAATTTGACAGCAACATGTGTGAGATTACCAATATCTATATCTCATTCTGAATCAGTTAATTTAGAATTTGAAAAGCCATTTTCTTTAGAAAAAGTAAAAGAGGCACTAAATAACTTTAAGGGTTGCAAAGTGATAGATCAAAGAGAAGATGGTGGATATATAACTCCTTTGGAAGCAGAGGGAAAAGATGAGACGTTTATTTCAAGAATAAGAGAGGATCATACGATTAAAAATGGATTAAATCTTTGGATTGTTTCTGATAATCTTCTAAGAGGCGCGGCTTTGAATGCAGTAGAAATAGCAGAAAGATTAATTAAGAATAATTTTTATGGAAAATAAAGAACCTTTATCTCCTCATATACAAATCTATAAATGGCAAATTTCTTCATTAGTCTCAATCTCACATAGAATTACAGGAATAATTAATATAATTGTTATTACTTTAGTTTGCTTATTAGCATCTCTCCTTAGTCTTGGTGAAAATAATTATGAAATTATCTATTTATTTTTAAGTTCACTTGTTGGTAAATTTTTTATTTTGGGTATTACGTGGTCTTTTTCTTTTCAAATTTTGAGCGAGATTAGGCATTTAATTATGGATTTGGGTTATGGGTTTGAATTGAAAATAACAAAAATAACTGGCTTAATTGTAATTTTTGGGTCAATATTTTTAACAGTATTTTTTTTTTTAGTTGGAAAAAATTTTTTTTAAAATGATTAGTGCAACAAAAAAATGGATATTTTTGAAAATAAGTGGAGCAACACTAATACCATTGATGTTATGGTTTATTATAAATTTCATATCAATATATGATCAGAATTATATTACAGTTGTTAGTTTTTTTAAAAATCCTTTGTATAAGTTTTTATTTAGTCTATTTGTTGTAAATGCATATTTCTTTTCTGCTTTAAGTATTAGTGAGGTTTTTGAGGACTATATTAAAACCGATAAAATCAAAAATGTCGCAAATAGGCTTTTATATATATCTGCTGTGGTAATTCCCTTAATTACAATTATATTAATAAGCATATTATGAAATCGTACAAAATAGTAAATCATGAATATGACGTAGTAGTTTTAGGAGCTGGCGGCTCAGGATTAAGGGCAGCTGTCGGTTTAAGCGAGGCTGGCTTAAAAACTGCATGTATTTCAAAAGTTTTTCCAACTAGAAGCCATACGTCTGCTGCTCAAGGTGGTATTTCTGCTGCTCTTGGAAATATGGGTGAAGATGATTGGCGTTGGCACATGTATGATACTGTAAAAGGTGCTGACTGGTTAGGAGACCAAGACAGTATTGAATATTTATGTAAGGAAGCACCTAAAGCTGTTATTGAATTAGAGAAATATGGTGTTCCTTTTAGCAGAACAGATGATGGTAAAATTTATCAAAGACCATTTGGTGGGATGACAAAAAACTATGGTAACGGAATTGTTCAAAGAACTTGCGCAGCTGCAGACAGGACTGGCCACGCAATTTTACATACTTTGTATGGACAAGCCTTAAAACATAAAACAGAGTTTTTCATAGAGTATTTTGCGTTAGATTTATTGATGAAAGATGGTGAGTGTAAAGGTTTAATTGCATGGAACTTAAATGATGGAACTATTCACAGATTTAGAGCTCACTCAGTAATTATTGCTACAGGCGGTTATGGTAAAGTTTATTATTCTGCAACTTCTGCACATACTTGTACCGGTGATGGAAATGCTATGGTTTTAAGAGCAGGATTACCATTGCAAGATATGGAATTTGTGCAGTTTCATCCAACTGGAATATATGGTCATGGTACACTTATAACAGAAGGAGCAAGAGGTGAAGGAGGATATCTTACGAACTCTAAAGGTGAAAGATTTATGGAAAGATACGCACCTAAAGCTAAAGATTTGGCATCTAGAGATGTAGTAAGTAGATCAATGTCAATAGAAATAAACGAAGGTAGAGGAGTTGGAAAAGATAAAGACCACGTCCATCTAAATTTAAGTCACTTAGATAAAGAAGTTATAGAAAGTAGATTACCAGGGATAACAGACGCTGCAAGATTATTTGCTAATGTAGATGTAACTAAAGATCCAATTCCAGTAGTACCAACTGTACATTATAATATGGGTGGAATTCCAACTAATTATAAAGGCGAAGTTCTAACAGTTAATGGCTCTGAAAAAGTAGTTCCAGGCTTAATGGCAATAGGTGAAGCAGCATGCGTTTCAGTTCATGGCGCAAATAGACTAGGTTCTAACTCGTTAATTGATCTTGTAGTTTTTGGAAGAGCAGCTGCAAAAAGAGCTGCAGAATTAATTAAGCCGGGAACACCTCACGAAGAAATTGAAGAGTCTGAAACGCAAAAATGTCTTGATAGGTTTGACAGAATTAGGAATGCAGATGGAGAAATAGGGACTGCAGAACTAAGACTATCTATGCAAAAAACAATGCAATCAAAATGTGCAGTTTTTAGAACTGAAAAAACACTTAAAGAAGGGGTTGACGAAATAAGAAAAACTTATGATGGATTAGAATCTTTATCCGTAAAAGATAAATCATTAATATTTAATACTGATTTAGTTGAAACTTTAGAGTTTGATAATTTAATTAGACAGGCAGTTGCAACTGTAGACTCAGCCTATCACAGAAAAGAAAGTAGAGGAGCTCATGCAAGAGAGGATTTCCCTAAAAGAGACGATAAAAAATTTATGCAACATACTCTTGCCTGGTGTAATGGCAAAGAGACAAAAATAAGCTATCGTGAAGTTCATAAATCAACATTGACTAATGATGTACAATATTTTCCTCCACAGGAGCGAGTTTATTAATGGTACAATTAAATTTACCTGAAAATTCAAAAGTTAAAAAAGGTAAATATTTTAAAGACAGAACAGGTTCAAAAAATCTTAAAAAAGTAAACATTTATAGATGGGATCCATCTTCAGGAGAAAACCCAAGAATTGATACTTATGAGGTTGATATGGATAATTGTTCCTCAAAAGTGCTTGATATTTTAAATAAGATAAAAAATGAGATAGATCCAACCCTAGCATATAGAAGATCATGTGCACACGGAGTTTGTGGTTCATGTGCAATGAATATGGGTGGTAAAAACGGACTGGCTTGTACTAAACCTCATTCTGAAATTGATGGAGATATTGACATTTACCCTTTACCACATTTAAAAGTAAGAAAGGATTTGATTGGCGATTTAGATGGTCTCTATAAACAATACAAATCAATAGAACCTTGGTTAAAATCAAATTCTAAATCTGAGTCAGAGGAAATTTTTCAGTCTAAAGAAGATCGAAAAAAATTAGATGGAGCTTATGAGTGTATAATGTGTGCATGTTGTTCAACGTCATGCCCTAGCTATTGGTGGAATGGAGATAAATATTTAGGTCCAGCTGTCTTACTACAAGCTTATAGATGGATTATAGATAGTAGAGATGATGAAAAACAAGCTAGGTTAAAAAAGGTTGCTGATGAGCTTAAACTTTATCGCTGTCATACAATTCTTAACTGTACAAGTGCTTGTCCTAAAGGATTAAACCCTGCAAAAGCTATAGCTGAAATAAAAAAAATGTTAGCAACAGCTAATATTTAAACAATAGACTAACAGGTATTTTTACTCTAAAAGATCGTATTCATGAAATTAATAGAGCATTTTGCTGGTGGAAAAATTATTTCTGGAACTTCTGACAAAAAAGGAAAAGTATTTAATCCTGCAACTGGTGAACAAGTAAAAGAAGTCAGGTTAGCATCTAAATCTGATTTAGATCAATCAGTTATAATTGCAAAAAAAGCATTTGAAGAATGGTCATTAAAACCTCCTCTTCAAAGAGCTCGAGTAATTTTTAAATTCAAAGAAATGATCGAGAAAAATTCAGATGAACTCACACAATTAATTGTCGAAGAACATGGAAAAGTTTATGAAGATGCAAAAGGATCTTTGACACGAGGATTAGAAGTTGTTGAATTTGCATGTGGAATTCCTCATTTACTTAAAGGAGAATTTTCGGAAAATGTTGGAACAAATGTTGATAGTTGGTCAATGCGACAGCCTTTGGGAGTAGTAGCTGGAATAACTCCATTTAATTTTCCAGCGATGGTACCTATGTGGATGTTCCCAATCGCTATTGCTTGTGGAAATACTTTTATATTAAAACCATCAGAAAAAGATCCATCGTGTTCTATAAGATTAGCTGAGTTGTTAAAAGAAGCTGGCCTGCCAGATGGTGTATTCAATGTTATAAATGGAGATAAAGTTGCAGTAGATGCAATCTTAGATAATAAAGATATTAAGGCTGTAAGTTTTGTTGGCTCAACTCCAATTGCTAAATATATTTACGAAAACTCAGCTAAAAATGAAAAAAGAGTTCAAGCTTTAGGAGGCGCAAAAAATCATTTAGTGGTAATGCCTGATTGCGATTTAGATGGTGCTGTTAACGGTCTAATGGGTGCAGCTTATGGTTCTGCTGGAGAAAGATGTATGGCCCAATCAGTTGCGGTTGCAGTTGGTGATATCGGAGATGAATTGGTATCTAGATTATCAAAAAAAGCAGAGGCTTTAAAAGTCGGTCCTGGAATGGATAAAAATTCAGAAATGGGACCACTTGTGACTAAGGAGCACCTAGAAAAAGTGAAAGGCTATGTTGACTTAGGAGTAAAAGAAGGAGCTAAGTTAGTGGTTGATGGAAGAAGTTTAAAGTTACAAGGATATGAGAATGGTTTTTATATTGGAGGTTGTTTATTTGATCATGTCACAAAAGATATGAGAATTTATAAAGAAGAAATATTTGGACCAGTTCTCTCTGTTGTGAGAGTGAAGACTTTTGAGGAAGCCTCAAAATTAATTAACGAACATGAATATGGAAATGGAGTTAGTATTTATACTAGAGATGGGGATGCTGGCAGAACATTTGCCAGTAAAATCCAAGTTGGAATGGTTGGTATAAACGTACCAATTCCTGTACCAATGGCATTTCATAGCTTTGGGGGGTGGAAAAGATCTTTGTTTGGTGACAGTGCAATGCATGGTATGGAGGGAATAAAATTTTATACAAAATTAAAAACTATAACTTCAAGATGGCCTTCAGGAATTCGATCAAATGCTGAATTTGTGATGCCTACAATGAAATAAAAAAATGAGCAAGATATCTTTAATAGGTGCAGGGCAAATAGGTGGAACTTTAGCTCACTTGATTGGAATTAAAGAATTAGTCAGTGAGGTAGTTTTGTTTGATGTTGCAAGTGGTATTGCAAAAGGAAAGGCACTAGATATTGCTCAATCATCCTCAGTAGATGGTTTTAATGTAAAATTTTCAGGTACAGACAAATATAATGATATTAAAGGATCAGATGTAATTATCATAACAGCGGGTGTGCCAAGAAAACCTGGAATGAGTAGAGATGATTTACTCGGTATTAATTTAAAAATAATCAAAGAAGTTGCTGAAGGAGTAAAACAAAATGCTCCAGATGCATTTGTAATATGTATTACTAATCCCTTAGATGTAATGGTAATGGCATTTCAAAAATTTTCAGGGTTATTACCTAATAAAGTGGTTGGGATGGCTGGTATATTAGACAGCTCAAGGTTTAAATTATTTTTGTCTGAAGAATTTAATATCCCAGTAAGAGAAATAGAAGCAATGGTGATGGGTGGCCATGGAGATACAATGGTTCCTTTACCAAGATTTACTAAAGTTTCACTAAAACCTTTGTTAGATCTAGTTAAGGAAGGAAAAATCTCTAAAGAAAGATTAGAGGAGATAAATCAAAGAACTAGGGACGGTGGAGCAGAAATAGTCAAATTTTTAGAAAAAGGTTCTGCTTTTTATGCCCCTGCAGCGTCAGGAGTTGAGATGGCAAAAGCATATTTAAATGATGAAAAAAAATTGCTTCCTTGCGCAGCTTATCTAAATGGAGAATATGGAATAAAAGACATTTATGCTGGTGTGCCAATAATTATAGGTAAAAATGGAGTTGAAAAAATTGAGGAAATAAAATTAGATGAAAAAGAAAAATCTGAATTTCTTCATTCAATTGATGCAGTAAAAAAACTTTGGGAAGCAGCTTCTAAAATAGATCCAGATTTAGCCTAAAATAATGAATATACATGAACATCAAGCTAAACAGATTTTAAAAAAATTTGGTGTACCAGTCCCAGAGGGAGTATTTGGCTTAACAGTCGAGGAACTTTTAGAGAAATGCAAGTCATTGAAAACAAATAAGTACGTTCTAAAAGCCCAAATTCATGCAGGTGGTCGAGGAAAAGCTGGGGGCGTTAAAATTTTAGATAATTTAAGTGAACTTGAAAAATCAGCAAAAGAGCTTTTTGGCAAGAAATTAATAACACATCAAACGGGACCAGAGGGAAGGGAAGTAAAAAGACTTTATGTTGAGGAGTCATCAAATATTAACAAAGAATTTTATTTATCTTGTTTAGTAGACAGAGCGTCTTCAAAAATTGCGTTTATTTCTAGTGATCAAGGTGGAGTGGATATTGAGGAAGTGGCAAGTAAATCGCCTGATAAAATTTTAACAACTAAAGTTAAATTAAAAGAGGAAATTTCTGATGAAGAGTGTGAAACTATTATTAAGATTTTTCAATTAAAAGGAAATTCAAAAAAAGAAGCAATTTTTTTGATTAAATCTATTTATAAAATGTTTGTTAAAACAGATGCAAATATGGTTGAAGTAAACCCTTTAATTCTTACGAAAGAAGAAAAAATTATTTGTTTAGATGCAAAAGTAAATTTTGACAGCAATGCTCTATTTAGGCAACCAGAAATTTTAGAATTAAGAGATTTGAATGAAGAAGAACCTGCAGAAATTGAAGCTAGCAAACATGATCTAGCATATATAAAATTAGATGGAAATATTGGATGTATGGTTAATGGTGCAGGTTTAGCTATGGCCACAATGGACATAATTAAACAATATGGAGAAGAGCCAGCAAATTTTTTAGATGTTGGAGGAGGAGCCTCTAAAGAAAAAGTTTCTGCTGCATTTAAGATTATTTTGTCTGATAAAAATGTAAAAGGAATTTTGATTAATATTTTTGGCGGCATTATGAGGTGTGATGTCCTCGCTCAAGGTGTAGTGGATGCAGCAAAAGAAATTAATATTGAAGTTCCACTAGTTGTAAGATTAGCTGGTACAAATTTTAAAGAGGGTAAAGAAATTTTAGATAATTCAGGTTTAAAATTAATTTCTGCTGAAAACCTTGACGATGCAGCAAAAAAGATTGTTGATGCTATAAAATAAATGTCAGTTTTAGTAAATAAGAACACTAGACTAATTTGCCAAGGTTTTACTGGTTCACACGGTACTTTTCATTCTGAACAAGCTATCAAATACGGAACAAAATTAGTTGGTGGTGTTACTCCTAAAAAAGGTGGTCAAAAACATTTAGGATTACCTGTTTTTAATACGGTGAAAGAGGCGAAAGATGCTGAGAATGCTAATGCTTCTATGATTTATGTACCAGCTAAATTTGCAGCTGAAGCAATTATTGAGTCAATTGATGCATCAATTGAACTGATTGTTTGTATTACCGAGGGTATTCCCATCCAAGATATGTTAAAAGTGAAACAAAGATTATCAAAATCAAAAAGTAGATTAATAGGTCCAAATTGCCCAGGAATTATTACTCCAGAGGAATGTAAGATTGGAATAATGCCGGGTAATATTCATAAAAAAGGAAGCGTGGGAATAGTATCAAGATCTGGTACTTTAACTTATGAAGCAGTTGCTCAAACTACTGAAAATGGTTTAGGCCAATCGACTTGTATTGGAATTGGTGGTGATCCTATTAACGGTACAAATTTTATAGATTGTTTAGATTTATTTTTAAATGATGATGAAACACAGTCTATACTAATGATTGGAGAAATTGGAGGAACTGCAGAGGAAGAAGCCGCAGACTTCGTAAAGAATCATAAAATAAAAAAACCAATTGTTGGATTTATTGCTGGTATCACAGCTCCACCAGGAAGAAGAATGGGTCACGCTGGTGCAATAATTTCTGGAGGTAAGGGAGGTGCAGAGGAAAAAATGAAAAAGATGGAGGAATGTGGAATAACTATGGCAAACTCACCCTCAAAAATTGGAAAAACATTGTTCAATAAATTGTCTAATTGAAATATTTTTCGCTAGGTTTATATTAATTACAAATGTCTTCTTCTAAAAATTTCGAATTAAAGAAAACAGATTTCTTAAGTAAATCAAATAGTACATTTATAGATGAGATGTACATGAAATTTGTAAATAATGACCCGTCATTACCTAACAGCTGGAGAAGCTATTTTAATGAAATTGGTGATGAACTTGAAACCATTGTTGATGAGATTAATGGTCCATCTTGGAGTCCAGCTAAAAAATTTTCTGTAAGTCAATCTCAAGTTCAAAATAATGAAAATAATTTTAAAGATCACCAAGTTTCAATTAAGTCAAATGCAAACTCAATAAAAGCTGTTGCTATGATTAGATCGTATAGGCAACGAGGGCATTTAATTGCTAAATTAGATCCTTTGGGCTTGTTAAAGTCTGATTATTTAGATGAACTTCACCCAGAGTCTTATGGATTTAAAAAGGAAGACTATAACAAAAAAATTTTTTTAGACGGCGTAATAAATAAAGAGTACTCAAATATAAATGAAATATTGGCTTTTTTAAGAGAAAAATATTGTGGCTCGCTTGGTTATGAATACATGCATATCTCTAATCCTACAGAAAGAAAATGGTTTAGAGATAGAGTTGAAAAAAATGATGACTTTAAATTTACTCAAAATGGGAAAGAAGCAATTCTAAATAAGTTAATACAAGCAGAGGGTTTTGAAAAGTTTTTACACACTAAATATGTGGGAACAAAAAGATTTGGTCTTGATGGAGGCGAAAGTTTGATACCCGCACTTGAACAAATAATTAAGATTGGGGGACAATCAAATATTAAAGAAGTTAAAATTGGAATGTCACACAGAGGTAGATTGAATGTATTAGCTAATGTTTTACAAAAATCTTATAAAAGAATATTTAATGAATTTGCAGGTGAAATAAGCTCAAAATCAGAGGATGATACTGGCGATGTAAAATATCACTTAGGAGCTTCCTCAAATAGAGAGTTTGATGGAAATTCAGTTCATGTAAGTTTAACTGATAACCCTTCACATTTAGAGGCAGTAAACCCAGTTGTTTTAGGTCAGACAAGGGCTAAGCAATTTTTTCACAAAGACAAAGAGAGAAAAAAAGTAATTCCAATTTTAATTCATGGAGACGCTGCTTTTGCTGGACAAGGAGTTGTGGCAGAGTGTTTTGCAATGTCAGGACTACCAGGACACAATACAGGTGGAACTATTCATATTATAATTAATAATCAAATTGGTTTTACTACGAGCCCAAGATTTGCTAGATCATCCCCGTATCCCTCAGATATTGCTAAAATGGTTGAGGCTCCAATTATTCATGTTAATGGTGATGACCCAGAGGCTGTGGTGTATGCAGCAAGAATCGCTACTGACTTTAGGTTAAAATTTAATCGAGATGTTGTTATTGATTTGATTTGTTATAGGAGATTTGGACACAATGAGGGTGATGAACCATCATTTACTCAACCATTAATGTATAAAAAAATACGCTCTCATCCGTCAGCAATAAGAGTTTACGGTGAAAAATTGGTTAATGAAAATTCAATTTCTAAAGAATTTTTAGAGGCTTCAATTAAAAAATTCAAAGATTTGTTGGATGAGCAATTTAAAAATGCAAAAAATTATAAACCAAAAATTGAGTGGTTTGAGGGAACCTGGTCTAGATATAAACCTGATGAAGGAAAAGATAAAAGAGGGGTTACAGGGTCAGATTTAAAAAAGTTGATAGAGATTTCAGAAAAAATTAATTCAATTCCAAAAGAAATGAATATACACAAAACTATATCAAAAATTCTAGATATTAGAAAAAACAACGTTTTAAAAGGAGCAGAAATCGACTGGTCTACAGCAGAGTCATTAGCCTTTGGTTCACTTTTAGAGGAAGGCTATCCTGTTAGATTAGTTGGCCAAGACTCTGGTAGAGGAACATTTAGTCAAAGACATTCTGTTTTAAGAAATCAATTGGATAATTCAAGATATATACCTTTAAATAATATTTCAGAAAGACAAAAAAAATTTGAGATTGTTGACAGTTTTTTATCTGAACTAGCAGTTTTAGGTTTCGAGTATGGTTACAGTTTAGTAGAGCCAAATACACTTACAATTTGGGAGGCACAATTTGGTGACTTTGCAAATGGTGCACAAGTGGTAATTGATCAATTTATCGCTTCTGGAGAAAGAAAGTGGTCAAGAGCATCTGGCTTAGTTATGCTACTGCCTCATGGATATGAAGGTCAAGGACCCGAACATTCTTCTGCAAGACTAGAAAGGTTTTTGCAACTGTGTTCAAATGATAACATGCAGGTTATGAACTGTACAACTCCTGCAAATTATTTTCATGCATTACGAAGACAAATGCACAGAGATTTTAGAAAACCATTAATTATAATGACACCAAAATCACTATTACGACACAAACACTGTACATCAAACTTAGTGGATTTTAGTAAAAAAAATTCATTTCATAGAATTTTATGGGATCATGCTATGGATCCAAAACTAAAGGGTTTCATAAAGCTGAAAAAAACAAAAAAAATAAAGAAGGTAATTCTTTGCTCGGGAAAGATTTATTTTGATCTATTAGAGGAACGAGAAAAATTAAAAAGAGATGATGTGGTGTTTTTTAGAATTGAACAACTCTACCCGTTTCCTGCAAAAACGCTAGCTGAAGAGCTTAAACCCTACTCAAAAAATGCTAATTTTTATTGGTGTCAAGAAGAGCCTAAAAATATGGGTGCATGGTTTTCTGTTAGAGATTATATACAATGGACATTAGATAATATTAAGGCTAATAATAATATAATTTCTTATATTGGAAGAAGTCCTGATGCATCACCTGCAACAGGATATTTAAAGAGACATATGTCACAACAGCAAGAAATTCTGAAGAAAGTTTTTGAGTAAAATGAGTGAAAAAATTTTGGTTCCAGTACTTGGCGAAAGCATTGTAGAGGCAACAGTCTCTAAATGGTTAAAAAGCGAAGGCGACGCAGTTGAAGCAGATGAGCCTATTGTAGAATTGGAAACAGATAAAGTAAATTTAGAAGTCCCTTCTCCCGCCTCAGGTGTTTTAGATAAGATAATTTCCAAAGATGGTTCTGTTGTTGAAGTTGGTGCTACTTTAGGTTCAATATCTACAAATGGTGAAATAATAAAAAAGGACGAGGTTAAAGAGATAAAATCTATAGAACCTAAGGTTGAAGAAAAAAAAGAGGAGTCATTTATCTCCCCAGTCATAGAAGATAAAAAAGAACAAGATAATCAAAATTTAGATGAACCCCTAATATTAACGAAACCAATTGAAGAACCTAAAAAAAATTTAAATTTATCTCCAGCAGTTAGAAAAATTGTAAGTGAGAATAAAATTGATATTAAAAATATAAGAGGCTCAGGAAAAGATGGCAGAGTTTTGAAAGGTGATTTGATTGATTTAATGGGAGTCAATCCACCTCCGTCAGAGAGAAAAATTAAATATGGTCAAGAAGAGAGAATCAAAATGACCAGGCTGAGACAAACCATAGCAAAGAGATTAAAACAGGCACAAGAAAATGCAGCTTTATTAACTACTTTTAATGAAGTCGATATGACTAATATAATGGATATAAGAAAAGAAAATCAGGAAGATTTTCAAAGTCGTTATGGGATTAAACTTGGGTTTATGTCCTTTTTTGTTAAAGCGTGTGTAGTTGGGCTTAAGAATTTTCCAGCAGTAAATGCTGAGATAGAAGGTGATGATATTATTTATAAAAATTATTACAATATAAGTTTTGCAGTAGGAACTGATAAAGGTTTAGTTGTCCCTGTTTTGAAAAATGCTGATGAACTATCTTTTGCAGATATTGAAAAAAATATTAAAGATATTTCAGAAAAAGCAAGAAAGGGAAAACTGACTATAGAAGACCTCCAAGGGGGGACTTTTACAATAAGCAATGGAGGTGTTTATGGCTCGATGTTGTCTACTCCAATATTAAACTTACCTCAGTCAGGAGTATTAGGTATGCACAATATAGTCGACAGACCAACAGTAATTGATGGAGAGATAAAAATTAGACCAATAATGTATTTAGCCTTGTCATATGATCACAGAATTATAGATGGAAAAGAGTCAGTCTCTTTTTTAAAAATGATAAAAGAAAATTTAGAGGATCCAAGGAGATTATTTTTAGATATTTAAATGGCAGAAAAATTTCAAGCAGTTGTTATAGGAGGAGGCCCTGGAGGTTATGTTTGTGCAATTAGACTTGCACAGTTAGGTCTGAAAACTGCATGTATAGAGTCTAGAGGTTCATTAGGTGGAACTTGTTTGAATATAGGCTGCATACCATCTAAGAGTTTGCTTAATTTGTCTGAAGAATTTCATAAAGTTAAAGATTTATCAAATAAAGGGATTGAGGTTGGACAGGTAAAATTAAATTTACCAAAAATGATGAAGAGCAAAGATAAAGCGGTTACAGTTTTGACTAAAGGTGTAGAATTTTTACTTAAAAAAAATAAAGTTACTTACTTTAAGGGTACTGGAAGTTTCAAATCAAAAAATGAAATTCTCATTAAAGATAGTGAGAATAAAGAAACACATGTAGAAGCAGATAAAATTATAATTGCAACAGGTTCCTTACCTGTATCTTTGCCAGGCGTAAAATTTGATGAAAAAGTTATTGTATCATCAACTGGTGCATTAAAATTAGAGCAAGTTCCAAAAAAAATGGTTGTAGTTGGAGGAGGATATATTGGTCTTGAAATGGGATCAGTCTGGTCCAGGCTTGGAACTGAGGTTCACGTAGTTGAGTTTTTAGATCATATTACACCTGGTATGGACAAAGAAATATCAACTGAGTTTATGAAAATTCTCAAAAAACAAAAAATAAACTTTCATTTGCAACACAAAGTAGAACAAATTAAAAAGGGTAGCACAAGTGCAACAGTTTCCACATTAGATAAAGAGGGCAAAAAAAAGGATTTTGACTGTGATGTTGTTTTAATTTCAGTTGGCAGGAAACCAAATACAATTGGATTAAATTTAGATAAAGTAAATATTGATTTAGATAAAAAAAATAGAATTATAACAGATAAAAACTTTAAAACAAATCAAGATAACATTTATGCGATAGGAGATGTAATAGCTGGACCTATGCTAGCACATAAAGCAGAAGATGAAGGTATTGCTGTTGCTGAAAATATAGCAGGTCAATCAGGACACGTAAATTACGATACTATTCCGGGAGTAATCTACACCACCCCAGAAGTTGCTTCTATTGGAAAAACAGAAGAACAACTTAAAGAATTAAATATAAAATATAAAATTGGTAAATTTTCATTTATGGCCAATTCCAGAGCAAAAGCGATTGATGATGCTGAGGGATTTGTAAAAATTCTAGCAGATGAAAAAACTGATAAAGTATTGGGTGCACATTTAATTGGTCCACATGCTGGAGAATTGATTGCTGAAATTGGTGTTGCAATGGAATTTGGGGCTAGCTCAGAGGATATTGCTAGAACTTGCCATGCACACCCTACTTTCTCTGAAGCGGTAAAAGAAGCAGCATTATCTGTAGATAAAAGAGCAATACACTCTTAAAATTTTTTCATATTATTCACATATGAAGTTTCCGATTCTTTTACCAAATATTTTTAATTATCCATTTACTTATGAAAGTGATTTAAAATTAAATGTTGGAGATTTTGTAGAAGTACCTTTTGGGAAATCAAAAAAAACGGGTGTAGTTTGGGATAATTTTGAAGAAAAGAAAAATAAAGATTTTAAAATTAAAAGAGTTATAAAAAAACTTGATGTTCCAAGACTGAATGAAAATATTGTAAAATTTTTAAATTGGTTTTCAGAGTATAATATTGTGCCAAAGGGTATGGCACTAAAACTTGCTTTATTGAGTGGCCAAACTGCACATAAGTTCGATACAAAGTTTTACAAAAATTTCGACTCAAAAATAAAAGATTACCATTTAAATTTAACAAAAGAACAAGAGGACTCATTAAATCAAATAAATAAATATAATCAAAAATTTAATGTTCACGTGTTACAGGGCGTAACAGGCTCAGGAAAAACGATCGTATACTTCAAAGCATTGAAAAAAATTTTAAAACAGGGATACCAAGGTTTGATAATGCTACCAGAGATTGGTTTAACGAACCAATTTGAAAAAAAATTTAAAGAATTTTTCGGCTTTTCACCAGCAATTTGGCATTCGGGAATTACAAAAAAAAATAGAGAAATAATTTGGAGCGGGATTATTAATGATAAAATAAAAGTTGTTATAGGAGCAAGATCATCATTATTTTTACCATTTAAGAAGCTAGGACTAATTATAGTTGATGAGGAACACGACCAATCTTATAAACAAGATGAAGGAATAATATATAATGCTCGAGATATGGCTATTTCTAGAGCGTTGTTTGAGAACATACCAATAAATTTAGTTACAGCAGTGCCATCAGTAGAGACATATGAAAATATAAAAAAAAAGAAATACACTCATTCAAAATTGAATCGCCGATATCAAAACGCTTCTTTGCCCAAATATGAAATAATTAATTTAAATAACGTAAAGTTAGATAAACACTCTTGGCTTTCTAAAAATATAATTGAAAAAGTTAATCATCATTTAAAAAAAAAAGATCAGGTTTTATTTTTTTTAAATCGAAGAGGTTTTTCACCTAATGTTTTTTGTATCAAATGTTTAAGCAGTAACTCATGCCCAAATTGTTCTATTAATCTTGTATACCACAAAAATAAGAATAATCTATTATGCCACTACTGTGGTTTCAAGTCTTCTTTGATAAAAGATTGTTCAAAGGGGAAAAAATGTGATTTTAAATTTACAGGACCTGGTGTTGAAAGAATTTCTGAAGAAGTTAAAAAACACTTTCCATTAAAAAAAATTGAAATTTTTTCGAGTGACACAATGAATAAAAAAAGCTCGGGAAATATACTTGAAAAAATTGTTAATAATGAAATTGAAATTTTGGTTGGCACACAGTTGATCTCAAAGGGTTTTCATTTTCCAAATTTAAATTGTATTGTTGTAGTTGATATTGATTTATCATCTCAAGGACACGATCTAAGAGTAGCTGAGAAAAATTTACAATTATATCATCAATTATCTGGAAGAGCTGGGCGAGCAGGTAATTCTTCAACTGTTTATTTTCAAACTTACAATACAAATAATAATATGATTTTAGACATAACAAGCAATAACCCTGATGTTTTTTTAAACAAAGAAATAGAAATTAGAAGAAAAAATAATCTACCTCCTTTTCAAAGATTTATTTCTTTAATCTTAACTGGTGAAAATAATATTAAATTAGAAAAAGAAGCTCTAAATTTTAAGAGTTTCATCGTGAATAAAATTAAAGGTAAAGTTTTAGGACCAGTCAGTGCTCCTATATTTAAAATTAAACGGAAATATAGAATTAGATTATTAATACGTGGCCCAAAATCTTTAAAATTGCAAAATTCTCTAGCTTCAGTAATCTATAATTATAAATTTCCCTCAGGAATAAAACTTTCAGTTGATGTTGATCCAATTAGCTTCAATTAAACTAAAAAAAAGTCATTTTGGACGAATGTGTTGCTTGAACAGTATTTGGTCATATGCTAATTAAATCGTGTTTATATAATTAATAATCAAATCTTAGGCAACAAATTGAGTAGTAATAAAGGATTTTCCGACACATCAGCTAATAGATATTCTTTAGCTTTATATGAACTAGGTATTGAGTCCGATTTACTCGAGAACATTGAGAAAAACTCATCTGAACTAATAAATTTGATTAATATTAATGATGAGTTCAATAAACTTATTAAAGACCCAACAGTAAGCCAAGAGCATTTGACTAATATTATTAATAAAATATCCGAAAATTTTAAATTAGAAAATTTATTTAAAAATTTTTTATGTTTTTTGGTTAAAAAGCGAAGATTTTTTTATATAGAACAAATTCTTAAAAGTTTTGAAGAAATATGTTCTGAAAAAAGAGGTGAGATTAAAGCAGAAATTAAATCCGCAAAACAACTGTCTGAAACTGAGATTAACAAAATTACTGAAGAACTTTCAAATAATTTTAAATCAAAAATAAAATTAAACTATAAGTACGACCAAAGTTTGATTGGTGGCTTGATTGTGCAAGTAGGAAGTACAATGATCGACACTTCTATAAAAAATAAATTACAACAAATAGAAAATAAGATGATAGAGGCATAATATGGAAATTAATCCTTCAGAAGTAACAAAAATATTAAAAGAGCAAATTAAAAACTTTGGTGAAAAAGCAGAAATATCTGAAGTAGGTCAAGTTTTGTCTGTCGGTGATGGAATAGCAAGAATTTATGGTTTGGATAATGTTCAGGCAGGAGAAATGGTTGAATTTTCTGATAGCTCTAAAGGAATGGCTTTGAATTTAGAAAGCGAAAATGTAGGTGTTGTGATATTTGGTGACGATCGAAATATTAAAGAGGGAGATGTTGTTAAAAGGACAGGAAGTATTGTGGACACTCCTGTTGGAAAAGAGCTACTGGGTAGAGTAGTCGATGGCCTTGGAAATCCCATTGATGGAAAAGGAGCCCTTGATAAATCTGTAAAAAAAAGCAGAGTAGAAGTTAAAGCGCCAGGAATTATACCAAGACAATCGGTAAGTGAGCCAATGCAAACAGGCTTAAAATCAATAGATAGTCTAGTACCAATTGGAAGAGGACAACGTGAACTAATTATCGGAGATAGACAAACAGGAAAAACGGCTGTTGCCGTTGATACAATTATAAACCAAAAAAAAATAAACGAGTCTGGTGATGAGAAACAAAAACTTTATTGTATTTATGTCGCTATAGGACAAAAAAGATCAACCGTTAGACAAATACAAAAAACTTTAGAAGAAGCTGGCGCAATGGAATATACAACAATTGTTGCTGCAACAGCCTCAGACTCAGCGCCACTACAATTTTTAGCTCCATATACAGGTTGTGCAATGGGTGAATACTTTAGAGATAATGGAATGCATGCCTTAATAATTTATGATGATCTATCAAAACAAGCTGTAGCTTATAGACAAATGTCATTAATTTTAAGAAGACCTCCAGGAAGAGAAGCATACCCAGGTGATGTATTTTATTTACATAGTAGACTACTTGAAAGGGCTGCTAAATTAAGTGATGAACATGGTGGTGGGTCCCTAACAGCGTTACCTATTATTGAAACGCAAGGGGGTGATGTCTCCGCATATATACCTACTAATGTAATATCGATCACAGACGGGCAAATATTTTTGGAAACAGAATTATTTAATCAAGGTATCAGGCCTGCAATCAACGTTGGTTTGTCAGTTTCAAGGGTTGGATCTGCTGCCCAAACAAAAGCAATGAAAAAAGTTTCTGGATCTATGAAACTAGAATTAGCTCAATATAGAGAAATGGCAGCATTTGCCCAATTTGGTTCTGATTTAGATGCTTCAACACAGCAACTTTTGAATAGAGGTTCTAAATTAACTGAGCTTTTAAAACAAAATCAATTTTCTCCCATGACAGTTGCAGAACAGGTAATTTCAATATTCTGCGGTGTAAAAGGTTATTTAGACGATTTAGATTTGAAAGAAATTGTAGACTTTGAGAATAAAATAATTGAAAGCTGTAAAGCTGATCAACCTGAAATTCTAGAAGCAATTTTAAGTTCTGGAAAATTAGATGATGATACTGAAAAAAAACTAATTGAAATAATAACTAAATTGAAGAAAAATTTTAAGTCTTAATAATTTATGGCAAGTTTAGACGATTTAAAAAAAAGAATTACCAGTGTAAAATCTACACAAAAAATTACCAAGGCGATGAAAATGGTTGCGGCAGCTAAATTAAAAAGAGCTCAGGAAAGCGCAGAAAAAGGAAGACCTTACTCAGAAAAAATGAATAATATAATTTTAAATTTATCTAATGGTGTTTCAGATAAAGAAACTGCACCTAAATTACTCTCTGGCACTGGAAAAGACAAAATCCATCTTTGCGTTGTGATGACATCTGACAGAGGTCTGTGTGGTGGTTTTAATTCGAATATAATTAAAAAAGTCAAAACTTATTTCGGAGAGATATTGAAAGAAGGAAAAGAATTAAAAATTATAACAGTAGGATCAAAAGGAAACGATCAATTAAAAAGACAATATGGAAATAAAATAATTGAGAATATTTCATTTAAAAATTCTAAAAATGCTAATTATTCTGATGCAGAAAAAGTTGGTAGGACAATTATTGAGAAGTTTGAAGATGAAGAATTTGATATATGCACAATATTTTATAATCAATTTAAAAATGTAATAACTCAAATTCCTCAAGCTCAAAAAATTATTCCTTTAAACACAGAGAGCACAGATGACAATAAATTAGAAGATAGCTACGAGTTTGAACCAGATGAAGACGAAATTTTGAATAATTTGTTACCAAAAAATATTTCTACGCAGATATTCAAAGCTATGTTAGAAAATTCAGCTAGTGAACAAGGTGCAAGAATGAGTGCAATGGATAATGCAACTAGAAACGCAGGTGAGATGGTTGATAAATTAACTATTCAGTACAATAGAAGTCGTCAGGCAGCAATTACAAAAGAACTAATAGAAATCATATCAGGAGCAGAAAGTTTATAATTATGAGTAAAGGAATAATCACACAAGTTATTGGGGCAGTAGTAGATGTAAAATTTGAGGGAGAATTACCAGAAATCTTAACAGCTTTAGAGTGTAAAAATGGTGACAACAGACTTGTTTTAGAAGTTGCGCAGCATTTAGGAGAGTCTACTGCAAGAACTATTGCAATGGATGCAACAGAGGGACTTAAAAGAGGTGATGAGGTAATAAATACAAAAGCACCGATTAAAGTTCCAGTAGGACCAGAAACCTTAGGAAGAATAATAAATGTAGTAGGAGAGCCAATAGATGAAAGAGGAGAAGTTAAAACAAAAGAAAATTGGCCAATTCATAGGGCAGCACCAGAATTTAATGACCAATCAACTGAAACAGAAATTCTAGTAACAGGTATTAAAGTTATTGACTTGCTGGCACCTTATGCCAAAGGTGGAAAAATTGGTTTATTTGGTGGGGCTGGAGTTGGAAAAACAGTTTTAATTATGGAACTTATAAACAATGTAGCTAAAGCTCATGGAGGATTTTCTGTCTTTGCAGGAGTTGGTGAAAGAACTAGAGAAGGTAATGATCTTTATCATGAAATGATGGAGTCAGGTGTAATTAAATCTGACGGTCCTGGATCAAAGGCTGCTTTGGTTTATGGTCAAATGAATGAGCCTCCTGGAGCTAGAGCAAGAGTTGCTCTTACAGGTTTGACGGTAGCAGAATATTTTAGAGATCAAGAAGGACAAGATGTTTTGTTCTTTGTAGATAATATATTCAGATTCACTCAAGCAGGTTCAGAGGTTTCAGCTCTTTTGGGGAGAATACCTTCTGCTGTAGGTTACCAACCTACATTAGCTACTGACATGGGAAATTTGCAGGAAAGAATTACAACTACCAATAAAGGATCAATTACCTCTGTTCAAGCAATCTATGTACCAGCGGATGATTTAACTGATCCAGCACCAGCGACGTCTTTTGCTCATTTGGATGCAACCACCGTACTTTCTAGGCAAATTGCTGAAATTGGTATTTATCCAGCAGTTGACCCGCTAGATTCTACATCGAGAATTCTTGATCCACGAATAGTTGGTGATGAACATTACAGAGTAGCTCGTGAAGTACAAAAAATTTTACAAACATACAAGTCTTTGCAAGATATAATTGCAATCTTAGGAATGGATGAGTTATCTGAGGAAGACAAGTTAATAGTTGCAAGAGCAAGAAAAATTCAAAGATTTTTATCTCAACCCTTTTTTGTTGCTGAAGTTTTCACAGGATCACCAGGAAAACTTGTGGATTTAGAGTCAACAATAAAAGGTTTTGATGCTATTTGTAAAGGAGAGTATGATCATTTACCTGAGGCAGCTTTTTATATGGTTGGAACTATTGAGGAAGCAATAGAAAAAGCTGAAAAAATGAAAAAAGATGCTGCTGCCTAATGAGTGAGGAATTTAAAGTAGAAATTGTCAATCCTGAGGTGTCTTTTTTATCAAAAGAAGATGTTACGGAAGTAATAGTTCCTGCATTTGAAGGTGAAATGGGAATACTTAAAGATCATATTTCTATAATTTCTTTTTTAAAACCAGGTATATTAACAATTCATACTAAGTCTGGTGAGCATAAATTCTACGTAGAGGATGGAATATTTGAATTTAAGAACAACAACTTATCCGTATTAACAAGCTCAATTTTTGATTTAAAAAAAATAGAAAAAAGCATGTTAATGAATTTGATTAAAGTAGCAGAGGAAGAGGCTAGTAAAGAGGAAATTGATGACCAATCGAGATTTTTAATTGATCAAAAAATTGAAGTTTTGAAATCGCTTAATTAATTATTTTCTTAACTTTGTCTTTAATTTCCTCATATACGTGACTTTTAAAGTCTACTGCTACATCAGTTATCATATCAAGATCAATCCATTTCCATTCTAAAAATTCAGGTTTTTTTGTTTTAATATTTATATCTTTGTCATCACCTAAATATCTCATTAAAAACCATTTTTGTTTTTGACCTTTGTATTTTCCTTTCCAAATTATACCCAGTAAATGATCCGGAAGTTCATACGTCATTGTACCATCGATTTCTTTAATTAGTTTTACATTTTTTATACTTGTTTCTTCTTCAAGCTCTCTATATGCAGCAGTTAAAAAATCCTCACCCTCATCTACTCCACCCTGGGGCATTTGCCAAAAATTTTTGGGATTATCTATTCTTTTTGCTACAAAAACTTTATTTTTATTATTTAAAACAACAATACCCACTCCATTTCTTAAAGGTAAGTTTTTAAATTTTTCTTTCACCTTAACCGTTGAGCAGTTTTATAGCGTAGTTTAATTGGTTATCTGTTTCTGTTTTAATTCTAAATTCATCAGTTTCCTCAGCAATTTCAATGTCTGGAGAAACACCTACTTCTGAAATAGATTTCCCTGAAGGAAGATAATATTTTGCTATTGTCAGCCTAATAGCTCCATCATTCTTTAAAGGTATTATTGATTGCACCGATCCTTTTCCAAAACTATTTTCACCTAAAAGAATTGCTCTTTTATGATCCTTTAAAGCACCCGCTACAATTTCAGAAGCTGAGGCCGAACCATAATTTATTAATACAATTAACAATTTTCCATTTGTTAAGTCACCTTTTTTAGCAAACCATTTTCTATTTTCAGAGGCTTTTCTACTTTTTGTTGACACAATTTCCCCGTTATCTAAAAAAAAATCAGAGATTCTAATTGCTTGAGATAGAAGACCACCCGGGTTATTCCTTAAGTCTAAGATATACCCTTTCAAATTTTTATTTTTTTCTAATTCTTTTATTTGCTTTTCTATTTGAGTGTCGCTGTTTTCATTAAAAGAAGTTAATCTTAAATACCCAATATTATCCTCTAATAAATCTGCTTTTACAGATTGGATTTGTATTATTTCTCTCACAATTTCAAATGTAAGAGCTTTCCTTTCCCCCCTCCGCCTGATAGTCAGTTCAATTGCAGAACCAACAGGACCTCGCATTAAATCTACTGCTTCGCTCAGAGACTTTCCTTGAACTTGAATTTCATTTATTTTGACAATATAGTCTCCCGCTTTAATACCAGCTCTAGAAGCCGGTGTGTCGTCGATAGGTGATATAACTTTTACAACACCAGACTCCATACTAACCTCAATACCAAGTCCACCAAATTTTCCACTTGTCTCAGTTTGCATTTCATTAAAAATTTCAGGTGACATATAAGCAGAATATGGATCTAAAGATTGGAGGAGACCGTTTATAGCAGAGTCCATACTTTCGGACTGATTAATTTCTTCTACATACTCTTTATTAATTTTTTCAAGAACTTCTCCAAACAAATCAATTTTTTTATAAATGTTTTGTTCAGATGAATTTACAAGTGGAAATGTAAATAAATTTAATAGAATAATTGTTATAAAAAACTTTTTTTTCATTATATTATCAATTTTTCTTTTGGGATTAATTCTGCCCACATTTTTTCTAGCTCGTAAAATTTTCTTTTTTCAGGATGAAAAATATGAATTACCAGGTCAATACCATCTACTAATTTCCATTCGCTACTGTCTTTACCCTCAATTTTGCAGTCTTTCACACCATTATCTTTTAATTTATCTAAAACTTGCTCTGACAAAGATTGAATATGTCTAGATGAAGTGCCACTAGCTATTATCATATAATCAGCCATAGAACTTTTATGTTTTAAATCAATACTGACTATATCCAACGCTTTATTGATATCTAAGGTTTGTATTATGATTTTTTTGAGCTCTGATATATTATCCATTAAACATTTAAACCTTATCAAATTTTTCTTAATTGAGAAGATGAAATATTGACTTTATTAAACTCGATAAATTTGAGATTACTCTTTAACCTTTTAAATGTCATAGAATTTAAAGATTTTTTTTTATAGCCATGGCGGTCAAAAACTAAAATATTACATTTTTGTAGAATTGATTTCCATTTGTACCATTTATGAAAATTAATTAGATTATCTGCACCCATTATAAAGAAGATATCGTATTTTTGTTTCTTAGTTAGGTAATTAATTAAGTCGAAAGTTTTATTTGATTTAATTTTATCTTCGTAAAACTGTACTTTAATAGATTTATTTTTTCCTATCAATTTTTTACAAAATTTAATTCTATCTAAAACTTTTATTTTGCTTTGTTTCTTAAAAGGGTTTTTTTTTGTAATTGCCCATATAACTTTTTTAAGTCTAAATCTTTTCACTGCTTCTTTAGATATAGCTAGATGGCCTTTGTGGGCAGGATCAAATGAACCACCTAAAATTCCAATTCTTTTTTTTTTTAAATTCAAATTATTTCCTTATTTGACCTTTACTAGTGACTTGATATTTGTAGGAAATAAGCTGATTAAGTCCAACTGGTCCCCTAGGTGGAAGCGTATTAGTTGAGATGCCCACCTCACCACCAAATCCAAACTCACCTCCATCTGCAAATTGTGTTGAAGTATTGTGCATAGCTATTGAACTTTTTACCTCATTTAAAAATTTTTTTGCTGATTTTTTGTTTTGAGTAATAATACAATCTGTATGCATGGTTCCGTATTTGTTAATGTGCAATATAGCTTCATCTATATTTTTTACTGATTTTACAGAAACAACAGGTGATAAATATTCTTTTGACCAATCTTTTATTGAAGCCTTTTGAATTTTTTTATCATAAAGTTTTCTGATCTTATTATCACCAATAATCTTACATCCATTTTCTTCTAAATTTTTTAAAATTTTATTTCCAAACTTCTTAATTATTTTTTCATGTAAAAGAATTGTCTCAGTTGCTCCACATATTGCGGTATTCCTCATTTTAGCATTTTGAACTATTTTATTTGCAATTTTTGGATTTGCATTTTTATCCACATAAGAATGACAAATACCTTCCAAATGGCCAATTGTTGGAACAGATGACAAATCTTGTACTTTTTTTACTAAACCTTTCCCGCCTCTTGGAATTATTACATCAATAAATTTACTCATTTTTTGTAAAAGAAAATCAACAACACTTCTTTTTTTCAGTGTTAAAAACTGAACAAAATTTTCATCGACATTATTTTTTTTTAGTGATTTTCTAAAGAATTTTGTCAGAATAAGATTAGAATAGTATGCTTCAGATCCACCTTTTAAAATTACAGCATTCCCAGACTTAAAACACAATGATGCAACATCTGCTGTAACATTAGGTCTACTTTCGTATATGACACCAATTACTCCAATAGGTATAGATACTTTTGATATTACTAAACCATTAGGTCTTTTCCATTTTTCTAAAACTACATTTGTAGGATCCTTTAAACCAATAATCTTTTTTATAGAATTGGTTATCGCAATTATTTTTTTATCATTTAATACCAATCTTTGGATTAAATTGTTTTTAATACCCTTTTTGTAGGCATTCTTAACATCCTTTTTATTTTCATTAATTATCAATTTTTTATTTTTTATGATTAGAAGACGATAATCCTTCAGAACCTTGTCTTTTTTTTTTGCACTTAACCTTTTATTAACTGCTTTTTTTGATTTTTTTCCGACATTAGTTAGTAACTTTTTCATTAAACCTCGACCATATCATCTTTATGAACCACTTCGGATCTTGTTATGTATCCAAGTTTTTTTTCAATTTCATTTGATTGACAACCCATTATTTTATTTATTTCTTTTGATGAAAAAGAGCTTAAACCTCTTGCAAATTCTTTATTTTTGGTATCAAGAATTTTTATATGATCACCTTTATCAAATTTCCCTGATAAATTAACAATTCCTGCTGCCAATAAACTTTTACCACCAACCAGCGCTTTTTTGGCACCGTCATCTATGACAAGAGTTCCTTTTGGTGAAACAGAACTTATTATCCATTTTTTTCGTGCATGTAATTTAGATATTTTTGACTCAAATAAAGTACAAATATTCTTTTTTTCAATTTGTTCTATTGGATTTAAATATAATCCATTCGCAATAATCATATTACATCCTGCCAAATTACAAATCTTAGCCGCTTCAATTTTAGTATTCATTCCACCTTTACCAAACTGTGTTACCCCTTTTATGTAAATTTTTTTTATATCTTTATCCAGATTATTTACTTTTTTTACTAATTTTGCGTCTTTAAATAATTTTGGATTTTTTGTGAAAAGACCATCTACATCAGATAATAATATTAAAGTATCGGCATTAGTTATCTGTGCAACACGTGAAGCAAGTCTGTCATTATCACCATATTTTATTTCTGAAGTTGCAATTGTGTCATTTTCATTGACGATAGGTATGTAATCTAGTTTAAATAAATTATCGAATGTCCTCTTAGCATTTATTGATCTTCTTCTCTCCTCTGTATCATCCAAAGTTAGCAAAATTTGAGAAATATTAATCTTTAATTTTGAAAAAGTTTGAGAAAATAAATTCATAAGTTCGATTTGGCCTACAGAAGCTATCGCTTGACTTTTATCAAGCTTTAAATTTGACTTATTATAATTCATTTTTTTACATCCGAGTGCAATTGCACCTGAGCTAACAATTATAATCTTTTTATTTTTAGATTTTAGTTTTTGTACATCTTTAGCAAAAGTAGATAGCCATTTTTTTCTTATCTTTTTTTTACTATCTACAATCAATGATGAGCCAATTTTAATTACTATGATTTTTGAATTTTTAAGATGCATAACTAACTAATTTTGATTTAATTTTGGAAATATATTTTTTTTCTATTGTAGAAATTGCAATAATTTCTGATTTAGTGATTTTTTTTAAATTTTTTTCAATTTTTTTCATCTCTTTATCATCAATTAAATCGGTTTTATTTAAAACAATAAGCTCCCTTTTTTTTGCAAGTTTAGAACTATAACTCTTTAATTCTTTTTTCACTTGGTTGTAACTTTTTTTTATATCATTGTTTGTTATATCGATCATGTGTAAAAGAGATTTACACCTTTCTATATGTTTTAAAAATTGTGTACCTAAACCAGTTCCTTTATGTGCCCCCTCTACTAATCCAGGAATGTCAGCTATTGTAACTTCTTTATCATCATAGCTAGCCACGCCAAGATTAGGATTTAATGTTGTAAATTCATAATTTGCAATTTTAGGATTAGCATTTGTAATGGCTGCCAGTAAGCTTGATTTACCAGCGTTAGGTAATCCTATTATTCCAATATCAGCAATTGTTTTTAGTTGAAGCCATATAGTGAATTCTTCACCTCGGGTACCTTTAGTAAATTTTCTTGGAGCTCTATTTGTTGAACTTTTAAATCTAGTATTACCTAAACCACCTTTACCACCTGTGGCAGCTACGAATTCCTCTCCAATTTTTATAAAGTCAAAAATTAAGGTTTTATTATCTTCTTCAAAAACTTGAGTTCCTAATGGAACTTTGAGGATGAGATCGTCTCCACTTTTTCCAGTCCGATTTTGTCCAGCACCATTGTTACCTCTTTTAGCTTTGTGATGTTGTTGATATCTAAAATCGATTAAAGTATTTAAATTTCTTTCAGCTTTTAAAATTACTGAACCACCTTTACCACCATCACCGCCGTCTGGTCCACCATACTCAATAAATTTTTCTCTTCTAAAACTTGGGGAGCCATCACCACCGTTGCCAGCTTTAATAAAAATTTTTACTTGATCTAAGAATTTCATAATACAACACTATTTTGAGTTGTAATATTAATTGGGTTTTACTGAAACAAAAGTTCTATCGGATTTTGTTTTTTTAAAAACAACTTTACCTTTTATTACTGAAAAAATTGAGTGGTCTTTTCCCATACCCACATTTTTTCCTGGAAATATTTTAGTACCTCTTTGTCTTACAATTATGTTGCCGGGGATAACGTTTTGGCCACCATATTTTTTTACACCAAGTCTTCTGCCGGCACTATCTCTACCATTCCTTGATGATCCACCAGCTTTTTTTGTAGCCATATTTTATTCCTTTATTTCTTCAATTCCTTTTTCGCAGGATCTTTTTTTGTTGGTTTAGAAATTTTCTCAGCTTCGGATAAAATTTTACCATCTTTTGAAAAAATTTTATTTATTCTAATCATAGAATATTCTTGTCTGTGACCATTTTTTCGTCTTGAATTTTGTCTTCTCCTTTTTTTGAAAATAAGTACTGTTCTATTTTTACTATTTTTTATTAGGTTTGCCTCTACTTTGGCACCTTGAATTATTGGTGAACCTATTTCTATAACTTTATTATCTCCATATGCCAATATATCATTAAATTCAATTTTAGTGTCAGATTTTGAGTCTGGTAATTTTTCAATTTTTAAAATTTCACCAGACTTCACTTTATATTGTTTTCCACCTGTTTTTATAACTGCGTATGACATAAATTTGATTTTTTTATGAGGCAATATAGTCGGGGCATTTCTTTAGTCAAGCTTATTAACTAGAAATTATCCTTTAAATCTCTTAATTTTGAAAAACTTTCTAAATCTTTTGCTTTAAGAAATATATTACATTCTAACTCATCAGCTAAAGTACTTGGTATAGTTGGCAATGCATTTTTAAGTTTTCTATTAATCTCTAGGATTTTATTTTTTAGTTTTAAATTACTAGGGTCATTGGCAATACAAAAATTTGAGTTTTGTAAAGTATATTCATGGCCACAATATATTTCTGTATCATTTGGCAATGATTTAATTTTTTTAATTGAATTATACATTTGTTCATGTGTTCCTTCAAAAATTCTTCCACACCCTAAAGAAAATAGAGTATCACCTGTGAAAATTTTTTTTTCTTTAAAAAAATGAAAAGCGATATGTCCAGATGTATGACCTGGAACATGATAAATTTTTGCTTCAAAATTATCTTTTTTCCAAATTTGTTTGTCCTCTAGAGATATATCAATCTCCGGTATACGATTTTTATCTCCAATAAATCCGACCACTTTACAATTATACTTTTTTTTTAACTCAAAATTTCCACCTACATGATCATAATGATGGTGTGTATTAAGAATAAATTTTAAATCTATTTTTGACTTATCAAGATAATTGATTATTGGTGTAGATTCGCCAGGGTCAACAACACAAGCAGTTTGATTTTCATTATCAATAATTAAGTAGCTATAATTATCCTGCAGACATTTAATAATTTCAATTTTCATTTATTTTTCTATTAAAAATATCCCAAGTTCTCCAAATAAATTTTTAAAAATAAGATTTGAGTTATTAATATCAGAAACGTTTTCATTAATTAACGCTAAAGATTTAAAAATTTTAAAGTTAATAATCTTAGAAAATTTAACAAAATCTTTTATAGTACACATGTGAATGTTTGGTGTGTTATACCAATCATGAGGCAAAGAGTTTGTAATTGGCATTGTTCCTTTAAATAATAAATTTAATCTTACTTTCCAGTGTCCGAAATTTGGAATAGTTACTATAGCTCTGTTGCCAACTCGTAAAAGTTCTTTAATTACTATCTCAGGATTTATAAAAGCTTGTAAAGTTTGTCCAAGAACAACATACTCAAAAGAGTCATTTGGAAATTGCTTTAAATCAAATTCTGCATTCCCCTCGATAACTGTAAGCCCCTTAGCAATACAAGTTTGCACTTTTTTTTTTGAAATTTCAATTCCCCTGATATTGACATTTTTATTTTTTTTTAAAAACTCCATTAAAGTTCCATCATCACATCCTACGTCAAGAACTTTTGCATTTTTTTCAATTAAATCTGAAATAATTTTATATTCTGGTTTCATGAAAGTTTTTCTGCATAAGATTTATCTAAAAAATTTTTAAGAGCTTTTAAGAAATCTGGAATATTAAGCAAAAAAGAATCGTGGCCTTTATCAGACTCAATTTCAACAAAACCTACATTTGCACCAACAGCGTTTAAGGCAATTACAATGTCTTTATTTTCTTGTGTTGGATAAAGCCAATCTGAGGTAAAAGATATTATGAAAAATTTTGCTTTAGTATCTTTAAAAGCGTCAGATAGATTGCCATTAAATTGTTTTACTAAATCAAAATAATCCATGGCTCTGGTAATATATAAATAGCTATTCGCATCGAACCGATCTACAAATACTGAACCTTGGTATCTAAGATAACTTTCAATTTGAAAGTCAGCATCAAAACCAAATTTCAAATCATCTCTTTCTTGAAGTTTTCTTCCAAATTTTTCCTGAAGCCCTTTTTTTGAGAGATAAGTGATATGTGCAGCCATTCTAGCAACAGCTAATCCTTTATCAGGTGCAACGTTTTTTGAATTATAATTTCCATCTGACCAATCATGATCTGCTGCAATAGCTTGTCTGCCAAGTTCATTAAAAGCAATATTTTGAGCTGAATGACTTGAAGTACAAGCAATTGGTATTGCTGTTTTCGTTTTATCAGGATAATTACTAATAAATTGTAGGACTTGCATTCCACCCATTGAACCACCTACAATTGAAAAAAGTTTTTTTATTCCAAAAAAATCTAACAAGTTAATTTGTGCATTTACCATGTCATTAATTGTAATAACTGGGAAATCTGTCCCATAAATTTTTTTTGTCTTGGGATTTTCATGGCTAGGCCCAAAAGACCCCATACATCCACCTATTACATTTGCACAGATTACAAAATATTTATCTGTATCTATCGACTTACCCGAACCTACTGCGTAAGACCACCAACCATCCTTTTTGGTAACTGGATTTATACCTGTTACAAATTGATCACCAGTTAAAGCATGAAATACCAAAATCGCATTATCTTTTTCATGATTTAGTGAACCATAAGTTTCATATGCTAACGGAAAATTATTAATAGTCTGACCACAATCTAATTTGAGTGGTTTTTCAACAATCAACGTTTTTATATTTTGTTTAATATCCATAATAAAAGCTGAAAATTGAATTGTGAGAAAAAAACTTTTTTAGCGGTTTTTTTAAAGCGCTCGCAATTCAGGTAAATCAGCGCGAGGTTTTTGTACAAGAACTTAATTAGTATGTCAATTTTAAAAAAATATTTTAACTAATACTATATAAAAAATTGTTATTTTATTTATAAAGGGGCTTAAATTTAAAACATGACAACTATAAAATTTAAAAAATTCAATATTGAAGCTTATGAGCCTGGTAAATCAAGTATCAGAAATTTTAAAGAAATTATAAAACTTTCTGCTAATGAGTCTGCACTTGGTGTGAGTACTAGAGTAAAAAAGATTCTATCATCAAAAAACCTAAAACTATTTAGGTACCCAGATGGTAAGTCTGACATATTAAGGAGTCAAATTTCTAAAAAATTTAATTGTGATAAAGAAAAAATTATTTGTGGAGCAGGTTCTGACGAAGTAATTCAAATGCTATGTCAGCTTATTTTAAAACCGAAAGATGAGGTAATTGTTCCGAAATTTAGTTTTTTGATGTACAGAATTTATGCAAAAATAGTTGGTGCTAATGTTATTTTTTCAAAAGAAAAAAACTTCAAAGTTTCTGTTCCAGAAATAATTAAAAAAGTTACCAAAAAAACAAAAATTGTTTTTTTAGCTAATCCAAATAATCCAACTGGTACTTATTTATCAAAGTTAGAATTAATTGAATTAAGAAAAAAACTAAGAAAAAATATTTTATTAGTTATTGATGACGCGTATGCAGAATATATGAAAAATAAAGATTATAAATCTGGGTTAGATTTATTTAGAAATAAACAAAATGTTTTTATATTAAGGACTTTCTCAAAAATTTATGGGTTATCATCTTTAAGAATAGGTTGGGGTTATGGATCAAAAAAAATTATTAGAGCTTTAAATGTTATAAAGCCTCCTTTTAATGTCAATGAGGTTGCTCAAAAAGCTGCTGTAGAGTCACTTAAAGACGATAAATTCATATCTCGATCAGTTAATCATAATTTTTTTTATGCAACAAAATTAAAACATTTTTTAAATAAATACAAAATTAGTTCGAATAAAGTCTCTGCCAATTTTTTATTATTGAATTTTAATAAATGTAGAATTAATGCTAAATATTTTTATGAAAAATTGAAAAATACTGGAATAATATTAAGATCCACAGAGAATAGCTATAAGATTAAAAATATGTTGAGATTGACTGTTGGTTCAAAAAAAGAAAATTTAAAATTTATGAAAACAACTGAAAATATATTTAAGAAATGAAAAAGGTATTTATTATAGGTTGTGGATTGCTAGGATCTTCTTTGGTAAGAAGAATTGCAAAAAAAAAATTAGCAAAAAAAATATTTATTTATGAAAAATCTAAATTAAATATTGTTAAAATTAAAAAATTAAAATTGCCAGTCAAAAATGCTAAATCACTTAAAGAAGGTGTAATGAATTCAGATATGATTATTTTTTGTACACCTATGAGTGAATATAAAAAACTCATTTTAAAAATGAATAACTTCATATCACCAAATACAATTATAACTGATATTGGTTCTGCAAAAATGAAGTCATCAAAAATTATTAAGAAATTTTTAAAAAATGGAATTAATTGGGTTCAAAGTCATCCTATAGCAGGATCTGAGGTAAGTGGGCCGGAACATGGCAAAGAGAATATGTTTGTTGATAAATGGTGTGTTTTGATCAAAGACAAAAAAACAAATCCTAAACATCTGAAATTTCTAATCTCATTTTGGAGAAAAGTTGGTTCAAAAACTGTTTTAATGAGTTCTGAAAGACATGATCAAATTTTCTCAATTACAAGCCATTTACCTCATTTGATAGCTTATAATTTAGTTAAATCAGCTAAAGATTATGAAAAAAAAATAAAATTAGATCTTATCAAATATAGCGCTGGAGGTTTAAGAGATTTTTCAAGAATTGCGGCATCTAATGAAATAATGTGGAGAGACATTTTTTTTGATAATAGTCATAATATATCTAAAACGATTGATATTTTTGTAAAAAATCTAAAAGATTTTAAAAAGGATATTCAATTAAAAAAAAATAAATCAATTATTAATAAACTCACTAAAGCAAAAAAAGTTAGATCACAAATAATAAAATTAAAACAAGATATCAATAAACCTGATTTTGGGCGATCTAATTAGACTGAATTATAGATTTAATATTTTTTAGATAATCTTTGTAACGGTCAGAGGATTTTACAGCTGTTTTATAAATTGGCTTTCTTGCTTGTGTTGAACTTGCTGTTTTAATTGCCCTTTTATTTTTGTGATGATTTAGGCAATTATTATCCCATTTTAATTCACAAAAATTCAATAATTTTTGAATTTCAATTTCAGGATTTTCAACAAGTTTTAGGTATTCAATATCATAAATAATTTCAGGAAATTTTTTTCGAAAAAATTCCATCAAATCCTCGTATAATTTGTAAAAATGGGCGATATCTTCAAGGTCATTTGTGAAGGGCATAGAATTCGAAAAATAATTTTTAAAATTAGACCAAATTATATCCATTGGATTTCTTTTACAATTTATTATTTTTGCATTAGGAAAAATGTATTTAATAAAACCTATAAACCTAAAATTAAGAGGAGCTTTGTCAGTAAAGTTCTTAGCTGTGATATCGTAATTTGAAATTCTCTCTAGATATTTTTTTTTACAATTTATGATTAAATCTTGAATTTCGTCTTTATTCAATTGATTATCTTTATTGAATTTTTGAAAAAGCATCCTAACTTCTTTCTCTAAAAATGGCAGTTCGCCGCCACCAAATACTTCTGAGTGGGATGATAAAATTTGTTCAACTAATGAAGTTCCAGATCTTGGCATACCCACAATAAAAATTAATTTTCTATGTTTATTATTGTTCGCAATATTTAAATTTTCGTAATTAAAACCTTTAATTTCTAAGAATTCATTTTTCACCTCTTGAATTTTGTAATTAGTTATTTTTTTTATTATTTTGTTACCATTAGAGTAATTTTTAAAAGACTCTTCGTAATTATTGATGTCTTCAAAATATTTTCCCAAGGCAAAATATAAATTAGATTTTTGCATTTCATTTAATTTTATATTTTCTAATTTATCTTTAATATTGAAATAATGTGGATGGTTATTTGAATATTTCGTCATGATTGATAACTTTCGATCCGCGTCTGTAAATTTTGGATTTAAATCTAAAATTTTTTTTAAACATTCTGAAGATTTTTCAAATTCACCCATAGCTTCATAATTAATTGCTAAATTGTAATATGGCTCGATTAACTTATCGTTTATTTTTAAAATCTTATTAAAATATTCAATAGCTGACTTATTTAAGTTAAGATAACTTTTAAGATTTCCTAAATTGTTTATAATACTTATATACTTTGGTGCCTCGTCTAAACCTCTTTTAAAATAATTTTCCGCTTCTTTAAAATTACTTAATCTAAAATGCGAAAGGCCTATATTATTTAAAAAATGAGGATTTCTGGAATTAGCTTTTAAGGCTATTTCCATTATTTCAATAGATTTTTCATGTTGACCTAAACTTTGATAGGAAAGACTTAATAAATTAAATAACACCTGGTGTTTTCTTTTCTCTAGTAAAATTTTTGTTTCATCTATGACTTCCTTAAATAAGCCCGCTTTTAGTTTGTTAGTCAAAATCTCAACTTTTTTTTGTAATTCTATATCAGTAAGCATTATTTAATATATATAGGTTTTAATTTTGTATCTTTAAATATCTTATTGATAGTTTTATTTATATTCATTATTAAAACTTTCTTTCTTGGACCATAGGCGTGTATTAAGTTTTTTTTATTTAGACAATATGCAACATGTCCTTTCCAAAAAATAATTTTTTTTTTTAAATTTTTTCTATCAGAAATTTTTTTAAAATATTTTAATTGATCTTTTGTATCTCTAGGAAAAAAAATTCTATTATAATAAAAGAAGATTTGTATTAACGCAGAGCAATCAATACCCTCAGATGATTTTCCACCCCACAAATATTTGACATTTAAAAACAATTTAATAATTTTTATTAAGTTTTTTTCCAAATGATTAATCTTCTTTGTGTCACAAATTTTTATCCATTTATCTTTTTCAAATTCAAAAAAACCTTTACTTTTACTAATAACCGAAATTCCTGAGCCAAAATACAAAAAATTTTTTGTCTTAAAAAATTTATTATCCTTTTTTCTAAATATTCTTGACCGAAGTTTATAAACTTTATTTGTCGGTTTAAATTTTTTAAGAAATTTATGACTTTTGATAAAACCAGTATAATTATCGTATCTAGTTTTAATTTTTACCCAGCCTTTATTTTTTGATAAAATTTTGAATTTTTCTCCATATAGAATTTGAGATGTTACCTCTGAATTTAAAAAAGGCCGTGAATTTATATTTCCAATCGATTTATTAAAAAAATTATTTTTCACTAAGTTTGAGTTTATTTTTCATTATCCACAATATAATAAGAGATGGAATTACCATTAATGCTGTTAATATAAAAAATACACCCCAGTCACCATTTAACCAGTCTACAAGTGCCCCCGAAGATGAAGCCAGGGTTGTTCTTCCTGCTGTGCCAATTGATGCCAATAGGGCATACTGAGTTGCAGTATAAGTTCTGTCTACTAAAAGAGATATAAAGGCAACAAAAGCAACAGTCGCAAACGCAGCAGCCATGTCATCAAAAATGACAGCAAAAGCAAATAAGATTTCTGATTTTTCAGACCAGGCTAGAACACTAAATAAAAGATTGGTACTTGCCATAATAATCCCAGCCATAAACATTGCTTTCAAAACTCCAGATCTAATAACAAACAATCCCCCTAAAAGTGTGAATACTACCGTTGTTATCCATCCTAAAGTTTTTGAATAAATAGCGATATCAGATTTGCTGAATCCAATTTCTTTATAAAAAATAATCGACATTCTTCCTAGAAAAGCTTCACCTACTTTGAATAGAAAAACGAAACCAAGAATTCCGATTGCAATAGAAAACCCATTTTTTTTAAAAAAACTGATTATAGGGCCAGTTATTGTTCCCCCAATCCATATCAAAAATTGTGGGAAAAGATTTTCATTTCCAAGTTGATTTGAGATTAATTTATCATTTTCTTCTTGTTTAGTTTGTCTTTCTTTACCACCTTTTTCATTTATAAACATTAAACCAACATTCATTAAAATAATTAAGATGCCTAAAATTAAAAATGTTAATTGCCAATAATTTTCAAATCCTCTGTTCTGCAAAAATTCAGCAGAAAATAAAGAGATTACACCTCCAAGCTTATAACCACTCCACCAACCAACCACGGCCATTGCTGCACCTGCAGCCATTGATTTCCCCTCATTTTCTCCGATTTGCTCGATTCTTAAAGCATCTACAGTTATGTCTTGCGTAGCGGATGCAACAGCAATAATTAATCCTACGGAAATTACAAAAGCTAGATTGAGTGTTGGATTAGAAATACTCCACAAAATAAGTGAAAATAAAATAATAATTTGCATTAAAATTATCCACCCTCTTCTATGACCGACTTTTTTCGTTAAAAAAGGTATTTGTATTCTATCTACTAAAGGCGCCCACAAGTAATTAAACGCATAAACTCCAAAAATTAAGCCTGCCCATCCTATTGTTGATCTACTAAGTCCATCTTCTTTTAACCATAAGCTAAGGCTGCTTCCAATTAATACCCAAGGGAAACCTGAAATTGCGCCTAATAACAAAATTTTTAACATTCTTCGATCAAAGTAAATGGAGAAAGTTTTTGAAAAAGGCTGTTTTTTAAATTCTATCATCATTAATTTCTCCAAAATGACGGTAAAAATAAAACTAATATTGCAAACAATTCTAATCTACCTAGAATCATGCCTAAAGATAGGATCCATTTAGATAGATCAGGTAAAGATGAAAAATTACCATTTGGACCTATCTCTGACCCAAGTCCTGGCCCGACATTAGAAATCGATGTTGCGGCTCCAGAAATTGCCGTGACAAAGTCAAGACCAGTTAAAGAGAGTAGTGCAGTTAAAATGAAGAAAATTACAAAGTAAAAAAAAATAAACGAAATTATGGACGAGATAAATTTTTGATCAATTGAACTTTGATTATATTTTATAATAAATACTCCCTTGGGATAAATTATCTTTTTTAGTTGATTTGTTATAAATAAATATAATATCTGAAATCTGAAAATTTTTACACCACAAGTTGTTGATCCTGCACATCCACCAATAAACATTAAAGACAAGAATACCAATAAAGAAAAACCTCCCCAGTTATCAAATTGCGCATTGACATAACCAGTTCCAGTAAGAATAGATATTACATTAAATAATATTGAACGTAGGTCATAAGAATCTGGGTTATCGAAAATCAGATATACCGATAAAATTATAATACTTATGAATATTACTTTAAAGAAAGTTTTTATTTGAGTATCTGAAAAAAAGATGTCTTTGTTTCCATTAATAAATTTAATATATGAAATAAATGGTAGGCTGCCTAAAATTATAAAAAACATAGCTGAAATTTCAATGGCTAAACTATCAAAAAAACCGATTGACTCATTGTAATTCGAAAATCCACCAGTGGCTAAAGTTGTCATTGAGTGGGTTATACTGTCAAAAAGACTCATCCCGAACCAATAATAAGTTAACGCACACATCATTGTTAGAGCCGAATAGATATAGATTAACCTAACAGCGATTTCTTTTGATTTAGGAAGCACTTTTTCAGAAGAGTCGTTACTTGAAATTTTAAATAATTGCATACCCCCCACATTCATTATTGGCATGAGCGTTATTGCCATTATAATTATACCTATGCCACCTAACCATTGAAGTATTGCTCTCCACAAAAGAATACTTTTTGGCATATTTTCTAAATTCGCAATGACAGTTGAACCAGTGGTAGTAATGCCAGACATACTCTCAAAAAAAGCATTGGTAAATGAGAAATCCAGATTTGAGAAAAAAAAAGGTAAAGATCCAAAAACAGCTACACTTAGCCAGGATAAGGTGGTCAATAAAAAGGCTTGTTGTAAATTTAATTTATTTTCGTGGTCCAGATTTGATAAGAAAAATAATGTACCAAAAATAATTGTTACTATAGAAGCGCCAAAAAAAGATGAGTCAATTTCTTGATAAAAAAATTGAGCCAATATTGGAATGAACATAAAAATTCCAAGAATTATCTGTAATATCCCTAAAGTAAAAAAAACTGTTTTATAATTAGACATTTTGAAAAGAGATTATTTTATGGTAAATAAATTTCAACTCTATAAGAATAAACTTAACCACTAATATTAGATTATATTTGAATTATTCATGATTAAAAAAGAGAATTTAGACAAAACAAGTGCTTGGCCGTTTGTTGAAGCAAAAAAAATGCTTAGAGAAAGAAAATCTATTATTGAAAAAAAAGGAAAAATTACTCTGCAAACAGGTTATGGACCCAGTGGACTTCCTCATATTGGAACTTTTGGTGAGGTTGCAAGAACATCAATGATAGTTAATGCATTAAAACATTTAACTGATGTTCCAGCAGAAATAATCACATTTTCAGATGATATGGACGGTCTTAGAAAAGTTCCAGACAATGTACCGAATAAAGAAATTTTAGAAAAAAATCTTCATAAGCCTTTGACACAAGTTCCGGACCCTTTTAATAAATATAAAAGTTTTGGTGAACATAATAATGAAAAATTAAAAAGTTTTTTAAATGATTTTAATTTTAAATATGATTTTAAAAGCTCTACTAATCTTTATAAATCAGGTTTTTTTAATTCAACTCTTAAAATTATTTTAGAAAATTACGAGCAGATTATGAATATTATTTTACCTACTTTAGGAAAGGAACGACAAAAAACTTACAGCCCATTTTTACCAATTTGTCCAGACACAAATCGCGTTTTAGAAATTCCAGTTAAAAAAATTAATAAAGAAAAGTCAGAAATAGTCTTTGATAATGATGGTAAAGATTTAGCCTCTAGTATTTTAGACGGTCATTGTAAATTACAATGGAAGGTTGACTGGGCAATGAGGTGGTATGCTTTAGATGTAGATTTTGAAATGTATGGCAAAGATTTAATCGAAAGCGCAATTTTATCAACTAAAATAATTAACTTGATTGGAAAAAAAAACCCAGCGGGTTTTGCTTATGAACTTTTTTTAGATGAAAAAGGAGAAAAAATTTCCAAATCAAAAGGTAATGGAATTACAATAGAACAGTGGTTAGATTACGCTTCTCCAGAAAGTTTATCACTTTATATGTATCAAAATCCAAAAAGAGCAAAAAAACTATACAACGAGATAGTTCCAAAAGCAGTTGATGAATATCTTGAACTTATAGAGAAGGCTAAAACTCAAGACGAACTTCAATTATTGATGAACCCGGTTTGGCATGTACATAATGGAAAAGTTCCTAGAGAAAAAATGATTATGTCTTTTTCGATGCTATTAAACCTCGTTGAAACAAGTAATGCCGAAAATAAAGAACTTTTGTGGAAATTTGTTAAAAGATATAAAGAAAATATTTCTGAAAAAGAACAGCCTATCTTTGACGATCTAGTTGGATATGCAATAAAATATTTCAACGATGTAATTAAAACTAAAAAGAAATATAAAACACCTGATCAAAAAGAAAAAAAGGCATTAGAGGCATTAATCAAAACACTTGATGAATGTAATGATAAAATGTCTCCAGAGGATATTCAAACATTAATCTATTCAACTGGAAAAGATAACGGATATTCAGAAAATTTAAGAGATTGGTTTAGATTGATTTATGAAGTTGTTTTTGGAGACGAAAATGGTCCTCGAATGGGTTTTTTTATAAGTTTTTTTGGTGTTAAAGAAACAAAAGATCTTATAATAAGTAGAATTAAATAATGTTTTCAAATTTAAGATCTTTAATTTTTAAACTAGATCCAGAGATAGCACATAGTTTAGCAATAAAATCGTTAAAGTTGAATTTTGTTCCAAATATTTTAGATTCGAATAAAGATAATGACTTATTTAAAACTAAATTATTTAATAAAGACATAGTTAATCCAATTGGAGTAGCAGCTGGATTTGATAAAAATGCTGAAGTTTATAATTCATTGTTTAAGCTTGGATTTGGTTTTGTAGAAGCTGGTACCGTTACACCTCTAAGACAATACGGCAATCCTAAACCTAGAGTTTTTAGACTAGTAGAGGATGAAGCCTTAATAAATAGATTAGGTTTTAATAACTTAGGTGCAAAAAATATTGCTGATAGGATTTTATCAAACAAACAGATCGGCTTACTTGGAATTAATATTGGTCCTAATAAAGATACAAATAATAGACACAACGACTATATCGAATGTTTAAAAGCCTTTCATAGAATTGCTGATTATATTACAATCAACATTTCATCTCCTAATACAGAAGAGCTTAGAAATTTTCATGATCAAAATAAGTTGAATAAATTACTACAAATTATTAATAATGAAAAAACAGTCCTTAATTCGAACATTCCAATCGTTGTTAAGGTTTCGCCTGATATAAAGGATCAAGAAATACCTAAAATATCTGATGTTCTTTTAAAAAATAATATAGAAGCAGTAATTTTATCTAATACTTCAGACTCAACCAGAGATGAACTAAATGATATTCAAAAACATCAAAAAGGTGGCCTTTCAGGAAAACCGATAGAGGAAAAATCAACAAAATTGATTGAAAAATTTTATGAAATTATAGGTAAAAAAATTAAAATAATTGGAGTTGGGGGAGTGGACTCAGGAATAAGTGCTTATAAGAAGTTTTTGGCCGGAGCAAGTTACATCCAACTTTATACAGGGATGGTTTACAGAGGACCTAATATTGTGAACCTAATTAAAAAAGAGCTAAAGGAATTGATGTTAAAAGATGGTGTTAAGCACTTTAGTGAAATAATAGGAAAAAAAACAATTTCTTAAATTATATAAACTTGACGCGGTCGTAATCTCAATTTATATACTTTTTGTTATTATGTCGAAAAAATGTGAACTCACTGGTAAAATTCCTCTTAAAGGACACAACGTAAGTCATGCGAATAATAAGACAAAAAGAAGATTTTTACCAAACTTAAAAAAAGTAAAGTTTACAAGTGAACTTTTAAAAAGAAGCATGAAGCTCACGGTCAGCAATGCAGGTGTAAGATCTGTTGATAAAAAAGGTAGTTTTGATGAATTCCTTAAAACTGTTAAAAATAAAAACTTATCACCAAGATTAAAAAAATTAAAAAAAAACTTGCTTATTAAATCTCCGTTTCAAAAGAAACAGGTTCAATCTAAAACAGCTCAATGAAAAAGATATTTTTTATTCTCTCATTTTTAATGGGTTTAGTTGTACTGGCATCTAATTATTTAGTTCAATTTCCAATTAAATATAATGGTTTAGAGGAAATATTAACTTATGGGGCATTTAGTTATCCTATTGCTTTTTTAATTACAGATTTAGCTAATAGATCATTTGGTAAGATAGTTGCTAGAAAAATTGTTTATATTGGTTTTACAATAGGAATTTTATTTACACTAATATTTTCAACAAATTTTACAGATCTTATATCCATAAGAATTGCAATTGGATCAGGAACAGCCTTTATAATTGCACAACTTTTAGATGTGCAAATATTTGATCAGTTGAGACAAAAAAAATGGTTTGTTGCTCCTTTGACGTCATCTTTGATTGGATCAACAGTTGATACTTTTTTATTTTTTTCAATATCTTTCTACGGAACAGGAATACCTTGGATAACCTTATCTTTTGGAGACTTAGCAGTAAAATTTTTTGTAGCTTTAATAATGCTGATTCCCTTTAGACTATTACTTGGTACACTTAAAGCAGCTTAGCTAGATTTTAGGTTCTTGCTGTGTCATGCAATGTATTGCCCCAAAACCCCATATCAATTTACTACAGTCAACTGTTTCAATTTTTTTATTTTTAAAAAAATTTCTAAAAATTTTAATAGCAATATTATCCTCTTTTACTTTAAAAATTGGTAATAGTACTTTTTTATTACAAATATAAAAATTTAGGTAACTTGCAGGGACTCTAGTTTTTTTTATATAAATAGGTGAAGGCATAGGCACTTTTACGATTTTAAATTTTCGCCCATTTTGATTTTTAGATTTTTTTAAGATATCTAAATTTTCATAAAGATTTTTGTAATTTTTGTCTTTTTTATTACTTTCAATTGCTGTCATAATCGTATTCTTAGAGACAAATCTTGAAATATCATCAACATGACCATGAGTGTCATCTCCTATAATTCCTTTTTTTAACCATATAAAATTTTTGATATTTAAATATTTGCTAAATAATTTCTCATAGTCTTTTTTTTTTAAATCTTTATTTCTCTCTTGAATCTTGCTCAATAAGCATTCCTCAGTTAATATTATTGATCCCACACCATTAACATCAAAAGCTCCACCTTCCATTATTACTTTTATTAAATTTTTATTTTTTTTTATAACTGGCTCAATTTTTTTTAATTTGACCAACTTACTTATTTTATCAGTAATTTTATTATCATTATTGAAATTATTGTATTTAGCCCATCCATTGAATCGAAAATCTAATATTAATTTTTTTTTAATTTTTTTGTTAATTAAAAATATCGGTCCTGAATCTCTTAACCAAATTCTGTCAGTTTTAATTTTATGAAAATTAATATTCTTAATTTTGCTTAATTGAATTAACTTTTTAATTTTTTTAACTTTTTTATGAACTAACAAATTAACTGTTTGGCTTTTAGAAATTTTATAAATTATCTCTAAAACTACTTTAGGAATAGATTTATATAATCCTGGCCAATCATATTTATTATAAGGCCAAGCAATCCATACAGACTTTTGATTTTCCCATTCTGCAGGCATTCTAAAGTCATTGAGTTTTTCATTCATCTTCAGGATTCTTTAGTATTCCTTTGTAAAAATCTATTCTTCTATCCCTTAAAAAGGGCCAATGTTCTCTGGCATTATCAATTTTTTTATAATCGATCTCACGAATTAAAATTTGTTGCTTATTGTTACTAAGTTTTCCAATTATTTGACCACTAGGGTTTATTACCATTGAATTTCCCCAGAATTCTATTTTTTTTCTACCCTTGCTTTCTGTTCCAACTCTATTAATGGCAACTACAAAAGTTCCATTTGCTATTGCGTGAGATTTTTGCATTGTGATCCAGGAGTCTAATTGAGATTTACCAAATTTTTTTTTTTCCTTTGGATGCCATCCTATAGCTGTTGGATAAATAATTATTTGCGCACCCTTAAGTGCTGTTAATCTCGCAGCCTCTGGAAACCATTGATCCCAACATATTAAAGGTCCAATTTTACCAAATTTTGTTTTGACTGACTTAAATCCTAAATCTCCAGGAGTGAAATAAAATTTCTCATAATATCCTGGATCATCTGGAATATGCATTTTTCTATATTTAGCTAATATTTTACCTCTTTCATTTATTATAATAGTTGTATTATGGTAAAAACCTGAAGTCCTCTTTTCAAATAATGAAAGGATTAGAATTACCCCCAATTCATTTGCTAAATTAGAAAATATATCTGTTATTTTACCTGGTATTTTTTCTGCGAGTTTAAAATTCGAGTGATTTTCTGTTTGACAAAAATAAGTTGATAAAAATAGCTCTGGTAAACAAATTATCCTAGCTTTTTTGGATGCTGCTTTTTTAATACTTTTAATTGCTGATATAATATTTGACTTGATATTATCTGAAATTTTACTTTGAATAATTCCAATTTTTACTTTTTTGACCATTAATCAAAATATTTTAGAAAATTTTTTTCTATCTCTATTCTTCCATGCACCAGTATGATAGGCATCACTTACTATTAATGGCAAAACACTAGTTGCTTCAGCAAATACCATTTGTTCCTTGGCTGAATCAACTTTGCCCCATGAACTTGCTTCTTTTAATGTTGAGCTGCTACAAGCACCATCTCTTGAGTCAGCAACTGTGATTTGGATTGCATACTTATGCATGTCCACGTTTTTTCCCAAGAGTTCTGCACAAATTACAGTATCCTGTATGAAATTTTTAGGAACACCTCCACCAATCATAAATAATCCTGAACTTTTAGACTTTATCTTCACTTCGGTAAGTTCTCTAAACTCCCTTATTGAGTCTATAGTAACATGACTTTTAGGATTTCTTTCTTGATGCATTACAAGCCCAAATCCTGCACTAGAGTCAGTAAATGCTGGACAAAATATTGGAACTTCATTTTTATAAGCTGTCTCAATCAAAGACCCTTTCTTTTTTGCATTTGATATCAGATATTTTCCAATCTCTTCTATAAATTCTCTTGACGTGTAAGATTTTGGCTCAAGTTTATCAGCTATTTTTCCTATCGTTTTATCACACATTTGAAGCTCCTCTTCATCAATAAATGTATCATAAATTCTATCAATATAATTTTTTCTCAGTTCAGTGTCGTCTTGAAATTGGGAACCTTGATAATGTTTAAATCCTAATGCTTCAAAAAAGTCCATATCAATTATTGACGCTCCAGTTGCAACAATTGCATCTACCATATTGTATTTTACCATATCTCTGTAAATATGCATGCATCCCGCTGCAGAGGTAGAGCCCGCTAACGTTAAAAAAATTGTACAATCCTTATCTTTTAGCATTTGATTATATATTTTAGCGGCATTTGCAGTTTCTCTTGAAACAAAAGACATTTTTTCCATTGAGGCAATAATCTTTCGTGCATCAAAGGAGGTTATATCAATGTGTTGAACCGGATTTTTTAAAAAATCTTTTTTACTGTTATGGCCAAATTTTTTATCTTCTGACATTAAGCAACTAATATAGCTTTATTAACATCTTTATCATAAAGCGTCATAATTGGCTGGTCCTCTACTTCATAAATTTCGTCTGAAAAGAATCCATTAAATTGTGTTCTAAATGTTAATCCGTAAGCCCCTAGTTGCCCAAGTTCAATATAATCATTTTCTTTAATATTGTTTGGAAGTAAAAAAGGACCCTTCATATAATCCATACTGTCACAAGTAGGACCATAAAAATCGAACGCAGTTAATTTTTTGGAAATAATTTTGCTAGAGCTATCTTTAATCATTTTAGATGGAAAAACTATGTTTGGAGTTCCAGCATCAAAAAGCGTTCCATAGGTTCCATCATTTATATAAAGTTTTTGTTTCTTTTTTAGATTTACCCTTACTATGGTAGATCCACTTTCTGCTACTAGAGCTCTTCCAGGCTCACAAATAATTTCTGTCTTATTATTTAATTTTAAGTTTTCTAAACTTTTTTTAATTTCATTTAGATAATTATCTAAAGACTGTGGAATTAAGTCAGGGTATATTGTGGGAAAACCACCGCCAACATTAATATAATTAGGACTAATTTTAGTTTTTTTAATTATGTTTCCAATTTCAGTGATACCCTTGTGATAAGAAATAGGATGCATACACTGAGATCCAACATGGAAACTTAAACCTATTTTTTTTGCGTATTGTTTTACTAATCGTAATAATCCTACTGCTTCAGAATTTAAAGCACCAAATTTTTTAGATAAATCTATTTCTGCATGCTCATTTGATACAGCCACTCTCACAAATAATTCAAGATCTTTAGCGTTATTTGTGTTTTTTATAATTTTAATAAGTTCATCTTTAGTATCTAAAGCAAATGTTTTTATCCCATATTTAAAGTATGCTTCGGATATACTGTTTTTACTTTTTATTGTGTGCATATAGGAACATTTAGCTGAGTGACTAAATTCTCGTACAGCTTTTATTTCTTCTATTGAAGCAACATCAAATTGTTTTATTCCACTTTCAATAAGAGTTTTAATGACTTCTTTATGAGGGTTTGTTTTTACAGCGTATAATATCTCACCTGGAAATTTTTTTTGAAAGTACCTAGAAGCGGAAAGAATAGAATTCTTTCTTATACAGTAGACTGGTTTGTCAGGTCTCAGTTGAGTTACTAATTCTTCAACCGACTTAAATTTTTGCATTTAAAATGCTCCCTAAAAAAATTTAATAAAAAAAGTCTTTTTATTTAAAAAACTTTAGTAATTGCAGCAATTAATTCATTAGTTAATTAATGTAAAGCAAATAATAGCCTATTGAACTGTGGAAAAAAATATCCATATATATCTCATGAAAAATGAAGCACCATTACAAAATTTAGCTGATTTCGACAATAAATCCTTACTTATTGTTGATGATGATAATCCTTTCAGAGAAAGGTTGGCACGAGCTATGGAAAAGAAGGGTTTTGAGGTTATTCAAGCTGAAGGTGTAAAAAAAGGCATAGATACGGTCAAATCTAAAAAACCAGGTTTCGCAGTAGTAGATCTTAGGTTGGGAGATGGAAATGGATTAGAGGTAGTTAAAGAAATCCAAAATAGCAATTCATCTAGCAGAATTATAATGTTAACTGGTTATGGAAATATTCCAACAGCAGTAGCTGCTATTAAAGAAGGGGCAATAGATTATTTAGCAAAACCAGCAGATGCTGACGACGTTGAAAAAGCTTTATTAGCTGATCCATCAAAAAAGGCGGCTCCACCAGAAAATCCAATGTCAGCAGACAGGGTAAAATGGGAGCATATTCACAGAGTATTTGAATTGTGCAATAGGAATGTATCTGAAACAGCTAGAAGATTAAAAATGCATAGAAGAACCCTACAAAGAATTCTTTCAAAAAGATCCCCTAAATAGATTTTCTAAATTTTAAAATATACTTGGAAATAACTGTAAGCAAAACAATCTTAAATAATTCTGCTAATAAGAATGGTATTACTCCTAATTGAAAAATAGGTTTGTCCCAACCTATTAAAGTTCCTAACCATAACACACCTAAGATATAAATTATTGAAACTGCTACTACTAATTTAATAAAAATAATGAAATAATTATCTTTAATTTTTACAAACGAAGCTAAAAAACTAGCAAAGATAAATCCTATAAGGTAGCCCATAGTAGGGCCAGTGAAATAAACTAAACCCACACCTCTTTCTGGAGAATTAGAAAAAACGGGTAATCCTAATATTCCCTCTATTAAATATAATCCAACTGTAGAAATTGCAATTTTGTATCCAAAACAGACACCTAAAAATAAAACCACAAAGGTTTGCATTGTCATAGGCACTGGATAAAATGGTATTTTAATCTTAGAAGAGATTGCAAGTATTACCGAACCTAAAAAAATTACAATTACTGATTTAATTATTTGAGTATGAGTATTTTGCTTTATAACATCCATAAAAAATAATACTCTTATTTCAATTCATAATCTATATTTATTTATAATGAGTAAAATTCAAAAATCTGATCATTTTTATCTGATTGATGGTTCAGGTTATATTTTTAGGGCTTATTATGCTCTACCACCTTTAACACGTAAAAGTGATGGATTACCAACCGGTGCTGTAAGTGGATTTTGCAGCATGTTATTTAAATTATTAGAAGACTCTAAATCAAATCAAAATAAACAAAAGCCCACACACTTTGCAGTTATTTTTGACTCAGCAAGAAAAACTTTTAGAAATGAAATTTACCCCGACTATAAAGCGAACCGATCTGAAGCACCAGATGATTTAGCTCCACAATTTGAATACATTAGAAAATCTGTTTTGGCATTTAATCTACCTTCAGTTGAGCTCGCCAACTATGAAGCAGATGACCTTATTGCAACCTATGTAGATCAAATTTTAGAAAAAGGTGCAAATGTTACAATTGTATCTTCGGATAAGGATTTAATGCAATTATTCAAAAAAAATGTCCGAATTTATGATCCGATGAAAAATAGATTTATTTCCGACGAAGATGTACAAAAAAAATTTGGAGTAGACTCTTCAAAAGTAATTGATGTTCAAGCTTTAGCTGGAGACAGCAGTGATAATGTTCCTGGTGTGCCTGGTATCGGAGTAAAAACAGCAGCAGAATTGATAAATAAATATGGAAATTTGGAAACACTTTTAAAATCTGCTAATGAAATTAAGCAGAATAAAAGAAGAGAAACAATTATTGAGAATAAAGACAAAGCATTAATTAGTAAGAAGTTAGTTACTTTAAAAAATGATGCTCCTGTAGACAGGTCTTTAACAGAGTTTCAATTAAAGGAAATCGATAAAGATAAACTTTATAAATTTTTAAGAGAAATGGAGTTTAATAGATTGCTAAGCTCAGCAATTTCAGCTTATGGTGAACCGAAATTAACTTCAGAAAAAGATATTGTTAAAACTGATGAAAAACAAAAAGCTATCGATAGAAAAAAATATTATTTAATAACAAATCTTGACGAAATCGACAGCTGGATTAAAGAGGCTGAGGAAGTAGGAGAAGTGGCGGTAGATACAGAAACAAGTTCCCTAGATCCTCATCAAGCAGATCTTATCGGAATTTCACTTAGTTCTAAAATTGGTAAAGCTTGCTACATCCCTGTAGGGCATAAATCAAAAAAAAATATTGATAAAGATCAAACATTAAAAAAACTTAAACCTTTGCTTGAAGACCCAAGTATAAAAAAAATAGGGCAAAATATTAAGTTTGATTTCATTGTGCTATTTAAACACGGTATTAAGATTACATCTATGGAGGATACCATGCTTATGTCGTACGTTTTAGACTCTGGTAAAAATAGACACAATATGGATACTCTATCCGAAATTCATTTAAATCATAAACCAATAGCATTTAAGGACTTAGTTGGTACTGGAAAAAAAGAAATTAGTTTTAGTTTTGTTGATTTAGAAAAAGCCAAGGATTATGCAGCAGAAGACGCTGATGTTACCTTAAGATTATATAAAAAATTCAATAAAAGTTTGAAAGATGAGAAAATGATCAATATTTACGAAACATTTGAAAAACCAATGATAAAAATTTTAGCTGATATGGAAATAGAAGGTGTTAAAATTGATAATAATTTTCTTAAGACTCTGTCTTCAAAATTTGGGAAAAAAATTGAAAAAATTCAACGTGAAGTTTATAAAATATCAAAAAAAGAATTTAATATTGCATCTCCAAAACAGCTTGGTGAGATTTTGTATAATGATCTTAAGATTGCAGACTTAAAAAAAACCAAAAAAGGAAGCTTTGCAACGAGTGCATCAGTATTAGAGGATTTAGCTTTTAAAGGCCATAAGTTTCCACAATTAGTTTTAGATTGGAGGCAAATCTCAAAATTAAAGAATACTTATTCAGACACTCTACCAGAGCATATTAATCCAAAAACTAAAAGAATACATACGTCCTTTTTACTTGCAGCGACTACAACAGGAAGACTAGCTTCAAGTGATCCAAATTTACAGAATATTCCCATAAAGTCTGAGGACGGCAAGGATATTAGAAAAGCATTCATTGCAGAAAAGGGTCTCTCTTTAATTTCAGCAGATTACAATCAAATTGAAATGAGAATTTTAGCTGATTTAGCTGACGTTAAAGAATTAAAAAAAGCTTTTAGAAATAATGAGGATATTCATTCTTTAACAGCTAGCCAGATATTTAATATTGGTATCAATAAAGTAAATGAAGATCAAAGAAGAAAAGCAAAAGCAATAAACTTTGGTATTATTTACGGTATCTCTCAATATGGGTTAGCCAAACAAATAAACGTATCTAATCAAGACGCTGAGGATTTTTTGAATGCATATTTTGCTAAGTTTCCAGAAATAAAAATATATATGGATAAAACAATCAAATTTTGTAGAAAAAGTGGTTATGTGAATAATATTTTCGGAAGAAAATCTCATTTCATAAACATCAATGACAAAAACTATAATGTTAGAAACTTCCAAGAACGTGCAGCCATAAATGCTCCAATTCAAGGATCTGCGTCTGAAATTATGAGATTGGCGATGATCAGGCTTGATAAAAAACTTAAAGAGCAAAAAAATAAAAAAACGAAAATGTTACTTCAAATTCATGATGAGCTTATTTTTGAAACCTCTAAAGAAGAAGTGAAAAGAATCAGCAAAATTATAATCGAAGAAATGTCTAGTGTAGTTAAAAGCGAACACCACTCATTTTCAATACCATTAACTGTAGATTTAAATATAGGTGATAATTGGGGTGAACTTCATTAATTTAATTTGATTGCCCAAATTAGAACAATTTAGTATTTTTATACTGTGCTATGCATAAACAAGTAATCGCATTAATAGATGATGATCGTAATATTTTGACAAGTTTAAGTATTGCGTTGGAGAAAGAGGGATTTAAAGTTCAGACATATATTGATGGTGAAAGCGCGCTAATAGGTCTAACAAGAACACCCCCTGATCTTGCAATAGTTGATATTAAGATGCCTAAAATGGATGGTGAAGAGTTACTAAAAAAATTAAGAAAAAAAACCTCTTTACCAGTAATTTTTCTAACATCCAAGGATGACGAAATTGATGAGTTACTTGGATTAAAATTGGGTGCTGATGATTTTGTAAAAAAATCAGGAGGTTTTTCTATTAAAGTGCTCATTGAGAGAATAAGAGTTCAACTTAGAAAGAAAGATACCAAGGACACCATTGAAGAAAATAAAAGTATTATATCTCATGGTAAATTAAAGTTGGATCCATCCCAACTTGAATGTGAATGGGACGGTAAACAGTTACCAGATAAATTAACAACCACTGAATTTTTGTTAGTTAAAGAATTGGCTAAAAGACCTGGAATTATCAAAGAGAGAGGACAATTAATGGACATAGCCTATAGAGAAGATACAGATATTGAAGATAGAACAATCGATAGTCACGTAAAAAGAATTAGAAAAAAATTTAAAAAGGTTGATCCTGAATTTTCAGCTATTGAAACAAGATATGGGAGTGGTTATAGGTGGAATGTTAGCTGATGTTCAACAAAATACTTAAAGATTTATCTATACTAAAAAAATTTCTATTTATTAATTTAATTTTTTTTACAATTATTGGATTATTTACATTTATTTATATAAAAAATGTGCAACCAAACCTGATAAAAAAAAAATCCTCTAATCACATTGAAGTAATTAATAATACAATTAGTAATTTAATAAGACTAAATGTTAACTTTGTTGAGGAAGATATTAGACGATTTTTATTGTCTACAAGATTTTTATTTCAGAATCTTGATAGAGTAATATTTTTTGACAATAATTTAAATTTAGTCGGTGACACAGATACATTAGATCTGGATCCTAGATCATTTTCTTCAAGACTTGATATCATAGAATTAGAAACTTTAAACGAGAAGAAATCAAAAGAAATAGTAGAAAAGAAAAATATTGATATTGGAAAAAAAAAAACAGTTTCTTTGAATGATGTACTGTTAAATTATTCTACTTCAAAAGATTTTGGAATTCCATTTACATTCACTCAAGAAGAATTTAATAAATTCAGATTAATTACTATCAAAAATGTAATGCAAAATGGTAAAAATATTGGTTATTTAGCTATAAGCGAAAATGCTAATGATATAAAAGCAGCGATTGATGAGAGAAAAACTTTTATCGTCAGAACTGCTATTGCTGTAGGTATAGTAATATTAATTTTTTCATTTGTTTTGAATAGATATTTTTTAAAACCAATTAAAAATCTAGTTAGTTATACAAAAACAATTAAAGATAAAAAACAAAAAACAACAAATATAGACAACTTAAAACTGAGAAATGACGAGCTTGGTTTATTGTCTAGTTCTTTAGATGACATGACGCTTGAACTGCAAAAAAGAATAAGACATGCTGAAAATTTTTCTACTGATCTGGTCCATGAAATAAGAAATCCACTTGCTTCTTTAAAAAGTGCTTCAGAAATTCTACATGACACAAATGACATTGCTCAAAGGATTAAATTGATCGATATACTAAGTCATGATGTTCAAAGAATTGAAAGACTAATTACTGATTACTCTCAAATGTTAAAGGATGAAGTTGCACTTAGTAAGGAGAATATTAAAAAAATAGATATTGAACCGATTATAAAGTCTGTTGTAGATGATTTTAATAATCTTTATAAATTAAAGAGAGGAATAAAAATTTCTTTTAAAAATGATCAAAAAAAAGAATATCTGATTAATGGAATTGAGAATAGAATTGAGCAGATGATAGCAAATCTTTTAGATAACGCAGTATCATTTAGTGAGGATAAGAAAGAAGTTTTAGTAAAAATATTTAAATCAGACAAAGACAATGTGATTGTGAATATACTTGACGAAGGTAAAGGTTTTATAGAAAAAGATACAAAAAAGATTTTCAATAGATTTTATAGTAATAGGCCTGATAAATTTGGACAACACTCTGGATTAGGTTTGAATATAGTAAAAAATTTAGTGGATTTGCATAATGCTACAATTAAAGCTTCCAATAGAACTGATCAAAAAGGAGCAAAAATTGAAATAGAGTTCCCTAAAGTTTAAAGAGTTCTATTGATTAATTAATTCTTTATTGTTAGAAGATCCATCATGGAAGATTTCAAAGTAAAAGATTTATCTCAAGCAGAATTTGGACGTAAAGAAATTTCAATAGCTGAAAGTGAAATGCCTGGATTGATGGCTTTGAGGGAAGAGTATGTTGGAAAACATCCTCTTAAAGGAGCAAAAATTGTTGGCTGTCTACACATGACAATACAAACAGCAGTGTTAATTGAAACGTTAGTTCATCTTGGAGCTGAGGTGAGATGGTCATCTTGCAATATTTTCTCAACTCAGGACCACGCAGCAGCAGCAATAGCAAAAGCTGGAATACCAGTATATGCATGGAAAGGTGAAACAGAGGACGAATATTGGTGGTGCGTTAAACAAACTATCGAAGGTAAAAAAGATTGGAAACCAAACATGATTCTGGATGATGGAGGAGATTTAACAGCTTTAATGCATAAAGAATATAAAGATTTAATGAAAGATGTAAAAGGATTATCTGAGGAGACCACCACAGGTGTATTAGCGTTAAAAAAAATGGAAAAGGAGAAAACTTTGTTAGTGCCTGCAATTAATGTTAATGACTCTGTTACAAAATCAAAATTTGATAATCTCTATGGATGTAGAGAGAGTTTAGTTGATGGAATTAAACGAGCTACAGATGTAATGATGTCAGGAAAAGTAGCAATTGTAGCGGGGTTTGGAGATGTTGGAAAAGGCAGTGCAGCATCTTTAAGACAATCAGGTGCAAGAGTAATGATTACAGAAACAGATCCAATATGTGCATTACAAGCAGCTATGGAAGGATATGAAGTAGTAACGATGGACGATATGATAAGTGAAGCAGATATTGTTGTTACTGCAACTGGCAATAAAGATATTGTTACAGCTGATCACATGAGAGAAATGAAAGATCGGGCTATTTTATGTAATATTGGACATTTTGATAATGAGATACAGGTTGATGCACTTAAAAATTATAAATGGGATGAAATTAAACCTCAAGTACACGAAATAACTTTACCAAGTAAAAAAAGAATAATCTTACTTGCAGAGGGCAGATTAGTAAATTTAGGTTGTGCAACAGGACACCCTAGCTTTGTTATGAGCGCTTCATTTACAAATCAAGTTATTGCACAAATCGAATTATGGAATAACTCTAAAAATTACGAAAAAAAAGTTTATGTATTGCCAAAACACTTGGATGAGAAAGTTGCCACATTACATCTTAAAAAAGTAGGTGCAAAGTTGACTAAGTTATCAAAGGATCAGGCAGATTATATTAGTGTTAAAGTTGAAGGCCCATATAAACCAGATGCTTACCGCTACTAAGAGCACAAAAATTAAATTAAACTCAGAAAATATAACAAAAGAATTTGCTGATACGCTTTCAACAAAAATTAAAGTTGGAGATATAATTTTCTTATACGGTGAGATTGGTGTAGGTAAGACCACATTTGTAAAATATTTGATTAATATTATTGAAAAGAAAAACAAATTAGAACCATCTGAGGTAACCAGTCCTACTTTTAATATATTGAACGAGTATAAAATTAAGCAGATAAAAATAAATCATTATGATCTATTTAGACTTAAATCTGTAAATGAAGTAAAAAATTTAGGTTTATTTGATGATAGTTCTAGATCAATCACTTTAATTGAATGGCCACAATTAATTCAAGAAAAACCAAAAAATCTGATAGAATTGACTTTTACATATGAGAATGATTATCAAATAAGAACAGTTCAAGTTAAGGGTCTTAATTAAATATAAATCAAATGTATAAGTTTCAAAATTTAAAACCAATCGAAGGAGACGCATCTTTTAGAAAGTTTTTTCGAAATAAAATCAAAAATAAAAGCTCTATCGTAGTTTTTGCAAAGAAAGAAAAATTTAAAAATTTGGTTGTGTATGACGCAATTAATAAAATTTTAAATAAAAATAAAATACTAGCTCCAAATTTATACAAGGAAAACTATAAAAAGGGTTATATAGAAATTCAAGATTTCGGTGATAATACAATTTTTAAAATTTTATTAAAAAAAAAAGATAATAAAGTTAAATATTTTAAGAAAATATTAAAAACTTTGATGCAAATACAATCTATAAAAAATAAAGGTATTAAAGATTTTAAAAAAAAAAAATATATAATACCAAAATATGATAATTTAATTCTTTTAAAAGAAGCTCAGTTATTTTGTGACTGGTATACTAAAAAAAAACTAATAAAAAAAAAAAGAGATGAATTTAATAAGAATTTTAAAAGAATAACTAAAAAATTAATTTCCAACCTCCAATTAAAAAATAACGTTTTTGTTCATAGAGATTTTCATATATCCAATTTAATGTTAGTAAATAATCGAATTGGAGTAATAGATAGCCAGGACGCTCTGATCGGAAATAAAGCATATGATTTAGCTTCTTTAGTAGATGATGTAAGATTGAAAACTCCAATCACATTCAAAAATAAAATTTACAAATATTATATCGATAGACAACATAATTTGAATAAATCAAAATTTAAAAACGATTTCGATATTTTATCAGTTATGAGAAATCTCAAAATTATTGGAATATTTACTCGTCTTGCAATAAGAGATGGCAAAAAGGGTTATTCAAAATTAATTCCTAGAGCTTGGGAGTTAATTCGTATTAGAATTGATAATCAAATTTTTTCAGAATTAAAAAAACTTTTAAATCAAAATTTTAAAAAAGAATTAAATGCAAATTAGAACAGCTCTAATACTGTGCGCAGGTTTTGGTAAGAGGTTAAATCCATTGACAGAAAAAATTCCAAAACCACTCCTTGAACTTAATAATGTTACATTATTGGAAAACTGTATTAACTTAGTTATTAAACTTGGTATTAAAAAAATTTTTTTAAATACATTTCATTTAAGTGATCAAATAATTAGCTTTATTAAAAAAAAAAATTTTCAAATCGAAATTCAGATAGTTGAAGATGGTAAAGAAATTTTGGATACAGGTGGCGGGATATTAAATATGATGAAAAAATCTTCTGATGAGGATTTCATCATTTTTAATCCTGACACACTATGGAATAAGACCTATCATGAAGAAATTATTAAAATGCAGAATTTTTATTTTTCAAATAAGCTTAACAACGCTCTTCTACTTACCAATAAGACACTGAGTTTTGATAAAAATCTCTCAGGTGATTTTAATCTTAAAGATAATTTAATATACAGAGAAGATACAACAAACTTTATTTATATTGGCTGCCAAATTTTAAATAAAAATTTATTTAATAAATATGAAGTTAAAAATTTCTCTGTCACTGAAATTTGGAATGAATTGCTGAAAAATAAGGAATTAAATGGTTTTGAAAGTGTTAATCAATTTTATCATCTAACAAATTTAGAAACTTTTAGAAAATTAGAAGATCTCTAGATCTTTCTTTATCTAAGTATTCACAATTTTTTATTTTGAATTTATCATCGAACTCTATTACGAGAGGATTCCCTGTTGGTATTTCTAACTTAGAGATTTGAGAACTATCTAGTTTAAATAAATACTTACATAATGCTCTTATTGAATTGCCATGAGCTGAAACTAATACATTCTTATTTAAAAGTATTTTTTCAATTTCATCATGAAAGTATTTGAGAACCCTTTCATATGTATCTTTCAGTGACTCGGTGTCTGGAATTATTTCTTTTGGTATATTTTTGTAAGTTTCAATATTAAAAGGATGATAAGGGCTTTTTTTATCTAGTGGTTCAGGTTTTGTGTCCCAGGATCTTCGAAACTCAAATATTTTATCTTCACCAATTTTTTGAGCCATTTCTATTTTATTAAGACCAGTTAAGGCTCCATAGTGTCTTTCATTTAGTTGCCACGCTCTAGGGAAATCATGCTCATCATTTAAAATTTTTTGTATTATCTTTAAAGTATTATTTGCTCTTAACTGTAGAGATGAAAAATATTTATCAATTTTAATATTTTTATTTTTGATTAAAAAACCTGCTTTTTCAGCCTCTAACATTCCATTTTTAGTAAGGTCAACATCTACCCAGCCAGTAAATCTATTTTCAAGATTCCAAACACTTTGACCATGTCTTACTAGTATTAAAAAACTCATGTTGTTATTTTTAAAATATATTTATAAATAAAACTATATAATTAAATGACTAATTTTTTTTCCAAATTTAAAATAATTTTTTATTTTTTAAACGTTATTTTGATATTTTTGTATCTTTTTCCTGGAAGTTTATTGGGGATAATTATATATGATAATAAAAATATTCAACCGCAACTAACACCAGATTTTTTTATATCCTCGAATCACTTTTATGTCTTTACTCTAATTTCAATAATAGGTTTTTTAAGCTTTATAAAAAAAAAACATATTAGATTGTTAGCAATTTATCTAATTCTTCTTTCGATTATCTTAGAAACATTTCATTTAATTATTCCAGGGAGAAGCTTTGAGTGGTCAGATTTATTAGGAAATTTATTAGGTGTCTTTATTGTAATTATAAGTAATATTCTTATAAAGAAATATGGTTATTTTAAAAAATAAATTATTAATCTTAATTATATTTTTACTAACTGGATGCTCATCAATGCCTAATAATACAGCTAATAGCTGTTCTATTTTTAATGAAAGATATCTCTGGTACAAACATACCAAAAAGGTAGAGAGAGAATGGGGTACACCAATATATATTCAATTAGCAATAATTAAAATGGAATCCGATTTTGACTGGTTAGCTAAGCCTCCAAGACAAAAAATTTTTAAAGTAATACCTTTTAAAAGACCCTCAAGCTCATTTGGATATTCACAGGCAGTTAGAGGGACATGGGAACAGTATAAAAAAGAAACAGGAAATAAATTTGCAACAAGAGCGAGATTTAAGGATAGCGTTGATTTTATTGGATGGTATACAAGTAAAACTGAAAATATTCTTAAAATTTCAAAAAAAGATGCATTTAGACAGTATCTTGCTTATCATGAGGGATGGGGAAATTATAAATATTATAAAAAAAATAAAAAAGTGATAAAATTAGCCAAAAAAGTAGAGAAACAGTCTAATATTTATAAAAAACAACTGTCTGGATGTAAAAATAATCTTAATAATAATAAATATATTATTTTTTAAACAATTCTCTCTTTAGCTCTAAATCAACCGAGTCAATTCTTTTAGTATTTTTAGCTAATGCTAGATACATTGTTGGTGTAACATATAAAGTAAAAAATGTTGAAATTATCATTCCTCCTAAGATTGTTGAACCTACTGCTAATCTCGAGCCTTCCCCAGCACCTGGGCCAATATTTCCTATAACTAAAGGTAACATCGCGATCATTGTACTTAATGATGTCATTATTATAGGTCTAAATCTTATTAAACACGCTTCTTTAACTGCTGAAATAATATTTTTTCCTGTTGCTCTTATTTGATTAGCATAATCGACAATTAAAATACTATTTTTTGTTGAAATTCCTATCAGTATGATCAAAGCGATTTGAGAAAAAATATTCACTGAACTATTTAAAAAAAGAATAAATACTAATCCTCCAAAAATAGCCAATGGGACAGTCAATATTATTATAAATGGATGTATAAAAGAGTTGAATGTTGCAGCCATTACTAAATAAGCAGTCAGTAAGGCTAAAGCAAATATAATAAATAATTCATTACTCGTTTCCTTAATTTCCTCAGATTTTCCCTTCCAAGTAATTTGATTTTTTGGGGCTATATCGGACATTACATTTTCAAAGAACTTTATTGCTTCAGTTAAAGTATAGCCTTCATTTATGTTTGCCGAGATAGTCACTGCTCTTTGTCGGTTATATCGAGCTAGTTGTTTAGCAGTTCCTTCATTCTTAAAACTTATAAGATTTGCCATGGAAATCAGTTTTGTGTTTGTTTCGGAACGCACAAATATTTTAGAAATTCCATCTTTGTTTCTTCTATCAGATATGTATTGCTGAACAATTATTGGGTATTCTTTGCCTAATTTATTAAAGGTTGTGATCTTTTTGCCACCGTATAAAGTCTCAAGCGTTTCACCTATTGTTTTAGTTGAAACTCCTAGATCTTTAGCTTTATTTTTGTTTACAACTAATTTTACTTCAGGTTTATTCCGATTGTAATCTGACTCAATTCTTGATAAATTTTTATTAGATCTGAGTGCTCTAATTACTTTTTTTTGTATTAACTCTAGTTCATCATAAGTATTTCCATAGATTACCATCTGAACAGGTTTGTTGTAGTTGGATACTCTTATTGATTGAGGCGATATAGGGAATGCTAAAGCCTGTGGTAAAGTTACAATTTTTCCAATTGCCTCTCTAAGGACAACTTGCTGACTTTTTTCCCTTTTTTTCCAATCATCGAGGAGAGCAATAATTATAAAACTATTATATGAATTCGCAGAATTTCCAAAACCTGGAACTCTCATTATAAATCTTGAATATGGACTATTCTCAGCTTGGAGGAGCGGAAGCAACCTTGCCTCAACCTTTTGAGCTTGCTCTTGAGTATACTCAAATGAACTTCCCTCATCTGTTGCTCCAATAATTAAGTAAGCCCCACGGTCCTCCATAGGCAACAATTCTTTCTTTGAAAAATTAAATAATAACGCTGATGTGATCATTATAAATATTATGAAAACACCAACTGATTTAGCTTTATTTACAACAACTTCTAATGAATCCTCATAAAAATTTGAAAAACTAGAAAAAATTTTATCAAATTTTTGAACAAAAATTTTCTTAGATTTTTTCTTGTTTAAAAATTTACTTGCAAGCATTGGCGATAAGGTCAGTGCTACGAAAGAGGATATAATAATTGAAAAAGATAATGCGATGGCAGTTTCTTTAAACAACGTTCCTGTTATACCCTCTATAAAAATCAGAGGTAAAAAAACAGCTACCAAAATTAAAGTTGTGGCTACTATCGCAAATGAAATTTGTTTAGAACCTCTATATGCTGCCACTAAAGGTGTTTCTCCGTTTTCTATCCTTCTGTATATTGCATCTGTCATAATCACCGAGTCGTCAGTAATAATGCCTATTGCCAGGATAAAACTTAAGAGAACAAAAATATTTATTGATAATCCAAATATATAAAGTCCTAAAAATGAGGCTATTAAACTAACAGGTAAAGCAATGGCAGGTACCACTACTGCTTTCAGGCTTCCTAAGAATAAGTAAATTATTAATACAACTAAAACAAAAGCAATTATGAGGGTTTTGTAAACTTCTTCAATGGCCGCTTCAACATAATTTGCCCTATTAAAAGAGACTCTTAAATCTAGTTCTTCAGGCAAAGACTTTTTAACCTCAATGATTTTTTTTTTAACATTTTTTGAAAGTTCAACTGTGGAAGCCCCACTTTTTGCATAAATACCTATTCCAACAGTTTTTAAGTTTATTTGATCTTTTGTTTGAGCTTTAAAAAGAGTTTTTTCTGAAACTGGGCCGAATTCTATATTTGCAACATCTGATAATAAAATAACCTTGTTGTCATTTTTTTTTATAGGTAATTGTTTAATGGACTCAATATCGTTGTAAGATTTATCTAAATTTAAAGTAAGATCAATATTATCTGCTTCTAGCGTTCCGGCTGGTAGACTTATATTTTCCCCACGTAATGCGATTTCAACTTCTTGTATAGTCAGGTCATTTGCTGCTAATTTAATTGGATCAACCCATACTCTTATACTCAGCTCTCTTAATCCTCCAACTCTTATTCTCCCAACATTTTTTACACTAGAAAATTGGTCTATTAAAAAACGCTCAGCGTAATCTCCTAGTTCTAAATCGCTCCAAGTTGATGATGACAAAGATAACCACATTGTTGTTGTAAAGCCTGCTGCTCTTTTTAATATTTGGGGAGGATTAGACTCAGAGGGAAGATTGTCAGTAATCCTTGCTACACGCTCTCTAATATCATTCGCAGCATTATCTAAATCTATGCTTGTATCAAATTCAATGTTTATCGTGCTTCTTCCATTCTCTGATTTAGAATCAATATTTTTTATACCTTCTGCACCACCGATGACATCTTCTACTACTTGAGTTATTTCTTGATCTACAATAGAAGCTGAAGCAGATTTGTAATCAACTTGTACCTGAACAACAGGCGGCTGAATACCACTTGGTAGCTCTCTAACAGGTAATTTCCAAAAAACGAATAAACCAAAAATAATTAAAATTAGAGACATTACCCAGGATACTGTCGGTCTTTTAATGCTTAATTCAGTGATGAACATTTATTTGATTATAGGTTTAATTTTCCCTTTAGGTCGAACTTTTTTTAGACCTTCGGCTGCTATAATGTCCCCTTCATTTAACCCAGAGATAATTTCAATATTTTTATTAAATCTAATCCCTGTAGTGACATTTATTTTATTTGCGATATTTTTGTCTGAAATTTTATAGACAAATGATTTATCACCTTCTACCATAATACTCGTATCTGGCACTCCTACAGAATTTCTTAAATTAAATTTAATACTCACTTCTAATAAAGATCCTGAAATTAATTCTAAATTTTCATTTTTTACTTTAATTCTACATAATAAACTTCTTGTATCTGCATTTATTCTACTTGAGACAAAATCTATTTCACCTTGAAAAATTTTATCTTTATAACTTGAAATCCTCACATCAACAGGTAACTCTTTTTGAATAGAGGCAGAATAATTTTCAGGAATTTTTATATCTGAATAGATTGTTGAGTTATCGTCTAGTGTTATTATGAATATATTGTCAGAAACAAGTATATCTTCAGTTAAGCCAGTATATCCTAGTACACCATCAAAAGGAGCTAAGATATTTCCACTTTTAAGCTTTATTAAAATATCACCCTCTTTTACAAAATCTTTGAATTTCAAATCCTCATATAGATCTTCTTTCTTAATTTTAAAAGTTTTAGATCTTTTTGAGACAGCAGTACCAAAAGTTTCAATTTTTTCAGAGAATTCATGTTTTTTAACCTCGGTAACTATTATTCCCGGGGGTGGTTGTTTGCTGAATTTTTTTTTGAAGTGGCTACCAATCATTGCTCTCGCAATTATTACACTTGCTATAATCAAAAAAAATATTGATATAATAGAAATAATTTTTGTAGATCTTTTCATATTCGTTTAAATTTTCCCATACTCAGCCCAAGAGCCATCGTAAATACATGGACGATATTTATCATTTATTAAAGAATAAGCTAGTGCCAAAACACATGCAGTAACACCAGATCCACATGAGAAAACAATCTCTGTTTCTTGACTATTTTTTATATAAGCATCAAAAATCATTTGAAGATCTTTTTTGTTTTTGAAAGTTTTGTCATCATTTAAACATTCAGTAAAAGGCAAACACCAAGAATTCTTTATGTTACCACTTCGTAAACCCTTTCTTGGCTCTGGTATTTTTCCTTCAAATCTTTCTCTGCTTCTTGCATCAATTACTTTGAATTCTTGCGTATCTATATTTTGATCAATCATTTTCATATTTTTTATCAACGCTTTATTTTCTGATCCTTTGTATTCACTTATTTCAATTTTCTTAAAATCCTCAGTAATTTTTCTTTTTTCTTTTATCCATTTTTTTAATCCCCCATTTAATACATGGACCATTTCAGAGTTGTGTCCAAAATAAATAAAATTAAACCAACATCTACATGAACTAATAACATCAGAGTTATCGTAAATGATGATTTTATCATCATTTTTAATTCCCATTTTAGATACTATTTCTTCCCAGTCTGTTTTTTCTACTAACATATGAGGTAAGCTAGTATTTTTTTTTGAATTTTTATCTAGATCAAAAAAAATTGCATTTGGAATATGCACTTTTTTATATTCTTCGAAACCAACTCTTTTAGTTTGGGGCAAATGCCATGAACAATCAATTATTTTGACGTCATTAAGATTTTGATCTAGCCAGTCAGTTTCTACCAGAGACATTTTATCTTTTTTCTAAATATTTTTGATGGTATTCCTCAGCTGTACAGTAATTCTTAAGTAAAGAAATTTTTGTAACAACTTTCCCTGATAATCTTTCATTTGTATCTTTCAACACTTCTTCAGCTATAATTTTTTGCTTGTCATTTAAGTAAAAAATCTCACTTCTGTATTGTGTACCGAAATCTGGCCCTTGAGAGTTTAAAGTGGTTGGATCATGGATTTGAAAAAAAATTTTCAAAATCTTTTCATAGCTTATTATTTTTTCATCAAAATCAAGTTTGACAACTTCAGCATGGTTTGTGTTACCTGTGCATACTTCTTTATAAGTAGTTGTAGGGCTATCGCCACCACAATAACCAACCTCAGTTTTGATAATTCCATCGATTTTACTAAATTTAATTTCTGGTCCCCAAAAACATCCTAATGCTAAAACTGCTATTTCCATTGATTATCAAATAAATTAATTTACAAATTATTCATATGCTTAGTAAAAATCAATTGGGTTTTTTGTACATGTTTATGTCCATTTGTGCCTTTTCTTTAATGGATATTATAGTCAAATGGTCTGTTGATTATCCAATTGGGCAAGTGTTGTTTTTTAGAGGCTTTTTTGGAATAATTTTTTATTTTTTTATTATTCCAAAGGAAAGGCTCCATAATTTTTATCAGACTAAGAGACCAGGTTTACATTTGTTAAGATGCACTTCTGGATTAATTGCTTTAGTATCAATATTTATTGCATTGCGAGAATTACCTTTAGCAACAGTTGTAAGTATATCATTTGCAGCACCGATATTTACTACAATCTTCTCAATTTTTTTATTGAGTGAAAAAGTTGGTATTTTCAGATGGTTAGCAGTAATTATAGGTTTCATTGGAATTTTGATTATTACAGAACCGGGACTAAGTGAGTTAAATATTTATTATATTTTTCCAATAATTTTTTGTTTAGGACTTTCTTATGTAGCAATAACAATCAGACAACTTTCCTCAACCGAACCAGTATGGTTAATTTCTTTTTATTTTTCTCTATCAATTATGATATTAAGTTTTTTCACTATTCCACAAGGGTGGGTTATGCCAAGTTTTAATCATTTGATTTTATTATCTTTTGTTGGAATTTTTGGAGGAGTTGCTAATTTGTGGTTAAGTCAGTCTTACAAATACTCAGAAGTCTCACTTGTTACTCCACTTAAATACTTAGCGTTAGTTTTTGCAATAATTTTTGGCTATTTAATTTGGGATGAAATTCCAACAATCAAAACACTTTTTGGAGCTTTCTTAGTAATAATTTCAACATTAATAATTTTTAGAAGAGAGATTTACAAAAAGAAAGTTATTACTCCTGAGCCTTTAAATGACTAATATTCCTAAATATTGGAATAAAGCAAAAAGGTATTTATCCCAAAAAGATAAAGTTATGGCAAAATTAATTAAAAGATATGAAAGCCCTACAGAGATAATATTAACATCTAGACGAGATATTTTCTTTTCATTATGCAAGAGTATAATTGGACAGCAAATAAGTGTAGCAGCTGCAAATTCAGTCTTTCTAAAATTTAAAAAAAAATGTAAGAATAAAATCAACGCAAAAACAGTTAAAAAATTGTCCTCAATTCAATTAAAAAGTTGTGGATTAAGTAAACAAAAAGTTAATGGAATAAAAAGCTTATCTAAACAAATATTAGATAATAGCTTTGACCCAAAACTTATTGTCAGCATGAATGATGAAGAGGCGATAATTTATCTTTCTAAATTAAAACAAATTGGAAGGTGGTCGGCTGAGATGATATTATTATTTACTTACAACAGACCAAACATTTGGCCAATACAAGACATAGGCTTATTAAGAGCAATCTCAAAAAATTATAATAAGAATTACTTACCACCAGATTCATTTATCAACTTATTGAATAAAAGGTTTTCACCATATTGTTCGGTCGCAACATGGTATCTTTGGCGTAGTATTGATCCAGAGCCGATACAGTATTAATTACCCTCGACAAGCTGATGATGTCTTACGACATGACCTTTTAAAATATTATGAGCTTCTTGATAGTCTTTTGAGTCGTAGCACTTTAAGGCAGTATCATAATTAGGAAACTCAACCACAACAGTTCTGGGCGAGTCAACTCCATCATTAGTTCTATTTTTTCCACCTCTAACTAGGAATTTACCAGAAAATTTCTCTATAGCTGGCTTAGCTTTGCCTGCATACTCCTTAAGTTTTTCTAAATTATTGATTTTTTCATATATACAAACCCAATAACCCTTCATAATTCTCCTTTTTTAATTTTTTTTTTGTGATACCAAATTTTAATGACAAATAAATTAATAGTCACTTTTGAAGAATATAACAAGATTGTTGAAAAATTAGCAATACTTATACATCAAAATTATAAACCAACAGTACTCGTTGGAATAATGAGAGGTGCTGCACCTATCATAGATATCTTGTCACGAATTTTAAAGTTACCAATAGCCTATATAGTAATTCAAAGTTACTCCGGAAAAGGCACTGAAGATAAGCAAGGAGAATTAATGTTTGCAAGGGAAATAAGTTCTTTAGCAAATAATGAGGATTTTAAACGAGTACTCTTAATTGACGATTTATCTGACACAGGATTAACGCTTAATAAAAGTATTGAATGGTTAAAAAACTATGGACCAACAAAAGACTTTATAAAAGAGGTAAAAACAGCGTGTTTGTGGAAAAAAAAATCATCAACATTTGAACCAGATTTTTGTCCTATAAAATTGAACTCTGATCCCTGGATTGTTCAACCAACAGAGCACTATGAAGAAATATCTATAAAAAAAATTATAGAAAAAAATAAAAAGGGCTAGGTAAAACTAGCCCTTTTTTTTAAACTCTTTAAGCTACAATAAAACTTATAAAGCTTAAGATAGCAATAACCCAAATTGCTGGTGAAGTTGTTGAAAATTTACCAGTAAATATTTTGATTAAAGCATAAGAAATAAATGCTAAAGCAATTCCATTACTTATACTATATGTCAATGGCATTGATATCATGGCTAAAACTGCTGGAGCTGATTCAGCAATATCGTCCCACTCTATGTCAGTGATATTTCTAACAAATAAAACTGCAACATATAGTAGGGCTGCGCCATCTATCTCTTTAGGAAGGCTTGTAGCTAAAGGAGAAAGAAATAAACAAGCTAAAAATAAAAGTCCTATCACTAGGGAAGTCATTCCAGTTCTGCCGCCAGCTTTTACTCCTGCTCCAGACTCTACATAACTTGTAACTGTGGTAGTACCCATCAATGCACCTGCTACAGTTCCAACACTATCTGACATCATCGCTTTTTCAATATCTTGGACCTTGCCTTTTTTATCAACTTTACCTGCAACATTGGCAACTGATGTTAAAGTTCCAGCTGTATCAAAAAAGTCTATAAATAATAAAGTAAATATAACCGTGGACATTCCAGCAGTAAATGCTGCAGTTAAATCAAAATCCATTAGGTAAGTCATTGGCGGTATGCTTCCAACTACACCGTTGAATTTCGCAAGACCAGACGCCCAAGCAATAATGCTAAAGACTATGATACCAATAATAATATTTCCTTTAATATTAAGTTTTTCCATCACAATCATTGATACAAATGCTAGACATCCCAAAATGATAAGTGGATTTTTTATATCTCCCAGAGTGACTAATGTAACAGGATGGTCTGCAACTACTCCCATTATTTCAAGACCAATAATTGCTAAAAACAAACCAATTCCAGCTCCAATTCCTAATTTTAAACTTCTTGGGATAGAATTAATTAACCATGCTCGTATTGGCGTTAAAGAAATAATCAAAAATAGAACACCTGCAACCAAAACAGCTCCTAAAGCTGCTTGAGGAGTGTAACCCATACCTGCAACTACACCAAATGCAACAAAAGCATTAATTCCCATTCCTGGGGCTAAACCAATTGGCCAAGTTTTACCGTAAAAGGCCATTATGAAACACGCGAGAGCAGTAGCCACAATAGTAGCAGTAAAGACTGCACCAAAATCAAAAAAACCCTTTTCTGGACCAGCGAATTCTCCTGATAGTATGAAAGGATTTAAAAACATTATGTATGCCATAGTTAAAAAAGTTGTAACTCCGGCAATTACTTCTGTTTTGAAATTCGTTTTATGTTTTTTATAATTAAAATATTTATCTAACATTTTTCCTCCTATGTTTGTTCTAAGTATTTGATTCTCGCTAAAAATTCCCGGTAAATTATTATCTTATTCACACAATACAACTAAGAAGTTTATATTTATAGTTTGTCCTACTTGTTATCATGTTTAAATGAGAAATCTCAAATCTATAATTTTAATTTTAGTTTTGTCTTTTACTATCTCAGCCTGTCAGACTATTAAAAATAAAACTGATGAGATTGTTGAAAAAGAAAATCAAAAATTAACTAAATACATTGGTAAAACATCCGGTTTACTAAAAATGGAATTAGGTGCTCCTAGTGAAGATTTTAAAAACGAAAAAGGGAATTTAATTTTAGTATATAATACTAAAAAGTACGGGATACCATGTGAGAGAAGATTTGAAATAAATTCTAATTCTATTGTAATTGGATTTGTTTCTAATGGATGTTTTTAAAAATTACTTGCGGAGAAGTTATCTCCGCAAGCAAGGTCTATTTATTTGATATCAATAAGTTTTTTCTTCTTATGCTCTGGAACAATTCTTTCACAAGATATTGTCAAAAGACCATCTTTAAGTTCAGCACCATTAACTTTTACATCATCAGCAATAGTAAATGATCGCACGAATTGTCTTTGAGAAATACCTTTATGAATGATCTCACCATCTGTGTTATTGTCCTCAGATTTATTAACCTGTTTCGTTCTTACTGTTAATAAATTATCCTCAAACTCAACCTCAACATCTTTTTTGTTAAAACCAGCTAAAGCTAATTCTATAGCATAATTATCCTTTCCAGTTTTTCTGATGTTATATGGTGGGTAGTTTGACTGCATAGTCAAAGCACCATTTCCTAGCATATTTTCAAATTGGTCGAACATATCATCAAAACCAATAGAAAAAGGCCTAAGAGAATTAAATATAGATAAGTCCTTACTTGTCATTTTTCCTCCTTATATTAAGCAAGTTAATTTATGTAAGTCCCATCAGGCGACTTACTAGACTTATTTGGTTGCTAATTATTTTTTTTCAAGGCCAGATTATCAAATTTTTTTCGATATCTTTAATGCGAATGCATAATCCAATGCAATTTCCTCTATAGCACCATCTCTTCCAGATTTACCACCATGACCCGCGCTCATTTCTGTTTTTAGAAGTAATAAATTATTGTCAGTTTTAAAATCTCTGAGTTTTGCAGTAAACTTTGTTGGTTCATCAAATAATACTCTATTATCACTTAAACTTGTCGTGATAAGAATGTGAGGATAATCCATTTTTTTAATATTGTTATAAGGAGCATATGAAAATATATAATCAAAATGTTCTTTGTTATCTTTTGCGTTTCCAAATTCATCAAATTCTCCAATTGTTAAAGGTAAAGAATGATCTAAATTAGTAGTTAAAGAGTCAACAAAAGGAACTGCCATTATAATTCCTAGAAATAATTCTGGAGCTTGATTAACCACTGCACCCATCAATAATCCTCCAGCAGAGCCGCCCATACCAATTATTTTTCCTTGACTAGAATATTTATTTTTAATTAAGTATTCTGCTGCAAATATATAATCTTCAAAAGTATTTTTTTTATTAGTAAGCTTTCCTTCTTTCCACCATTTCATACCTTTTTCCATTCCACCTCTTATATGTGCAGTTGCCCAAATTATATCTCTATCTATTAAACTTAATCGTGTTGAGGAAAAACTTGGACTCATTGAATTTCCATAAGAACCATATCCGTATAGTAATAAATTAGCTGATCCATCTAGCTTCGTTTTTTTATGCCTGGTTATAGTAAGAGGCACTAATCTTCCATCATGAGATTCAAATTCAATTCTTTCAACAACGTAATCGTTAGGATTATGTCCTGAGGGAATTATCTGCTCTTTAACCAATTTTTTAGTTTTTTTTGAGAGATTATATAAGTAAACTCGCGACGGAGTTTTTGGGCTAGAGTAACCAATATAAACTTCATCAGTATCTCTATCCTTTTGCCGTAAAGAAATATTTGGAACACAAACTTTTTCATCAGAAATAATTAATTCTTCCTCCGACTCTTTTGATATATGTCTTATGAATAATTTATCTAACGCGTTAGATGTTTCAGATCGAATTATCCAATTTTTTAAAAAGATACAGCTTCCAATTAAAACCTCATTTTTTGGTTTTATAAAAGATTTCCATTTTTGATTTTCAAGACTTTCTGAAATTTCTATTTTAAAATCTTCTGCCTCTTCGTTCGTATGATTATAAAATTTATTATCCCAAGAATTAATAGAGTATAAAATACCTTTTTCTCTTTTTTTTATCAGTTTTGGTTTTGGTTTTTTTTCATCGGCTTTGAAGAAATATTGCTCTGAAGTATTGTGGTCAGAAGTTGAGATAAAATAGTATTTTTCATCTGAACTTAAGGCTATTCCAACTGTAAAAGCATCACTTTTTTCTTCAAAAATTAGTTCATCGGTATTTTGAAAATTTCCTATCTCGTGTCTAAAAATTTTTCTTGCTCTGTGATTTTTGTCCAATTTTGAGTAAAAAATATATTTGTTATCCAGGCTAAAAAGTATGCTTCCGGATGTGTCGGTGATTTCTTTAGAGATTATTTTATTGTTAGCTATCTCTCTGATAAATATTGAAAAGTACTCTGATCCTTTAATATCAAGAGAGTAAGCTAAATATTTATCATTATGACTTACCTCAAGATCTCCAATACCAAAATATTCTACACCTAATTTTTCTTTTTCTTTATCTCCGTTCCATATTTCCTCAATTTCATTTGCACCTATTTTTTTTCTTAATTTAATAGAGTAATTTCCTTCAGAAGTTGTCTTTGTCCAGTATTCGAAGGTATGATCTTTAAAAGGTAAAGACTCATCATCAAGTTTAATTCGTGCTTTAATTTCATCAAATAATTTTTTTTGATAATCCTTTGTGTCTTTTAGATGATGATTAGTGTACTCATTTTCTTCGTTTAAATACCTTTTAACTTCAGGATCTAATTTATTTTTGTCTTTTAAAACCTCTAAAATATTTTTTTGATGTATCCAGCTATAATTGTCTTCCCATGTAGTGTTGTGACAAGATTTTATTTCTGGTTTTTTTCTAAGATGTGGTACTTTCATAATCGAGAAGGATTATATGAATATAATAATTTATACAGTATTAATATTGACTATTTTTTATTTTCTGTTGAAATTTATCACCAATATTTCGTCTAAAAAAATATCAAAAACCTTAAGGTTTTTGATAATTATTGGATTAATAATTCTATCAGTTTTATTTGCTATTGGTGGCAAATTTTTATTAACTTTACCCCTTACGCTAGCTAGTTTGGCGCTTTTAAAATTAAAGGGAATGTCTATTTTTCAAATTATATCGCTCTTTAGATTAATTCAAACTTTAAGAAGATCTGGAAGATTTTCATTTAATCAATCAAATTCAAATAATGTCTCATCTATCTCACTTTCAGAAGCATATAAAATTTTAAATTTAGATATGAATAAAAAAATCACAAAAGAAGATGTAAACAAAGCTTATGTTAAAATCCAAAAAAAAATCCACCCTGACGTTTCACCAGAAACTTCTCGATTATCTTCAATAGTAAATGAGGCAAAAGATATTGTATTAAAAGATATTTCCTAATTGATTAATTCTATAAATTTATCAAATATTTTTTGAGAACTAATTTTTTCTTTACCCAAGGTATTATGTGAGACTGTCTCTTCTCCATCAGGGATTATTGGAAACATCTTCGAGCTATAATTACCATAAATTAATGGTGTGTCTGCCATTAAAGTTATAGTCTTTACACCAAGTGCTGCAGATAAATGACTAAAACTAGTGTCATTGCAGATTGATAAGTTGCAATTTTTTATTAATGGCATTATTTCTCTGAGTGAAAAATCGTCTAATGGTTTACAAAGACCTCTAAATTCTGAGCTTAAGATATCATGTAAAATAACTTGTTCTTCTTCGTTTTTTCCTGTTGCAAGAAAAAATTTACAATTTTTTATTTTTGATATTTTATCAATCACTTTAATAAAAGTAGTAGCAGGAATTCTTTTAGTTGGACCAGAGCCCCCTATTCCTAAAAGAATATTAATTTTTTTTTTATCAATTTGAAATTTTTCAATCGTTTCTTTAGCTATCATATCATCTATTTCTATCTCTGGATCATCTTTAACCGTTAATTCAAATTTTTCTTTTATAAATTTTTTCGGAGTTTCAGTTATGTGTTGTTGTTTTTTTTGGAATAAAGGATATTGAAACACTTCTTTAATCCCTGAAAATTTTGCAATTAAATTATATCTTAGAGATGAATTAAAAATGATAATTTTATCAAAATTAAATTTTTTAATATCTTTAATTAAATTTAAACTTCCTAAAAGACCATCATGTCTATTTTTGATTTCGTTATCCCTTTCTAAAAAGATTATTTTGTCAATATAACTTGTTTGATATAAATATTGATCAGCTTTAGAATTTTTTTTAACAAGTAAACTTATAGGCGAATTGAATTTGTTAGATAATGCCTTAATAAATGGTAAAAAAATAATATTATCACCAATACCCTTCCTGCTTTGTACTGCTAATATTTTCATATGGTATTTATAAACTTTTATAACTATACTTTTTACATAAAATTTTATTATGACAAAAATAAGTGGAATTTTTGCTGCTACAATGTCTGTTATCAATCCAGATTTAAGTCTTAATATCGAAAAAACAATCAATCATGCGGAAAGCCTCATTGATCAAGGTTGTCATGGAACAGCAATATTTGGTAGTACCGGACAAGCACAATTAATTTCAATTTCAGAAAAAATCAACTTATTAAATAAACTCTCAGAGAGTAAATATAAAGACAAACATCTGATTGGTACTGGTTTAAATTCCCTTGGTGAAACTATTAACTTAATTAAAATTGCGAGCTCTTTAAATTTTAACAAATTTTTAATAATGCCACCAGCTTATTACAAATACGGTGATATTGAGGTCATGGAGTTTTACAAAAAAATTATAGAGGCCGTTCCTGAATCTAAAATTATTCTTTACAACTTTGAGAAATTATCTGGATACAAATTTAGCATAAAATGTGTAAATGAGCTTGTTAAAAGGTTTCCTGATCAAATCGTAGGGGTTAAAGACAGCTCTTATAACTTATATGAAAATTTGAAATTAAAAAATTTCTCTATTTTTCCTGGTTCTGAACTTAAATTATTAAAAGGCTTAGAATTGGGATGCTCAGGTATAATAACAGCTACGTGCAATGTAACAGCAGCGCTTTCAAGAAAAGTTTATGACGATTTTTTTTCAGGAGCAAAACAATTAAATAATAAAAAATTATGCCAAGTAAGGGCTATTTTTGATAAATATAATTTGATTTCAGGATTACATAGTTTTTGTTCACAAGAAAATGAAATTTATAAAAATGTTCTACCACCTTTAAGTATCTTAAATCAAAGTGATCAAAAAAATTTAATTGAAGCTCTGAAAAATTTAAATTTTACGAATAAACCACCTCTCGCGGCATAAAATGTATCTTGCAAGTTTCTTAAATAAAATTTTTAAAAAAGGCGGTTTCATCTTAACTGACGCTGACTCGAAAGATTATATAATAGGCAATCCTGGAGAAAAGCCTATGAAAATAAAACTTTTGAATAAAAAGCTTCATTACAAACTTTTGCTACATCCCGACTTATATTTCGGTGAAGCATACACTGAAGGAGATTTGATTATAGAAAATGGAAATTTAAGTGATTTTTTAGATTTAGCATTAATGAATTTCGGAAGAGGGCCTTTGAATTTTTTTAGTTACATAATAAATAAACTTAGAGGATCTTACAGATACTTAACAAATTTTAATTTTATTAAAAAATCTAAAATGAATGTTTCCCATCATTATGATATTTCTGATGATTTATATGATTTATTTCTAGATCCAAAGAGACAATATTCATGTGCTTATTTCAAAAAAGAGACTGATAGTTTAGAAGTTGCTCAAAATAATAAAATTCAACATATTATAAAAAAATTAAATATCAAAAAAAATCAAAAAGTTTTAGACATAGGTTGTGGCTGGGGTTCATTAGCATTTGATATAGCAAAAAGTGCAAGTTGTGAGGTTACTGGAATTACTTTATCAGAAAATCAATTTAATTTTTGTGAAAAAAAATCAAAAGAAATGAATTTAGAAAATCAAGTAAAATTTAGATTGATGGATTATAGAGAACTTAAAGAAAAATTTGATAGAATAGTAAGTGTTGGAATGTTTGAGCATGTAGGAAGAAAATTTTATAAAAAATTTTTTAATCAAATTGAAAATTTATTAAAAGATGATGGAGTTTCATTGATACATACAATCGGATCTGTTGATCCTCCTCGAGACCCACATCCCTGGATAACAAAATATATTTTTCCTGGTGGGTATACACCGAGTTTAAGTGAAGTTACCAGCCCGATTGAAAAAGCGGGCCTTATCGTTACAGATATAGAGGTTTTAAGACTTCATTACTCTCACACATTAAGACATTGGAAAGAAAATTGTATTAAAAACAAACAAAAGATCACACAAATGTTTGACGAAAAATTTTTTAGGATGTGGGAGTTTTACTTAACGGGTTGTGAAATGGCATTTAAATGGGGTGATCAAGTTGTATATCAATTTCAACTTACAAAAAATTATCAATCAACTCCTGTTACTAGAGACTATATTTATCAATAAATTATTGATAGAATTCAATTTCTTTAATAATGAAAAAAAA